>NZ_JBSFUO010000016.1:0-144868 GCF_053591835.1 Streptomyces sp. NPDC002911 | reverse complement strand
CTTGCACTGCCGGGCGGCCCTTCGTGCGTGCTCCACGCGGGACGCCGGCGCGGTCGCCGAGGCGGTACCGGGTGCTGCGTCCCGTCGGTGCTCGCGGGCGACGCGGCGGGCGTCACCCGCCAGCACACGGCGAGCGGGGGGGGGGCAAGGCGCTGCAGGGCGCGCTCTGCCTGGAGGAGGCGCTGCGGCGATGGATTAGGACGCGGTGGACGCGTGGTGTCGCGCCACCCTGGCGGGGCCAGCAGCTATCTCTACGCGGGCGCGGAGGCTGAGGCGGACTGAAATTCCAGCCGCCTGCGGATGCCGCCGACGTGGGTACGCACGGCGCACACCACACGCACTCCGTCGGCCGCCTCGACGATCTCGTGGTGCTGGGTGCAGGTGGCGGCCGGGTGCTGCCGGCCGTCGTCGACGCCCTCACGCACCCGGTCCATGGCCGCCAGGTCGGCTTCGGCGTACCGACCGGGCTGAACCGGCCGACGGACCCCGACGCCCGGGCCGACCACCTGGCAGCGGCTTCGCGCGGGTGCTGGATGGGCCGGGCTCACGGGTAGAAGTGCGTGAGCGACTCGGCGACGCAAGCCGGCTTCTCGGAGCCCTCGAGTTCGAAGGTGAAGCCGCGCGTCATCTGCACGCCGCCCCGCGCGACCTCGGTCACCCCGGTGACGGTGGCGTGCAGGCGGACACGGCTGCCGACGGGGACGGGCGCCGGGTAGCGCACCCGGTTGACCCCGTAGTTGAGCGCGCGTCCCACGCCGCTCACCTGGAGGAGTTCGCCGAACATCGGGATGCCCCAGCTCAGCACCATGTACCCGTGGGCGATGGTGCGCCCGTACGGGCCGGCGGCGGCGCGCTCGACGTCGGTGTGGATCCACTGGTGGTCGCCCGAGACGTATGCGTAGGCGTCGATCAGCTCCTGGGTGACCTCCTTCCACTCCGAGTGCCCGAGGTCGCGCCCGCCGAGGGTGAGGATCTCCGGGATGCCGTGGACGGTCAGCGGCATGGCGGTACTCCGTTCTGCGTGTACGGGCGGTCAGGCGGTGACGGGCGCGGTGCGGGGGGCGGCGACCGGATCGGCGGCCTGCTCGTCGTGGTTGGGGCGCTTGAGCAGGAGGAGCATGCAGCCCAGGGTCAGCGCCACCTGGAAGACGGCGTACGCGATGACGGCGGTGATGGAGCCGGTCCGGTTCAGCAGGAACTGGCCGATGATCGGGGTCGTCCCGCCGAGCAGGGTGCCGCAGAGCTGGTAGCAGAGCGAGATGCCCGTGTAGCGGAGATGGGCCGGGAAACGGCTGGCGAGCATGCCGGCGAGGGCGGCGTAGTAGAGGCAGTGCGGGATCGTGGCGACGGCGACACCGAGCATCGCGAGGCCGTAGTTCCCAGTGCTGATGAGGACGAACATCACCGGCATCAGGATCAGTTCGGGGACCAGCATCACGGTCACCGCACGGGACCAGCTCTTCATACGGGTGGCGATGAGGGCGCCGAAGGGCTGGACGATGATCTGGGTGACGTTGGCGACGAGGATGATCGTCAGGAACGAGCTGCGGTCGAAGTCCAGGGACGTGGTGGCCCAGGACAGGGCGAACGTCGACTTGAAGTACGTCGCGGACAGGCCGATGGTGCAGGCGCCGATGCCGAGGACGATCAGCATGGGGTGGCTGCGCAGCACCTCGGTCAACGGGAGCTTGACCACTTCCTTCTTCGCGATGAGCTTGGCCATGGCCGGGGATTCTGCGACCTTCAGGCGGACCAGCAGACCGACCATGACGAGTGCGGCGGAGGCGAGGAAGGGCACCCGCCAGCCCCAGGAGACGAACGCGTCGTCGGGCAGCTGGCTGATGGCGAGAAAGCTCAGGGTGGAGAGCGTGTTACCGACGGGCGAGCCCTGCTGGGCGAACGCCGCGTACAGCACGGACTTGCCCTTGGGCGCGTGCTCGGAGGCGATCAGGACGGAGCCGCCCCACTCCCCGCCGAGGCCGATGCCCTGGATCATGCGGATGCAGACCAGCAGGATCGGGGCGGCGATACCGATGGAGGCGTAGCCGGGCAGCAGGCCGATCGCGGTGGTCGAGATGCCCATCATCAGCAAGGTGATGACGAGGGTCTTCTTACGGCCGAGCCGGTCACCGTAGTGGCCGAAGATGATGCCGCCGATGGGGCGGGCGAGGAAGCCGACCCAGAAGGTGGCGAAGGCGACCAGGGTGCCTATGGGGCCTTCGAGTTCGGGGAAGAACACCTTGTCGAAGACGAGCGCTGCCGCGGTTCCGTAGATGTAGAAGTCGAACCACTCGATGGTGGAGCCGATGAAGGCTCCGAACCCTGCGCGGTTGGCGGCCTTCGTTCGCTCGCGTGCGGTGGCGGTGGTCGCACTCATGGTGGCTCCCGTGAACATGGTGGAACAAGCGGATGGGGCACGGCTGACCCGGGCGTCGCCCGAGACGCTCCGGGTCGCGTGGTGGAGAGGGGAAGCAAACGGGGACGGAGGGGGATGGGGAGAGGTGTCAGGTGGTGATGCGTTCGAAGACCGCGGCGAGGCCCTGGCCGCCGCCGATGCACATGGTCTCCAGGCCGTAGCGCGCCTCGCTGCGGTGCATCTCCCGGCTGAGTGTGGCCAGGATGCGGGCGCCGGTGGCACCCACCGGGTGGCCGAGCGAGACACCGGATCCGTTGACGTTGATCCGCTGCTCGTGGTCCCTCTCGCCGAGCCCCAGCTCCCGGGTGCAGGCCAGGACCTGGGCGGCGAAGGCCTCGTTGATCTCGATCAGATCGAGGTCGGCGAGGGTGAGCCCGGCGCGGCCGAGGGCCGCGTGGGTGGCCGGGACGGGGCCGATGCCCATCGTCGCGGCGGGGACACCCGCGCGGGCGAAGGAGACCAGACGGACGAGCGGGGTGAGCCCGAGCTGTTCGGCGGTGGCGGCGCTCGTGACGAGACAGGCGGCTGCGGCGTCGTTCTGCCCGCTGGCGTTACCCGCGGTGACGGTGGCCTCCGGGTCGGTCCTGGCCATGATGGGGCGCAGCGCCGCGAGTTGCTCGCGGGTCGTGTCGGGGCGGGGGTGCTCGTCGGCGGTGACGACCGTCTCGCCCTTGCGCGTCCTTACGGTGACGGGGACGGTCTCCGCTTGGTAGCGCCCCTCCTCCGCGGCGCGGGCGGCGCGGGCCTGCGAGCGCAGGGCGAGGGCGTCCTGGTCGGCGCGGCTGATGGAGTAGGCGCGGCGCAGGTTCTCCGCGGTCTCGATCATGCCGCCGGGTACGGGGTGGCGGACGCCGCCCGCGGTGACCCGGCCCCGGGCGAGCGAGTCGTGGAGCTGGAGGCCGGGGCCCTTGATGCCCCAGCGTCCGTCGTGCGTGTAGTAGGGGGCGGCGCTCATGACGTCGACGCCGCCCGCGATGACGACATCGCTGAAGCCGGCCCGGATCTGCATGGCGGCGTCGAGGACGGCCTGAAGGCCGGAGCCGCAGCGCCGGTCGGTCTGGGCGCCGGTGACGGTGTCGGGCAGTCCGGCGTCCAGGGCGGCGACCCGGCCGATGGCGGGGGCTTCGGACGAGGGGTAGGCGTGTCCGAGGAGCACCTCGTCCACCCGGTCCGGGTCGACTCCCGTGCGGGCGACGACCTCGGCGATGACGCGTGCGGCGAGCGCGGCCGGGGTCTGCTGGGCGAATGCGCCGCCGAAACGCCCGATGGGTGTGCGCAGCGGCTCGCAGATGACGACATCGGTCTGGTCGGGCACGGCGGGACACCTCTCGCGGGTTCGGATGTGTGGGGCGACCTTCGCACTGGACCACTGAGTCGGTCCAATATCGAGTTACCTCATGTTCAAGACGCCACGCGTCTCAATCGGACGGCTACGGGGTCGGCAGGGCCCCCTCGGCGACCGCGAGCACCGCGCGGAGTGCCGCCGAGGGGTTGTCCGTGCGCCAGGCCAGCGCGGCCTGGCGCCGGATGGGCGGGCCGGCGAGGGACCGGTAGACCAGTCCGTTCTGCTGGATGTGGCGGACGGAGGAGACCGTGAGCGTGACGCCGACACCCGCGGCGACGAGGGCCAGGATCGTGTACGAGTCAGGAGCCTCCTGCACCACGCGCGGGTTGAAGCCGGTGGCCTCACAGGCCTGGACCATCGCGTCGCGCACCGTGGAGCCGGCGTTCGCGGGGAAGGAGACGAAGGGTTCGTCGGCGAGGACCCCGATGGGGATGTTCTCCAGGCCGGCGAGCCGGTGGTCGGAGGGCAGCGCGCACAGCAGCTCCTCCTCGTCGATCACCCGGTAGGCCACTCCGGGCTGGGTGACCGGGAGCCGGACGAACCCCAGGTCGAGGGAGCCGTCGGCGACCCGGGACAGGGCGACGTTGGCGTACGTCTGGCCCTTCATGGCCAGCTCGATCCCGGGGTGGGCGGCCCGCACGGCCCGGGTCAGCAGGGGCAGCGTCTCGTGGCTGGACGCTCCGGCGAAGCCGATGGTGACCCGGCCGTACTCCCCTCGGCCGGCGGCCTTGGCGGCCCGTACCGCCATGTCGAGGTCGTCGAGCACGGTCCGTACGGGCTCCAGGAAGGACTCCCCCGCGCTGGTGAGCCGCACCGAGCGGGTGTTGCGCTCGAAGAGCTGGACGCCGAGTTCCTTCTCCAGCTGCCGGATCTGCTGGCTGAGCGGGGGCTGGGCCATCTGCAGCCGCTTGGCGGCGCGGCCGAAGTGCAGTTCCTCGGCGACAGCGGTGAACGCGGTCAGATGACGCAGTTCCATCGGAGCTTCCATTCATTAACCAACGGTCTTGATCCGACCTTAATTTGGTATTGGACAGCAATCAATGGGTGCTGACACGGTAAGGGCGACCAGCACGCACTCGCCGAGGAGCACCGTGGAGCGGACGGATACGGCCGACGGGCCCAGCAAAGTCATGTCGATGAAGGAGGCCGTCGCCGCCTTCGTGCACGACGGAGCCACCGTCTGCATCGAAGGGTTCACCCACCTCGTCCCCACCGCCGCCGGGCACGAGATCATCCGCCAGGGCCGCAAGGACCTCACCGTCGTACGGATGACGGCGGACATCGTGGTGGACCAGATGATCGCCGCGGGCTGTGTCTCGCGGCTGGTCTCCTCCTTCGTGGGCAATTCCTCCGCCGGTTCGCTCGGCGAACTGCGGCGCAGGATGGAGCGCGCCGATCCGGCTCCGCTGGCCTTCGAGGAGTACAGCCACTACGGGATGGTCTGCCGCTACCTCGCGGGGTCCCAGCGGCTGCCGTTCTACCCGCTGCGCAGCTACGGGGGCAGCGATCTGCCGAGCGTGAACAGCGATCTGCGTAAGGTGACGTCGCCCTACCCCGGGCCCGACGGCGAGCAGGAACAGATCTACGTCGTGCCGCCCGTGAACCCGGACGTGACGATCATCCACGCGCAGCGTGCGGACCGCCGGGGCAACACCCAGATCTGGGGGCTGACCGGCATCCAGGCCGAGGCGGTGTACGCGGCGGACAAGGCGATCGTGGTCGTCGAGGAGATCGTCGCGGACGAGGTGGTCCGCTCCGACCCCAACCGCACGCTCGTCCCGTCCCACGCCGTGGACGCCGTCGTCGTCTGCCCGCGCGGCGCGCACCCGTCCTTCGCGCAGGGCTACTACGACCGCGACAACGCCTTCTACCGGGCCTGGTCACACATCAGCAAGGACCCGGGGCGGCTGCGGGAGTGGCTGGCTGAGTGGGTGTACGGAACGGCCGACCACGCCGAGTACGTCGACAAGCTGGGTGAGGACTTCTGGGCCGGCCTCGCGGTGGGCGAAGCGCTCAGCGAACCGGTGAACTACGGGCGGCGGCTGTGAGCGCGCCGCAGGGGAAGGAACGGACCATGACCACCACCGCGCCCGAGGCCGTCACCTCGTCCGAGCTGCTCTCCGTCGTCGCTTCCCGCGAACTGGCCTCGCGGCGAACGGTGTTCGCCGGCATCGGGCTCCCGACGCTCGCCACCGAGCTCGCCCATCTGACGGTCGCGCCGCAGATCGAGGTGGTGTACGAATCCGGGGTCTGCGGGGCCCACCCCTCGCATCTGCCGGAGACCATCGCGGACGCGGTGCTCATCTCGGGTGCGGAGGCCGTGCTGTCGATGCCGGCGTTGTTCGGCTGCGTGCTCCAGGGCGGCCACATCGACGTGGGATTCCTCGGGGCCGCGCAGATCGACCGGTGGGGCAACCTGAACACCTCCGTCATCGGCGACTGGGAGAACCCCACGGTGCGGCTCCCCGGTTCGGGCGGCGCCATCGAGGTGATGGCCAACTCCCACGAGGTGTTCGTGGTGATGCGCCGTCACAACCCGCGCTCCTTCACCGGCGCCCTGGACTTCTGCACCACCCCGGGCCCGGACCGCGCGCTCGCCGAGGGCATCCGGCCGCTGGGAGCCGGGGTCACCCGGGTCATCACCGAACTGGGCATTCTGGCCCGCTCCGGCGTCGGGGAGGAGCTCCGGCTCGTCGCCGTACACCCGGGCGTGGCGGTGGAGCAGGTCCGGGAGGCCACCGGCTGGGACCTTCAGGTCGCCGGCTCGGTAGAGACCGTGCCCCCGCCGACCGAGGAGGAACTGCGGCTCCTGCGCGAGGATGTCGACCCCGGCAGGGTCTACCTTCGCTGAGCCCGGACCCGCCCGGCTTCGCCGCCGTCAACCTTCGCTGACATCGACCGCACCTGCCGAGAGGACGTAACCGCCATGCGTATGAGGATCGTCGGAGCCGGAGCCATGGGACGAGGCATCGCCCAGTGGGCCGCTTCGGCCGGGCACACCGTCGAGCTCTGCGACGTCCGGACCGAGGCGGTGACGGCGGCCGTGGACTTCGTCCGGTCCATGCTGGAACGCGCGGTCCAGAAGGGCCGGATGTCCGCCGGGGACTCCGTCGCGACCCTGCAGCGGCTGATCCCGCTGGACGACCCGTGGGCGTCCGGCCCGGAGGTCGAGCTGGTCATCGAGGCCGTACGGGAGGACCTGGACACCAAGGCCGAGGTCTTCGGGAAGCTGGAGCAGGCCCTGCCGGACTCGGCGGTCTTCGCGACCAACACCTCGTCCCTGTCGGTGACCCGGATCGCCGCTTCGCTACGGGACCCGGGGCGGCTGGCCGGGCTGCACTTCTTCAACCCCGTGCCCCTGATGAAGATCGTCGAGGTCGTGCCGGGCGCTGCCACCCGTCCCGGGATCCCGCCGGCGCTCACGGCACTGGTCGAGAGCTGCGGGCACCGCGCGGTCATGGTCGCCGACACCCCCGGCTTCCTCGTCAACCACGCCGGCCGTGGACTGGTGACGGAAGCGCTGGCACTGCTGGAGGAGTCTGTCGCGGACCCGGCCGGGATCGACCGGATCGCCAGGGACGTCCTGGGGCTGCGCATGGGCCCGTTCGAACTGATGGACCTCACGGGGCTGGACGTCACGGCCGCCGTGATCGACTCGATCTGGCAGGGCTTCCGCTACGAGGACCGGCTCCGGCCCTCCTATCTCACGCCGAACCGGGTGTCCGCCGGCCTGCACGGCCGCAAGACCGGACAGGGCTGGTTCGCGTACGGCCCCGGGGCACCCGCCCCGGCCCCGGAAGCGCCGGTCACGGGTGACTCGGACCGCCCGGTGTTCGTCGCGGGCGGCGAGGACGCCGCATGTCTGCGGACCGCGCTGACGGCTGCCGGGACCACGGTCGAGAACGGCCCGTCGCCCACCGACGCTGCCGTGGTCCTCGTCCCTGTCTGGGGGACGACCGTGGCCGCGGCGGTGGCCTCGCTGGGGCTGCCCGCCCCGCGCACCTTCGGCGTCGACCCGCTGCACCCGGCGGGCCGTCGCCGGGTGCTCGCCGTGACGCCGGCAACCGATCCGGCCGCCGCGCGGGACGCCCGCGCGGTCCTGGCCCGCGCTGCGGACGGCGGGGAGCCCTGGGCCGTGTCGGTGGTGCGGGACACCGCGGGGTCGGTGGCGCAGCGGCTGCTCGCCTCGGTGGTCTCCGTCGCAGCTTCGATCGCGGAGCGCTCGCTGGCCACCCCGGCGGACATCGACCTCGCCGTGACGACCGGCCTCGGTTACCCGGCTGGACCACTGGCCTGGGGCGACCGGATCGGTGCCGTGCGGATGCTGGACCTGCAGCGGTCCGTGTACGCCACGACCGGCGATCCCCGGCACCGGCCGACCCGCTGGCTCACGGAACGCGCTCAGCTGGGGCTGCCGCTGACGGAGCCGGGCACCTCGCCCGCGACCTGCGCGTAGCGGCGCCACGCCGGGCCGTGACCGTTTCGTACAAGACCCGGTCACGGCCTCCGGCATACGGTCGGTCCATGACTCCACGACTCGACGCGATCTCCGTGACCACCGCCGACCTGGCCGCATCGCTCACCTTCTACCGCAGGCTCGGGCTCGAGATCCCAGCGGGCGCTGAATCGTCCCCCCACGTCGAAGTTCCCCTTCCCGGTGGGCGGCGCCTGCTGTGGGACACCGAGGACGTCGTCCGTTCCTTCGACCCCGGCTGGACGGGGTCGAGGGGCGGCGAGCGCCTCGGGCTCGCCTTCCTCTGCGACAGTCCGGCCGAGGTCGACGCGGTGTACGCGGATCTGACCACCGCCGGGTACGAGGGCCATCTCGAACCCTGGGACGCCGTCTGGGGCCAGCGCTACGCCGTCGTGCTGGACCCCGACGGCTGCGCGGTGTCGTTGTTCGCGACCAACCCCGCGTAGCCCGTCACGGCCAGATACTCACCGAGCGTCGTGCCGGCCAGATCGCGTACCTCCCGGGCCAGATGCGCCTGGTCGGCGCAGCCCGCCGCGGACGCGGCCTCGGCGTACGGTGTTCCCGCGCGCACGAGGTCCAGGGCCCGTTGCAGCCTCAGGACCCGGGCCAGCGTCTTGGGGCCGTAGCCGAACGCGGCCAGCGAGCGGCGGTGCAGTTGACGTGCTCCGAGCCCGACGGCGCGCGCGGTGGCGGCGACGGAGCACCCCTGCCGCAGTCGTGCGGCGACGGCCGCCGCGAGCGGGTCCGCGGCTTCGGCTCCGGCTGCCCTGCGCAGGGCGACGCCCTCCAGCGCGGCGGCCTGGTCGTCGGCCGCGCCGATCCGCGCGGTGAGACGGCGGACCTCCCTGCCGGGCCAGAGGGCGTCGAGCGCGACCCGCCGGTCGCGCAGCTCGTGCGCGGGTACGCCCAGCAGCGCGGGTGCGGTGCCGGGGGCGAAACGGATGCCCGCGCAGTCGGTGGAGAGTGCCGCCGCAGGAGTGAACGCGCGGGTGTCGGGCCCCGCCACCAGCAGCCGGCCCCCAACCCACAGCAGGTCCATGCAGCCGTCGGGGAGGACGGGCCGCGCCGTGTCGCGCGGGCCGGACCAGGTCCAGGCGGTGGCACCGTCGAGGCGGGACGCCCACTCCGCGTATCCGTCACTCATGCCCACCACGCCAGGCGCTCCCCGTAACCACGCGCGAGCACATCGGGCCCGGAGCGGGACGCCTGGCCGGACACCGTGGGGAGCGGATGGACACGTCAGCCTCCTGCGGAGGGACCTGGACGAACGTTACGCCCTGTCGCCGACGCGAAGCCGAGCCAGGTGTGCCGGTTGCCGGCCCAGCACCAGCCGACCTTGGGGGCGTCGCGCCGTTCACGGCCGTCCCGCCCGGAGCCGTTGCTGATCCAGAGCGCGGGGGTGCGGGCGTCCAGGGCGTCGTTCGCCTTGCGCAGCCGGGAACCGATGGTCATGAAGCAGTGGTTGCGCTCCAGGGCGGCGGGCTGCTGCAGCACCCAGGCGATGCCCTCGGTGAGCAGCAGCGGGGTGCGGCCCTGGGCGGTGAGAGCGGGAAGCGCCTCGTTCGGGCTCCAGTTGGCCATCAGGTCCCCTCGGTCGAGTCCGGTGACGAGATAGAGAGGGGCCTCGGGCAGCGCGACGGTGTCGAGCGGGGCGAACAGGTCGACGTCGGGCATGTCGGTGACGACGAAGCCCGGCTTGTGCTCCCGGCGCAGCAGCGGCGTGAGGGCGGAGGCGGGGGCCCGGTCGGGGTGGAGCGCGAGCAGGGTCCTGTCGTCGGCGGAGGCTTCGGCGGCCTCGGCGAAGGCCCGCAGCTCGGCGGCGGGCAGTCCCGCGATCTCGTGCACCCCGAGTTCGATCAGGCGCTCGGCCTGCACGCGTGGTGTCGGCAGGGCGGGAAGGACGGCGGCTGGCGAGGGCACGGTCTCCGGCACGATGGCTCCCAGGGATGACGTCGAACGGGCTCGGATTCAACGCGGCACCTTCCCGGAGAGTTCCCGCCCCCGGCGTCCTGGCACTGCCCGGTGGACACCGGTTGATGATTCCGGCGGAACACGGGCGGACTGCGTATGCGGGCCGGTCCCGGGTCCGGAGGGCATCGCGTCCCTGAACCGGGTTGTCGCACCGACCACTAGGCCTCCGGGCCCCCGCGGTCCGTCCCGGGCCGGTGGTTCCGGTCGTCCTTCGTGTCCCGGTTGCCGTGCAGACGGGACACCACGTCGTCCGGTGGCAGGAAGCGCGACCACCGCTCGGGGAATTCGGAGGGCATCGACACGTCGTCCTCGTCGTCGGCGTACGCGTCCCAGTTCGCTGCCTGGGCACGGGCCACGAGCTCCGCGGCCTGCGCCGCCCTGGCCCGGTCGCCGGCCGCGCGGGCCGCCGCCGTGGCCAGCGAGGGCCAGACACGGTCGATCGCCGCGTTCACCGCGGCACCGACGAGTACGGCGAAAGCCGAGATCCCTATCCAGAGCAGGACGGCGATGGGCGCGGCCAACGAACCGTAGATCGTGGGCCCTTCGACCGTGTTGGTGAGGTAGATCCGCAGCAGGAAGCTGCCCAGCACCCACATCCCGAGTGCCATGAGTGCCCCGGGGACGTCTTCTATCCACGGCGAACGGACGGGGACGGACACGTGGTAGAGCGTCGTCAGGAAGGCGATGGACAGGACTATGACCAAGGGCCAGTACAGGACGGCGAGCACCTCGGTGCCCCACGGGACGAATTCCACCACCCGGTCGGGGCCGACCACCAGCAGTGGCAGCACCACTGCTCCCAGCAGCAGCGCGACCACGTACAGCAGGAAGGCGAGCAGCCGGGTCTTGACGATGCCGCGGTGGCCGTCGAGCCCGTACATCACGGTGATGGTGTCGATGAAGACGTTCACCGCGCGCGAGCCGGACCAGAGGGCGATCGCGAATCCGATGGAGATGACGTCGGGGCGCGCCCCGGTGGTCACGTCGGCTATGAGGGGCTTGGCGATGTCGTTGACGCCCCGCTCCGACAGAACCGTCTGCACCGCGCCGAGGATGTTGCGCTCGATGGAGGCGACCGTGGTGGTGGACGTCCAGTCGTCGACGTAGCCGAGCAGACCGATCAGACCGAGCAGCAGAGGTGGCAGGGACAGCAGGGTGAAGAACGCCGCCTCGGCCGCGAGGCCGAGGATGCGGTACTCGATGCACGAATTGACCGTGTCCTTGAGCAACTGCCATGCCATCTGCCGCTTCGAGACGTTGCGGTAGAGGGCTCGAGCCCGGTGGAGCCGACCCGGTGGCCGCTCGGGTGTTTCTTTTGCTGCCTGCACCTCCTTACCGTATCGGCATGGCACCTAGCACCCACACAGTGACCAACCAGGTTCCGCCGCTGGTCGGCTATGACGTCTTCGCCGCCGACCGGGCTCTGACGGAGGCCGTCGAACGGCATGTCGGGCCCGGGATCCTCGACGAGGTCCGGGGGGAACTCGGCTCGCTGGGCCGGTCCGCCGGCTCCGCTCAGGCGCAGGCGTGGGGTACGCAGGCGAACGACAACCCGCCGAAACTGCGTACGCACGACCGCTACGGGCACCGCCTGGACGAAGTCGAGTTCCACCCGGCCTGGCACCGGCTCCTGGGGCACGCGGTGTCGGCCGGGCTGACCGACGCCTGGGGCAGGCCGGACGGGCACGTCCGACGGGCGGCCGGCTTCCTGGTGTGGACTCAGGCCGAGGCGGGCCACGGGTGCCCGCTGTCGATGACGCACGCGGCGGTCCCGGCGCTGCGCACGGATCCGGCGCTGGCCGCGGAGTGGGAGCCGCTGCTGACCTCCCACGTGTACGAGGAGGAGCTGCGGCCCGCGTCCCAGAAGGCCGGCGCGCTCTTCGGGATGGGCATGACGGAGAAGCAGGGCGGCACGGATGTGCGGTCCAACACCACCCGCGCCGAGCCGCTGGCCGGTGCCGGGGAGTATCTCCTCACCGGCCACAAGTGGTTCTGTTCGGCGCCCATGTCCGACGGCTTCCTGGTGCTGGCGCAGGCGCCGGGCGGTCTGAGCTGCTTCCTCGTACCACGCATCCTGCCGGACGGTGCCCGCAACGTGTTCGCGATCCAGCGCCTCAAGGACAAGCTGGGCAACAGGTCCAATGCTTCCAGCGAGGTCGAGTTCGACGGCACGTGGGCCCGCCGGGTCGGTGAGGAGGGGCGCGGGGTGCGCACCATCATCGAGATGGTGGCGGCCACCCGGCTGGACTGTGTGGTTGGTTCGGCGGCGCTGATGCGTCAGGCGGTGGCGCAGGCGATCCACCACAGCGCCTACCGCAGTGCGTTCGGCGGGCTGCTGATCGAGAAGCCGCTGATGCGCAACGTGCTGGCCGACCTGGCCCTGGAGTCGGAGGCTGCCACGACGCTCGCACTGCGGCTGGCCGCCGCGTACGACGCGGACACGGAGGAGGAGCGGGCCTTCCTGCGGATCGCGGTGCCGGCCGCCAAGTACTGGGTGACGAAGCGGTGCACCTCCGTGGTCGGGGAGGCCCTGGAGTGTCTCGGCGGCAACGGGTACGTCGAGGAGTCCGGGATGCCCCGGCTGCTGCGCGAGGCCCCGCTCAACTCGATCTGGGAGGGCTCGGGCAACGTACAGGCGCTCGATGTGCTGCGGGCGCTGCAGCGTGAGCCGCAGGCGCTCAACGCCTTCCTGCAGGAGGTCGGCAAGGCACGGGGCGCGGACCACCGGCTCGACGCCGCGATCAAGGACCTGCTGACGGAGCTGGCGGATCTGGACGCCGTCGAGGCACGGGCGAGGCGGGTGGTGGAGCGGATGGCCCTGGTGCTGCAGGGCTCGCTGCTGCTGCGCTGGGCGCCCCCGGAGGTGGCGGACGCGTTCTGCGCATCGCGGCTGGGCGGGGACTGGGGCTCGGCCTTCGGGACGCTGCCGCACAGTCTGGATCTGACCGCGGTCGTGGAGCGGGCGCGGGCCCAGGAAGGCTAGGGAGGAACGGCGGAGGGTGGTGCTGCGCCGACACGGCACCACCCTCCACGCTTCTGCACCACCGCCCGGCGGGTCGGGGGGACTCCCCGCGCGGTGTGCCGCCACTCTTGTACGGTCCACGGCCGGTCAACAGAGTTGCAAAGGGTTGCACCCGTTGCGGGGAGCGCGAGCCAACGGGCGCCTCGCACGGCAGGATGAGTGCTTGGGCCGGGTTGTCTACTGCCGGACCAGGCCCACGCATTTGTTGGGGGGAGCGTCATGAAGTCAATCCCTGCCGCGCGGAAGCGGCCGGAGACCGCCTCGTACCCCGTGGTGGCCGAGCGCCTGGTCCGCCGCGCACGGGAGGCCCGGCTGGCGGGCGAGCCCAGGGGGACGGTCCCGCGCGCGGAGATCGACGCGTCCTGGGACCGTGTGCTGCGCAGCGGGATCGACCCCGAGCAGGCACCGGAGAGCAGGCTGCTGGAGACGGACGAGATCGAGCACCGGCGCAGCAGCACGGCGCTGGGCGAGGTCATGCCCCTGCTGCGGGAGGGGCTGGCGACGATCGCGGACGCGGCGCACCAGATCATGGTCGTCTCCGACACCGAAGGCCGGGTCCTGTGGCGTCAGGGCCATGCGGCCGTGATGCGCCGGGCCAAGGACATCTGTCTGGAGGAGGGTGCGGCCTGGGCGGAGTCGGCGACGGGGACGAACGCGATCGGTACCGCCCTCGCCACGCGCGCACCCGTCCAGGTCCACTCCGCCGAGCACTTCATCCGCGCGCTGCACGACTGGACCTGTGCGGCGGCCCCGGTGCGCGACCCACGGGACGGCCGGCTGATGGGCATCGTCGACATCAGCGGGCCCGCCTCCACCTTTCACCCGGCCACGCTGGCGCTGGTCGGTTCGGTGGCGGCGCTGGCGGAGAGCGAGCTGCGCAGCCGGCATCTGGTGGCGATCGAGCGGTTGCGCTCGGTCGCTGCCCCGCTCCTGTGCCGGCTGGGCGGTCGCGCGCTGGTGGTGGACACCCACGGCTGGCTGGCCGCCGTCAGCGGGATGCCGCCCGTGGACCGGCTGCCGCTGCCGAAGTCGCTGGAGCCGGGCACGGTGTGGCTCGCCTCGCTCGGGATGTGCCGGGTGGAGCCGCTGCCCGGCGGCTGGCTGGTGCAGGTCGCGGAGGGCGCGCACGACCGTGTGCCGCGCCGGGTGGTGCTCGACCTGAGCCGCGAGCGGGCGCTCGCGGTCCATGTGACGGGTGCGGTGGGCAGGTGGACATGCCGGCTCTCGCCCCGCCACGCGGAGCTGCTGTACGCGCTGGCCCTGCACCAGGAGGGCCGCACCGCGGCGGAGCTGGCCGAGGACGTCTTCGGAGACGGGACCAGGACGGTGACGGTGCGGGCCGAGATATCGCGGATCCGCCGCCATCTCGCGGAGGTGCTGGCGCACCGGCCGTACCGCTTCGGCGAAGGCGTCGAGGTGGAGGTGGTCCTTCCGGACGTGCCGGCCGATCTGCTGCCCCGCTCGACGGCTCCGGTGGTGCTCAGGGCGCGTACGGCGGCGGGCGTGGCCTGAGCTTTTTGGCGACGGCCCCGGGCCGTGGTTCTCTGACCGCCATGAGCAACACCACGCACTCCGCCTCCTCCCTCTCCGGCGCCCCCCTCGCGGACGTGACCGTCTGGTACCTGGAGCAGACGTCGCCCGCCGACCTGAGCCCCGTCGCCGCCCCCGAGGGCTCGGTGACGGTCGTACGGTCGGGGACCCCGCTCCCGGAGTTCAGCCGCTTCCTGTACACGGCGGTGGGCGGGGACGTCCGGTGGACCGACCGGCTGGACTTCACGTACGCACAGTGGCGGGAGCTCCTGGAGCGGCCGGGGGTAGAGACGTGGGTGGCGTACGAGAACGGGACTCCGGCGGGGTTCATCGAGCTCGGCCCGCAGGAGGACGGGGCCGTCGAGATCGTCTACTTCGGCCTCATCCCTTCCTTCCGGGGCCGCCGGATCGGCGGCCACCTGCTGTCGTACGGAGTGGCGCGCGCCTGGGACCTCGCCGAGCGCCATCCGGGGCTGCCCACCACCGAGCGGGTGTGGCTGCACACGTGCTCCAATGACGGTCCGCACGCAATGGACAACTATCTGCGGCGGGGGTTCCGGCTGTCCGCCACGAAGATCGTGCAGGAGCCCGATGTCGCCGGCCCCGGCCCGTGGCCCGGCGCGCACGCCTGACCACACCCACCATGTCGCTTTGTCGACAGGCAGGCGTGACCGAAATTACAGCGTCTCACATTTCGGGACCATCTCGTCCACATGATGGATCGTGGTGGACTGGCGCAAGAGGCGCGTGACACGCTTCCGTCATGTCTGGAACTGGAATTGCCTTGGTGAGTCGACGGCACGTCGACCTCGGTCGCATGTCCAGCGCCATCTGTCCGGTCCGCTGAGAGTCTCCAGCACCGCGATTCCCTGATGTTCCGCTCCACCCCTGCGCACCGCCGCGCCTCACGCGAGTGTGCAGTTCAGAGCCGCCCTCCTGCAGTCCCGAAGGACGTATCGCCATGGCCGCCAGCCCCGAGAAGCCTGCTACCGCCACGCCTCGCCGCAAGGCCGGACGTCACCGTGGTGAAGGTCAGTGGGCCATGGGTCACTTCACCCCGCTGAACGGGAACGAGCAGTTCAAGAAGGACGACGACAGTCTCAACGTGCGGACACGCATTGAGACGATCTATTCCAAGCGCGGATTCGACTCCATCGACCCGAACGACCTGCGCGGGCGTATGCGCTGGTGGGGCCTGTACACCCAGCGCCGGCCCGGCATCGACGGCGGCAAGACCGCCGTGCTGGAGCCGGAGGAGCTCGACGACCGCTACTTCATGCTGCGCGTGCGCATCGACGGCGGGAAGCTGACCACCGCGCAACTGCGGGTGATCGGCGAGATCTCGCAGGAGTACGCGCGGGGCACCGCCGACATCACCGACCGGCAGAACGTCCAGCTGCACTGGATCCGCATCGAGGACGTCCCGGCGATCTGGGAGAAGCTGGAGGCCGTCGGGCTCTCGACCACCGAGGCCTGCGGGGACTGCCCCCGTGTGATCATCGGTTCGCCGGTGGCCGGCATCGCCGCCGACGAGATCATCGACGGCACGTCCGCGGTCGACGAGATCCACGAGCGCTACATCGGCAGCAGGGAATTCTCCAACCTGCCCCGTAAGTTCAAGACCGCGATCTCGGGTTCGCCGGTCCAAGACGTGGTGCACGAGATCAACGACATCGCCTTCGTGGGCGTGGACCATCCCGAGCACGGTCCCGGCTTCGACCTGTGGGTCGGCGGCGGGCTCTCCACCAACCCACGGTTCGCCGAACGCCTGGGCGCCTGGGTGCCGCTGGACGAGGTCGCCGACGTCTGGGCCGGTGTCGTCGGGATCTTCCGTGACTACGGCTACCGCCGGCTGCGTACGCGCGCCCGCCTGAAGTTCCTGATGGCCGACTGGGGCCCGGAGAAGTTCCGCCAGGTACTCGAGGACGAATACCTCAAGCGCCCGATGCTGGACGGCCCGCCGCCCGCACAGCCCTCCTCCCGCTGGCGCGACCACATCGGTGTGCACGCGCAGCAGGACGGCCGCTTCTACGTGGGCTTCGCCCCGCGCGTCGGCCGGGTGGACGGCTCCACCCTGGCCAAGATCGCCGATCTGGCCGAGGCACACGGTTCGGGCCGGGTACGCACCACCGTCGAGCAGAAGATGCTCATCCTGGACGTGGAGCAGGACCGGATCGAATCCCTGACCGCCGGACTGGAGGCACTGGACTTCCAGGTGAAGGCCTCCCCCTTCCGGCGCGGCACGATGGCCTGCACCGGCATCGAGTTCTGCAAGCTGGCGATCGTCGAGACGAAGGCGCGCGGCGCCGCGCTCATCGACGAACTGGAGCGCCGTATGCCGGAGTTCGAGGAGCCGCTCTCCATCAACATCAACGGCTGCCCCAACGCCTGCGCCCGCATCCAGACCGCGGACATCGGCCTCAAGGGCCAGCTCATGCTGGACGGCGACGGCAACCAGGTCGAGGGGTACCAGGTGCACCTCGGCGGCGCGCTCGGCCTGGGGGCCGGTTTCGGCCGCAAGGTCCGTGGCCTGAAGGTCACTTCGGCCGAACTTCCTGACTACGTCGAGCGGGTGCTCGGCAAGTTCCAGGAGGAGCGCGAGGACGGCGAGCGCTTCGCGACCTGGGCCGCCCGGGCCAGTGCGGAGTCGCTGTCATGAGCGAGCGAGCCGCGCCGTTCTACTGCCCGTACTGCGGCGACGAGGACCTGCGCCCGCACGAGGCCGGCCACGGCGCCTGGGAATGTGCTTCCTGCAACCGCGCGTTCCAGCTGAAGTTCCTGGGTCTGCTGGCCCAGGGGCTCCAGCGCGACGATGTCGAAGGGGACGGGACATGACGGACACTCTGCAAGCCGGTCAGCTCACCGACGAGGCCCTGAAGGATCTGGCCGTACAGGCTGGGCGCGACCTGGAGGACGCCTCCGCGAGCGACATCCTGCAGTGGGCGGCCGATACCTTCGGCAAGCGCTTCTGCGTCACCTCCTCCATGGAGGACGCGGTCGTCGCGCACCTGGCATCCCGGGTCTTCCCCGGCGTGGACGTCGTCTTCCTGGACACGGGCTACCACTTCGAGGAGACCATCGGCACGCGGGACGCGGTGGACGCCGTGATGGACGTCAACCTCATCACGCTGACGCCGCGTCAGTCCGTGGCCGAGCAGGACGCCGAGCACGGACCGAGGCTGCACGACCGTGATCCCGACCTGTGCTGCGCACTGCGCAAGGTCAAGCCCCTGGAGGAAGGGCTGACCGCGTATGCCGCCTGGGCGACCGGCCTGCGCCGCGACGAGTCCCCCACCCGGGCCGGCACTCCTGTGGTGGGCTGGGACGAGAAGCGCCGCAAGGTGAAGATCTCCCCGATCGCCCGCTGGACCCAGGACGACGTGGACGCCTACGTCGCCGAGCACGGCGTACTGACCAACCCGCTGCTGACGGACGGTTACGCCTCCGTCGGCTGCGCGCCCTGCACCCGGCGGGTGCTGGAGGGCGAGGACGCACGGGCCGGCCGCTGGGCCGGGCGTGGCAAGACCGAATGCGGGCTGCACGGCTGATGACGACTGATCAGGAGATACCGATGAGCGTGACGGAGACGGGAGCCACGGTCTGGCTCACCGGTCTGCCGAGCGCGGGCAAGACCACCATCGCCTATGAACTCGCGGGCCGGCTGCGCGCCGACGGGCACCGGGTCGAGGTGCTCGACGGAGACGAGATCCGCGAGTTCCTCTCCGCGGGCCTCGGCTTCTCGCGCGAGGACCGGCACACCAACGTCCAGCGGATCGGCTTCGTCGCCGAACTGCTGGCCGCCAACGGCGTGAAGGCCCTCGTCCCGGTCATCGCGCCGTACGCCGACAGCCGTGACGCCGTACGCAAGCGTCATCTGCAGGAGGGCACCTCGTATCTGGAGGTGCACGTCGCGACCCCGGTCGAGGTGTGCTCCGAGCGCGATGTGAAGGGGCTGTACGCCAAGCAGGCAGCGGGCGAGATCAGTGGTCTCACCGGGGTCGACGACCCCTACGAGGCACCTGAGTCGCCGGATCTGCGGATCGAGTCGCACCAGCAGACCGTGCAGGAGTCCGCAGCGGCGCTCCACGCGCTGCTCACCGAGAGGGGCCTGGCGTGAGTACTGTCGCCACCGTGCCGGAAGGCACTGTCAACCCGTACACGCTGAGCCACCTGGACTCCCTGGAGTCGGAAGCGGTGCACATCTTCCGCGAGGTGGCAGGTGAGTTCGAGCGGCCGGTGATCCTGTTCTCCGGCGGCAAGGACTCGATCCTGATGCTGCACCTCGCGCTGAAGGCGTTCGCCCCCGCGCCGATCCCCTTCACCCTGCTGCACGTGGACACCGGGCACAACTTCCCCGAGGTCCTCGAATACCGCGACCACACCGTCGAGAAGCACGGCCTGCGCCTGCACGTCGCCTCCGTCCAGGAGTACATCGACGCCGGCAAGCTCCGCGAGCGCCCCGACGGCACCCGCAACCCCCTCCAGACGGTGCCGCTCACCGAGGCCATCCAGCAGCACCGCTTCGACGCCGTCTTCGGCGGGGGACGCCGTGACGAGGAGAAGGCCCGCGCCAAGGAGCGTGTCTTCTCCCTGCGCGACGAGTTCTCCCAGTGGGACCCCCGCCGCCAGCGCCCCGAGCTGTGGCAGCTCTACAACGGCCGCCACGCCCCTGGCGAACACGTCCGCGTCTTCCCCATCTCCAACTGGACCGAGCTGGACGTCTGGCAGTACATCGAGCGCGAGGGCATCGAGCTCCCCCAGATCTACTTCGCCCACGAGCGCGAGGTCTTCAACCGTTCCGGCATGTGGCTGACCGCCGGCGACTGGGGCGGTCCCAAGGATGACGAGAAGACCGAGATCCGCCAGGTGCGCTACCGCACCGTCGGCGACATGTCCTGCACCGGCGCCGTCGACTCCGACGCCACCACCCTGGACGCCGTGATCACCGAGATCGCCGCCTCCCGCCTCACCGAGCGGGGTGCGACCCGCGCCGACGACAAGATGTCCGAGGCCGCGATGGAAGACCGCAAGCGCGAGGGGTACTTCTAGACATGAGCATCACCACGACCGAGCAGCTCTCGGCCACCACCCTGCTGCGGTTCGCCACCGCCGGTTCCGTCGACGACGGCAAGTCGACCCTCGTCGGACGCCTGCTGCACGACTCCAAGTCGGTCCTCACCGACCAGCTGGAAGCCGTCGCGCTGGCCTCCACCAACCGCGGCCAGGAGGCGCCCGACCTGGCGCTCCTCACCGACGGCCTGCGCGCCGAGCGCGAGCAGGGCATCACCATCGATGTCGCATACCGCTACTTCGCCACCCCCCGGCGCCGCTTCATCCTCGCCGACACCCCCGGCCATGTGCAGTACACCCGCAACATGGTCACCGGCGCCTCCACCGCCGAACTGGCCGTGGTCCTCGTCGACGCCCGCAACGGCGTCGTCGAACAGACGCGCCGCCACGCCGCCGTCGCCGCACTCCTGCGCGTCCCGCACGTCGTCCTCGCCGTCAACAAGATGGACCTCGTGGACTACGCGGAGCCCGTCTTCGCCGCCATAGCGAAGGAGTTCACCGCGTACGCGGCCTCGCTCGGCGTACCGGAGATCACCGCGATCCCGATCTCGGCCCTGGCCGGCGACAACGTCGTGGAGCCGTCCGCCCACATGGACTGGTACGGCGGCCCCACGGTCCTGGAGCACCTGGAGACGGTGCCGGTCAGCCATGACCTGACGGAGTGCCACGCGCGCTTCCCGGTGCAGTACGTGATCCGTCCGCAGACCACCGAGTACCCCGACTACCGTGGCTACGCCGGTCAGATCGCCGCCGGGGTGTTCCGGGTCGGCGAGACCGTCTCCGTGCTGCCGTCCGGACGCACCACGACGATCGAGGGGATCGACGCGCTCGGCGAGAGCGTCGGCATCGCCTGGGCCCCGCAGTCGGTGACGATACGGCTGGCCGACGACATCGACGTCTCGCGCGGCGACCTGATCGCCCCGGCGGACGACGCCCCCGCCGTCACGCAGGACGTCGAGGCGACCGTCTGCCATGTGGCCGACCAACCGCTCACCGTGGGCCAGCGGGTGCTGCTCAAGCACACCACGCGCACGGTCAAGGCGATCGTCAAGGACATCCCGTCGCGGCTCACGCTGGACGACCTCTCCCAGCACCCGGCACCCGGGCAGCTGGTGGCCAACGACATCGGCCGGGTCGTCGTGCGTACCGCCGAGCCGCTCGCGCTCGACGCCTACGCGGACTCGCGGCGCACCGGCTCGTTCCTGCTGATCGACCCCGCCGACGGCACGACGCTCTCGGCCGGGATGGCGGGCGCCTCGTTCGCCGCCGTCACCGACGGGGCCGCGGACGCGGACACTTCCGCCGAGGACGCGGCGTGGGACTTCTGATGACCACGGATTTCTTCTCGACCTTCGCGAAGGAGGGCGGCCGGGTCGGCAGTGGCGCCCTCGGCAGCGGCCAGGGCGGGGTCGGGCGATGTGCGTGATGACGTACGCGCACTGCCTGCGCGCCCGCTTGCAAGGACCGCACCGCCGGTTCAGACGAAGACCTGCCGATCGCCCGGCCGCGCCACCTGACTCCAGGGGGGCGTGAGTACCGGGCCGACGAGAGGAAAGCCTCCCGTGCCTGCCACCCGTACCGCTCTCCGCCGCAGCCTCGCCGCTGCCGCCGCTCTGCCGCTGCTCGCCGTGGCGCTCACCGCCTGCGGCTACGGTTCCGAGGCGAAGGACGACGGCTCCCAGAAGTCGAACGTCTCCGCCGGCGGGAAGAAGCTCTCGGCGGACACCGTGAAGATCGGGTACTTTCCGAATCTCACGCACGCCACCGCTCTGGTCGGCATCCAGGAAGGCCTCATCGCCAAGGAGCTGGGCGGCACCACGGTCAAGCCCTCGACGTTCAACGCCGGGCCCTCCGAGATCGAGGCGCTCAACGCGGGTTCGATCGACATCGGCTTCATCGGTCCCGCCCCGTCGATCAACGGCTACAGCAAGTCCAAGGGGCAGAGCCTGCGGATCCTCGGCGGATCGGCCTCCGGCGGAGTGAAGCTCGTCGTGAACCCGGAGAAGATCAAGACCCTGGACGACCTCAAGGGCAAGAAGATCGCCACCCCACAGCTCGGCAACACCCAGGACGTGGCGTTCCTCAACTGGATCTCCGAGAAGGGCTGGAAGGTCGACGCCCAGAGCGGCAAGGGCGACGTCTCCGTCGTCCGTTCGGACAACAAGGTGACCCCGGACGCTTTCAAGGCCGGGTCCCTGGACGGCGCGTGGGTCCCGGAGCCGACCGCTTCGAAGCTGGTCGCCGAGGGCGGCAAGGTCCTGCTCGACGAGTCGTCGCTGTGGCCTGACGACAAGTTCGTCATCACGAACATCATCGTGTCGCAGAAGTTCCTCTCCGAACACCCGGACGTCGTGGACGCGGTACTGCGCGGCACGGTCAACACGAACAAGTGGATCAACGCCAACCCGGACAAGGCGAAGGCCTCGGCCAACACCGCGCTCGAGGAGCTGAGCGGCAAGGCACTGCCCGCCGACGTCCTCGCCCCGGCGTGGGAGTCCATCCGGTTCACCGATGATCCGCTGGCCGCCACGCTCCAGGCGCAGGCGGACCACGCGGTCGAGGCCGGTCTGCTGGAGAAGCCCGACCTCAACGGCATCTACGACCTGAAGCCGCTGAACAAGATCCTCAAGGCAGCAGGACAGCCCGAGGTCGCCGACGCCGGCCTCGGTGCCAAGTAGCCCACCCGACCGCACCAGGATCCCTGAATTCAGGAGGTGACGACCATGGCGACCACCACCCTCACCAAGGCCGAGGACCGTGCAGCGGTCGAGCACGCCGCTCGTGTCACGAACGTGTCCAAGTCCTTCGCCGGACCCACGGGGCAGCAGCTGGTCCTGGACGACATCACACTCGATGTCGCGCCGGGCGAATTCGTCACCCTTCTGGGAGCATCCGGGTGCGGCAAGTCCACTCTGCTCAACCTGGTGGCCGGACTCGACCGCCCGACCGCGGGATCCATCGAGACCCCCGGCGGGCGGCCGGCCCTGATGTTCCAGGAGCACGCCCTCTTCCCGTGGCTGACCGCGGGCAAGAACATCGAACTGGCCCTGCGGCTGCGCGGGGTACCGAAGTCGGACCGCCGACCGGAGGCGGAACGGCTGCTCGAGCTCGTGCGCCTGGGCGGGGCGTACGGCAAGCGGGTGCACGAACTCTCGGGCGGGATGCGCCAGCGGGTGGCGATGGCCCGTGCGCTCGCCCAGGACAGCCAGCTGCTCCTGATGGACGAGCCGTTCGCCGCGCTCGACGCCATCACGCGCGATGTACTGCACGATGAACTGACCCGGATCTGGCACGAGACGAACGCGTCCGTCCTGTTCGTCACCCACAACGTGCGCGAGGCGGTGCGGCTCGCCCAGCGCGTCATCCTGCTGTCGTCGCGTCCCGGCCGGATCGCCCGGGAGTGGAAGGTCGACATCGAGCAGCCTCGCCGCATCGAGGACACCGCCGTGGCGGAGCTGTCCGTCGAGATCACCGAACAACTGCGTGGGGAGATCCGCCGACATGGCCAGCACTGAAACGAAGGCCGACGACCTGGCGGGTCTCGAGGCGGGCCTGGACGCGCTCGACGCCGTACAGGTACGCAGGACGCCGACCCGCGAGATCCTGCTCGGCAAGATCCTGCCGCCGGTCGTCGCGGTCGTCCTCGTGGTGCTCCTCTGGCAGCTGCTGGTCTGGGCGAAGGTCACCGACGACTACAAGCTGCCGCCGCCTTCGGCGGTCTGGGACAGCCTGACCGACATGTGGCTCCAGGGCACTCTGCTGGAAGTCATCTGGACCAGTGTGTCCCGCGGTCTGCTCGGCTTCGTGATGGCCGTCGCGATCGGCACCCCCCTGGGTCTGCTGGTGGCACGGGTGAAGGTGGTCCGGGCGGCGATCGGCCCGATCCTGTCAGGGCTGCAGTCCCTGCCGTCCGTGGCGTGGGTGGCTCCGGCCATCATCTGGCTCGGCCTCGACGACAAGACGATGTACGCCGTGATTCTGCTCGGCGCGGTCCCGTCCGTCGCCAACGGTCTGGTCTCCGGCGTCGACCAGGTGCCGCCGCTGTTCCTGCGCGCGGGCCGCACGATCGGCGCGACGGGGCTGCGCGGGACGATCCACATCGTCCTGCCGGCCTCGCTGCCCGGCTATCTGGCGGGGCTCAAGCAGGGCTGGGCGTTCTCCTGGCGCTCGCTCATGGCCGCCGAGATCATCGCTTCCTCGCCCGACCTGGGCCTGGGACTCGGCCAGTTGCTGGAGAACGGCCGGAACAACTTCGACATGCCGGGGATCTTCCTGGCGATTCTTCTCATCCTGTTCGTCGGCATAGCGATCGACCTGCTGATCTTCAGCCCGCTGGAGCGGCGGGTGCTGCGCAGCCGCGGTCTCCTCGTCAGGAGCTGAGTTCTCATGGCCTCCCCCGTCCTGCTCGTCATCGCCCACGGCAGCCGCGACCCGCGGCACGCCGCGGCCGTGCACGCGCTCACCGCGCGGGTGCGGTCGCTGCGGCCCGGGCTGCGTGTGGAGACGGGCTTCCTGGAATTCAACGCACCATCGGTGCCGAGGGTGCTGGAGCGTCTGGCCGCCGAACGGGCGGACGAGGTCGTCGCGCTCCCCCTGCTGCTGACCCGGGCCTTCCACGCCAAGTCGGACATCCCCTCGGTGCTGCGCGAGGCCCGCACCCGGCTCCCACGGCTGCGGATCAGCCAGGCCGACGTCCTCGGTCCGTCCCCGCTGCTGAACACGGCACTGGAACAGAGGCTGTACGAGGCCGGGGTGTCCCCCGGCGACAAGAGCTCGACCGGGTTGGTCCTGGCCTCGGCGGGCTCCACAGACCCGGAGGCGATCGCAGTGATCGCTGAAATCGCGCGGGAGCTGCGGCACACCGGTTGGTGCGCCGTGCGGCCTGCGTTCGCCTCCGCATCCCTTCCGCGGACCGCCGATGTGGTGCGCGCCCTGCGTACCGACGGTGTTCGGCGGGTCGCGGTCGCCCCGTACGTCATCGCTCCCGGCCGTCTCCCCGACCGCATCGCCACGGGCGCGGAGGAGGCCGGAGCGGATGTGCTGGCCGGCGTACTGGGACCGTCCCCCGCTCTCGCCCGGCTGTTGCTGACCCGGTACGACGAAGCGCGCGTGCCGGTCGACGGGGCGATGAGCGCCTGACCGACGTCCAGGCTGCCGGTGCGCCCGCGCTTCCGCTCGCGGAGCCCGGGTGAGGCACACCGGTCCGAAAGCGGATACGGCAACGGGCCGCGCTCGGTGAGCGCGGCCCGTCGGCAGGTGGTGGCGCGTGAGGTCCTGGCAGCCGGACCTAGAAGATGCTGACACCGTAGGCGCTCAGCGCCTCGGTGACGGGCTGGAAGAACGTGGTGCCGCCCGAGCTGCAGTTACCGCTGCCGCCCGAGGTGAGGCCCAGCGCGGTGGTGCCGGAGAAGAGCGAACCGCCGCTGTCGCCGGGCTCGGCGCAGACGTTGGTCTGGATCATGCCGTAGACGACGTCACCGCTGCCGTAGTTCACCGTCGCGTTGAGGCCGGTGACGGTGCCGCTGTGGACGCCGGTGGTGGAACCGCTGCGCTTGACGGCCTGGCCGACTCGGGGGGTCGCGGCGGAGGTGATCTCCTGATAGCTGCCGTTGTAGAGGGAGACCCGGCCGTCCGCGGCGGCGCTGCTGGCATGCCGGATGATCCCGTAGTCGTTGACCGGGAAGCTGGAGCCGGTCCTGGTGCCGAGGGTCGTGCTCTGGCCGGAGTTGGTGTACCAGGTGCTGCCGATCTCGGTGCAGTGCCCGGCGGTCAGCGCGTAATAGGTGCTGCCGCTGCGGACGTTGAAGCCGAGGGAGCAGCGTCCGCCGCCGGCGTAGATGGCCTGTCCGCCCGCGATGAGCTTGTTGAACGTGCCCGGGGTGTGCTTGATGTCGGCCTTCGCGCCCGAGTCGGTGACCGACTTCTTGATCGTGGCGACCTCGGCGGCGGTGACCGTGCTGTCGACGGTCACGACGACCTTGCCGGTGCTCGCCTCGGTGTACCAGGCCGTGCCCGCGATGTCGGCGCCGAGCACGGCGGAACTGGCCTCGGTCAGCTCGGCCTTCGTCACGGTGGTGTCCGGTGCCGCCTGGGCGACAGCGGTGGGTGCCGCAAGCGCCACAGCGGTGACCAGACCCGAGGTGGCGGCAATGAGACGAGCACGTCTGGAGAGCGAGCCGAGGGGAGCGAAGCGCTTGAAGGTCACAGGATCCTCCGTCGTTGGGGGGTGTCCGGTCCGCTGGGTGGGCGGTCCGAGGGTGTGCGGCTGTCCGCGACCGGGGGTTCTGATCGTGGACCTGCCAACCGCACGCTCGCATCCTTGACTCCGCCGGAACCGGTGACAAGGTCGTCTTCCGGACCACGGCGGAGAACGGACCGTGAACTCCGATATGCGTGCGAGTAGCCTCCGAACAACGAAGTCCGCTCACCGAACGGAGGTGCGCGGCGAATTGCAGCAAACGCCGGAACGCGGGGCGGACATGGGCCGCTGTCTGTGCGCATCGCGTTCACACACACCCCTCCTGCCCGCGAGGCGTGCGTACCCAGGCGCCCGCAGCCCGGACCGGAGCCGCCGGGACGTCGACCGTTCGGGCGGCTTACCGGCGTTTTGCCCGGGCGCTCCCCTTGGCCGGAATCGGCCCTTCCGGCGAGAACCGGCCGGGCTCGTGGCACGGATCAGACCGGGGCGGCACTCTTGCGGCGCCGCACCGGTGTGTGCTGACGGCGGATATCGGCGAGCGGGACAAAACCGCCCCGTTCAGACCTCGGCGAACGGATCGTCGATGAAGGGCGTGGCCTGGTGGAAGTAGAGCAGCCAGCCCCTCCCGGTCAGCCGCCACAGTGAACTGCGGTGGGAGCGAAGGCCTTTGGACTCCGTG
The DNA here is from genome assembly GCF_053591835.1 of Streptomyces sp. NPDC002911. Taxonomy (NCBI): domain Bacteria; kingdom Bacillati; phylum Actinomycetota; class Actinomycetes; order Kitasatosporales; family Streptomycetaceae; genus Streptomyces; species Streptomyces sp. NPDC002911. The sequence goes on along the minus strand of NZ_JBSFUO010000016.1, from coordinate 118,162 downwards.
TCGAAGGTGAGATGCACCAGGTCCGGCGCCAGCTGGTCACCCCGCATCCGTGACGCCGTGAGCGGTCCCGGACACGGTGTCTCCGGGGCCGTGAGCATGGCGATGATCGTGTCCCGCTCCCACAGCCGGCCGCTGGTGCCGATCTCCCGGAAGTCGGCGTGCAGCAGTGTGGCCATCACATCGGCGGAGGCACGCACCACGGGGTCGAGGAGGCGGAGCTCACCGTCGATGGCCGCGGCCACGGCGGGCGAGGGTTCAGTCACGCGTCATCTCCACCAGCTTGGCGACGGTGTTCCAGTTGCGGCTGGTGGCGACGAGCCCCCGGGTGACAGCGGGCCGCCCGAGCGCCACGGCAAGCTTGGAGCGCCCGAGCCCGTCGGGCGCGTACAGATAAAGGGAGCGGTCCCCCAGCCGGAACTCTTCGGGGCGGAAGGCGTCGGCGTCGAGCGAGGCCAGCCGTGCGGCATCGACGGCCTGGTCGAAATAGGTGACGTGCAGCTGCTTGCCCTCGAGCTCGGCTGCCGGGAACGGGCAGGCCTCGGCCACTGCCGCGAGATATGCGCCCGAGCGGACGAGGCAGTCGACCGGGAAGCCGAACCGTTCCTCGAACGCCCGCTCCAGCCCGACGGCCAGGTCGCTCTCGTCGCCCGCCGCGCTGCGGAACACGGCGTTTCCGCTCTGCAGATGCGTGGCGACGTCCTCGTGCCCCAGCTCCTTGAGCAGCGTACGGAGGTCCGCCATCGGCACCCGCCGGTGACCGCTGACATTGATACCCCGCAGCAGCGCCGCGTACATCGTGCTCATGTCCCCACCCTAGATCTTTCCACCGGCAGAGGCCGCCGCGCCCCGTGGGGGAGGGCGCGGCGGCCTCCTGCCTGTTCTACCCGGCCTGCTCGGCCTGCTCGGCCTACTCCACGACCTTCAGGAGCTTGTTCGCCGTGCCCTCGGTCGCGTTGGTGACCGCGTCCGGGGTGGCGCCGTCGGTGAGCGCCGTGGCGACCTCCTCGGGCGTGGCGTCCGGGTGTCCGCCGAGGTAGACGGCGGCGGCACCGACGACGTGCGGGGTCGCCATGGACGTACCGGAGATGGTGTTCGTGCCGTCGTCGCTGTCGTTCCACGTCGACGTGATGTCCGAGCCCGGGGCGTAGATGTCCACGACCGAGCCGAAGTTGGAGAACGACGACTGCTCGTCGTCCACCGTGGACGAGGCGACCGTGATGGCCTCGGGCACACGGGAGGGGGAGCCCTCGCCCGCGTCGCTCGACTCGTTGCCCGCGGCGACCGCGAAGGTGACGCCGGAGGCGACGGCCTTCTGCACCGCGGCGTCGAGGGCCGGGTCAGCGGATCCGCCGAGGCTCATGTTGGCGACGGACGGACCCTCGTGGTTCGCGGTGACCCAGTCGATCCCCGCGACGACCTGCTCGGTGGTGCCCGAGCCCGCGTCGTCCAGGACGCGGACGGCCACGATCTTCGCCTTCTTGGCCACGCCGTGGGACGCGCCCGCTATGGTCCCGGCCACATGGGTGCCGTGTCCGTTGCCGTCGTCGGCGTCGTCGTCGTTGTCCACGGCGTCGAAGCCGGAAGTGGCGCGGCCCTCGAAGTCGTTGTGCGTGACGCGGACACCGGTGTCGATGACGTACGCCGTGACGTCCCCACCCGCGGCATCCGGGTAGGTGTACGCGTCGTCACCTGCGGTTTCGGCCTGGTCGATCCGGTCCAGCCCCCAGGACGGCGGGTTGTCCTGGGTGGCGTCGATGTGGAACTTCTTGTTCTGGACGACCTTGGAGACGGCCGGGTCGGCGGCGAGCCGCTTGGCCTCGGTCTCCGAAAGCCCGCTGGCGGAGAAGCCGTTGATGGCCGACTTGTAGTTTCGCTCGAGTGTGCCGCCGTACTGCTGGGCCAGGCCGGCCTTGTCGGCCTTCTGGTCCAGCATCACGATGTAGCTGCCGGAGACGGCTGTCGCCGCGTCCGCGCCGTAGACGGTGCCCATCGCGGGTGCCGGGGCGGCGCCGGCGAACGGAGTGGCGAGCAGGGTGACGCCGGCAGCCACTGCCACTGCGGTGATCGCAGCGGAGAGCTTGACCGAGCGCGCGCGCTTGTGAATTGCCATGAAGAGGGGACTCCTCGTCATTCCTTGTGGGGGGATTGACCCTCGGCCGGAAAATCTCCGTGGGCTGCCTCGAAAGCCTGCTCGATTGACGCGCATAGATCAAGACCTTCATGTAGCCGTCACGCACTCGGCAAGGTTCCGTCACAGAAAAACGGCGCACTCCCCTCCATCTCGGGCGAGCCGCCGGAGTCTCCCAGGCCGCGAGAAGTCGCATCGGCGGCACGTCCGGATGAACGTGACCCGAACGCGCGCGGACAACCCCAGCTCACCGCTGCCGAGCACCGAAACGGAGCGACATGTTTCGGTTGCGTACACCGCGTGCCGGCCGGCGCGGACGCGTCGACTCAGGCGGGCAGTTCGGCCTCGATGAGGTCGGCGGCACGCCGCGTGCCGCCTTCTGCCGCCATCCGCTCCCGCATGACCGCCAGCCTCGCGGCCACCTCCGGATCGCCCACCAGCGCGAGGACGGCGGCCCGCAGCGACGCGGCGCCGGCCTCCTCCTTCGGCAGGTGCCGGGCGACACCGATGGCCTGCAGCATGTCCGCGTTGCCGAACTGGTCGACCGCCTGCGGCACCGCGACCATCGGGGTGCCGGTGGCGAGCCCCTCCTGGCTGCCGCCCGCGCCCGCGTGCGTGATGAAGGCGTCCGCCTGCCTCAGCACGGACAGCTGCGGCACCCAGGAGTGCACCTCGACACTGTCCGGTACCTCCCCGAGCTCCGCCGGATCGACATGGGCGCCGATCTGCAGCACCACGTGCCAGCCCGGCAGTTCACCGAAGGCCTTGACGCACTCACGGTAGAACGCGGGCTCATTGGTGTACGCCGAGCCGAGGGAGACCAGCAGGACTTTCTCCGCACCGGCCGGCCGCTTCCACTCCCCCTGGTCAGCCCGCTCACCCTGACAGGCGCCGACGAAGGTGAACCTCTCGTGGTCCACCCGGTCGGCGTGCGGCTGGAGAGCCTCGGGGATCAGCACCAGCCCACGACGCGGGCGGGCCACGAAGTCGTCGGACGAGAGGTCACCCAGACCGTTGTCCGAGAGCCAGGCCGCGAAGCGGTCGAAGTACGCCCGGCCCTGCGCGGTCCGCCTCAGTTCGGCGTTCGCGGGCTCTCCGATGTCTTCGGCGTACCCCTCCCAGGGCACCAGGTTGGGCCAGAGCTGGACGGCCGGCACACCCCAGCGGTGCGCGAGGACGCGGGCCGGGTAGGCGGTGATGTCGTACAGGACGAGGTCCGGCTCGTCGCCTTCGAAGGCGTCGACGAGCTGCGGGAGCGCCTGGACGGCGTCATCGAGGAACGGCTCGATGTAGTCGACGGGTTCACTGCCCCAGTCCTCGGGATCGGTGGGCAGCGTGGAGGTGTAGATCACCGGCTCGGCCCCGGTGGCGGCGACCTTGTCGGCGAAGGAGGCCGGGATGGCGTAACTGACGCGGTGCCCACGGGCGACGAGCTCCCGGATCACTTCGAGGCTCGGGTTCACATGGCCGTGGGCGGCGATGGAGAACATGGCGATATGGGCACGCGGGGTCGATGTCATGGCCCCACGTTAAACGAGACGATACGTCTCGTCTATTTGTTTTCGGCGTCTGCTCTGCGGCCGGATCAGCGCTGGTAGCGGGCCAGTACCCGGTTCCCGTCGTCGACCAGACGTTTCTTCAGCTCCTCGGTGCCGATGGCCCCGCTGTAGTACTCCTGGAGCGCGGGCGTGGCGACCTTGTCCTTCCACTCGGGATAACCGCGCACCGACTGCGCGGGGGCGGGGCGCAGCGCCCGGGCGAGAGCGGTGCCCGTCGCCCACCCGTTGGCCTCGGTGTGCAGCGCGGGGTCCGCCAGCGCCTCGGTGCCGGTCGGCAGCATCCAGTCACCCCTGGCCAGCCGCACCATGTTCGCGGGGCGCAGCAGGAAGTCGATGAACTGCACGGCCTCCTTCTTGTGCGGGCTCTCCTCGGCGACCGAGAGGGTCTGCGGACTGACCCCCTGGGCCGGCCCGCCGCTGCCGGCCGGAGCGGGGAGCACCGTCCACTCGAAGCCCTCGGGGGCCTGCTCGACCACCTGCTGGCGGTAGGAGAAGCCCAGCGGGACCATGGCGTACTTGCCGCCGAAGAAGCCGGGGAGCGTGTCCGAACCCCCCATGCCGAGCGCCGAACGCGCGGCGCTGCTGTCGGAGTTCACCTGGTCCCGGACGGTTCCGGGCATGACCTGGTCGCCTTCGTCGAACCGGATGGTCACCTTGCCGTCCGGGCCGCGGTGGAAGAGCTGCCCACCGGCGGAGAGGCCCAGACCGAGGGTGACGGAGACCGGCTCCTTGAGCGGCCAGGCGACCCCGTACGTCCCCTTCATCGTCAGCTTTCGGGTTACCTGGCGGAATTCCGGCCAGCTCCAGGGCTTCTCGGGGGTCGGGATCCGGACGCCGGAGGACTCGAGGATCTTCGTGTTGGCGATCAGGACCTTGGGTTCCTGGAGGAACGGGACTCCGTAGACACCGTCGCCGAAGGTGGTGGTCGCCCAGGACTGCTGTGGGATGTCGTCGGCCAGCCGGTCGGGCAGCAGAGTCCTCAGATCGGCCAGGTAGCCGCCGTACGCGAAGTCCGCGAGGTCGTCGGAGGCGTCGTGGATGATGTCGGGCGCCTCACCGCCCTCGAAGGAGGTGAGCAGCTGGTCGTGGACGTTGTCCCAGCTGCCCTGGACGTAGTCCACCTGGATGTCCGGGTGGGCGGCGTTCCACTCGCGTACGAGTTGCCTGTTGGCGTCCACCGACTCCTTCTGCCAGGCCAGCGACTGGAAGGAGAGCCGGATCGTGCCGTCCGCGTCCGTATCACCCTCTCCCGAGCAGCCGGTCAGCAGGAGAGCGAGTGCGGTGGTCACGGCCGCGGCGAGCGCGGGCAGCCGGCGGCGCATCAGTGCTTCACCGCCCCGGCCGTCAGACCGCCCGTGATGCGCTTCTGGATGACCGCGAAGAGCACCAGCGAGGGAAGGGTGGCGAGGAACGCGGCGGCGGCGAGCGGTCCGAGGTCTGCCACGCCCTCCGCGCCGAGGAAGTGGGTGAGTACGACCGGCAAGGTCTGTTTCTCCGGAGTCTTGAGCAGGACGAGCGCGAAGAAGAACTCGTTCCAAGCGGTGATGAACGCGAAGAGGGCGGTGGCGACGATCCCGGGGGCCAGCAGCGGCGCGGTGACCGACATGAGGATCCGCGCCTTCCCCGCCCCGTCGACGGCGGCGGCCTCCTCGAGTTCGGGTGGCACCGCCCGTACGTAACCGGCCAGCATCCAGAGGGCGAAGGGCAGTGACCAGACGACGTACACCAGGATCAGCCCCCACAGCGAGTTGATCAGGTGCAGGTGCTTGAGGACCAGGAACAGCGGAATGATCACCAGGACGAAGGGGAACGCCTGGCTGACCACGACCCATCCGGTGGCGGCTGTGGAGAGCCGCCCGCGGTGGCGGGCCATCACATAGGCCATGGGCGTGGCGATGACGACGGCGATGAGCGCGGCGCAGACCGCGGCGGTGAGCGAGTTGGCGGCGGCCCTGAGCAGCGGCTGCTCGTCGAAGGCCTGCCGGAAGTTGTCCAGCGTCGGGTTTTCGGGAATCCACGTGGGGTGCAGCGAGCCGAGCTCGCGGGCCGGCTTGAAGGCGGTGGAGATCAGCCAGAGGAAGGGGAACGCCAGGAAGACGAGGTAGCACAGGAGCGCGGCGTACTGACCGGCGCGCGCGGTTCTGCCCGTACGGAGGCTCACGCGTCCTCACCTCCCCTGAGCCGGCCTACGAGGTAGAAGGCGAGGAGCACCGAGATGACGGCGACCATCACGCATCCCATCGCTGCGGCGTAGCCGAACTGTCCGTAGCGGAAAGCCTCTTCGTACGCGAAGAGCATGGGAAGCCGGGTGCGGCCTCCGGGTCCGCCGCTGGTCAGGACGTAGACCAGGGCAAAGGAGTTGAAATTCCAGATGAAGTTGAGCGCGCTGATGGCGAGCGCCACTGGCCTGATGGCGGGCCAGGTGACGGTACGGAAGCGGCGCCAGGCCCCTGCCCCGTCGAGGGCGGCCGCCTCATGGAGTTCGTGCGGGGTGTTCTGCAGCCCGGCCAGCAGCGCCACGGTGGTCTGTGGCATTCCGGCCCAGATACCGACGACAATCACCGCGGGCAGCGCGGTGGCGAGTCCGGTCAGCCAGTCCCGGCCGTCACCGAGCCCGAGATCCCGGATGGTCTCGTTGAGGATTCCGGCGTCGGGGTTGTAGACCAGGCGCCACATGATGCCGACGACGACCTCGGGCATGGCCCAGGGAATGATCGCCAGCGCCCTCGCGAGCCAGCGCATCCGGAGGTTCGCGTTGAGCAGCAGGGCGAGGCCGAGGGCGAGCACGAACTGCGGGACCGTGACCCCGACCGCCCACAGCAGACCGATCCGGAAGGAGTCCCAGAACAGGGTGTCGTGCAGCAGGTCCTGGAAATTGAGGACGCCGATCCATTGGGTGGAACGGGTGCGCCCCGACTGCGCGTCGGTGAAGGCCAGCACGATGCCGTACAGCAGGGGTCCGACGCTCAGGATCAGGATCGGAATCAGTGCGGGCAGCACCAGGAACCAGGCGGCCCCGTCCCGTCGGCGGCCCTCACCCCGTCCACCCTGGGGGGCTTTACGCCCGGACCGCACCACTGCGGTCGCCAATGTCATGAATTCGACCCCTTTACTTCCTTGGATCGGTTTCATACCCGTATGGCCGACCGAGCGGCCCCCGTCATCGTGCTGACGGCCCGCCTGTTCGTCAAGGTGGCCTGCGGGGATGAGAAAATCGAGCCATGGACGACATGCGGGCGCGCGAGGTACTGACTGCCGCCGGACTGGCCGACGGCGCGGAACTCCTCGCGCTGGGCGAGAACGCGGTGTTCGCGCTCGACGACCTGGTGATCAAGGTCGGCCGGGACGCGACGCACCACCCGGAGCTGCGGGAACGGGCCGAGCGCGAGGTGGCCGTCGCCCGGTGGCTCGCCGCGTCCGGCGTTCCCGCCGTACGGGCAGCCGAGCCGCGGGCCCGCCTGGTGGAGGGCCACCCGGTCACGCTGTGGCACCGGCTTCCCGAGGCCGTGCGCCCGACCGAACCGCGCGATCTGGCCCCGCTCCTCACCCAGGTCCACGCGCTGCCCGCCCCCGAGGACTTCACCCTGCCGCGCCGGGAGCTCCTCGGCGGCGTCGAGCGCTGGCTGCGGCTCGCGGGCGACGTGATCGATCCGGCCGACGCCGACTATCTGCGCGGCCGTCGCGACGGCTTCGCGAAGGCCGCGGCTGCTCTCGCTCCCCACCTGCCGCCGGGCCCCATCCACGGCGACGCGCTCCCCCGCAATGTCCACGTCGGCCCGGACGGGCCGGTGCTGGTCGATCTGGAGACCTTCTCCGCCGATCTGCGCGAGCACGACCTGGTGGTCCTCGCCCTCTCGCGTGACCGGTACGGCCTGTCCGCCGAGGCCTACGAGGCGTTCACACAGGCGTACGGATGGGACGTACGCGCCTGGGAGGGGTGCGCGGTGCTGCGCGGCGCACGCGAGACGGCGAGCTGCGCCTGGGTCTCCCAGCACGCCCCGGCGAACCCCAGGGCGCTGGCGGAGTTCAGGCGCAGGGTGGCGTCACTGCGCGAGGACGACCCCCAGGTGCGCTGGTACCCGTTCTGAACGCAGCGACCGTCCGACCCGCACGGGTGGTTGACTTCACGGGACTCATCGACTAGCTCACCGGAACCGAGCGCCCCGATGACGGGGTGGTGCCGCGCCCGGCCGAGGATCTGCGGGCGGCCCTGCTCGGCCTCGACCGGCCCGATGTCCCGTACGTCATTCGTGACGGCTCGTCGGTGACGCCGACCCGGTGGCGGAGTGGCGGATGGCGGAGCCTGCCTGGCAAGCCCTCTTCGCCGAGTCCCAGCTGACGCGTGCCGTCCGGATCCGGACGCGACTGGTCGAGGAAGGCCATGAGGTGCGCGCCCTGGAGGAGCAGTCGGCGTCACCGGCTCCGAACTGACGCCTCCGGACCGCCCTCTCCCGCCTGCGGCTCCCGCCTCCGCGGGATGAGCGGCCACGCCGGTTCGACGACCGCCGCAGGATCCGCGGTGCGCCGGAGATAGGCCTGCAGCGAGAGCGACTGCTCTGCTGCCGCCTGCACCTGGAGACCGTGCAGGTCCTCCAGCGGCATCACGCCGACGGACTGGTGCTTCTCCCCCAAACGCCGCACCACCCGGGCAGCGGCCACGGCGTCCGCCCTCGCATCGTGCGCGTCGTCGAGCGACACCCCGTACTGGGCGCACAGCGCGTGGAGGGCCCGCTTCCCCTTCCGGTACTTGTCGACATGCTTGTCGATCACCAGCGGATCGATGACGGGCGAGGGTGTGCCGCCCAGCAGCTCGCTGACCGAATCGACCCCGTACCGTCGGCACTCACGGTCGAGCAGGGACAGGTCGTAGCGCGCGTTCATCACCACCAGAGGCGTCCCCGAGCGCAGCCCGCCGGCGACGGCCCGGGCGATCTCCTCGATCGCGGAGGCGGCCGGCACCCCGTGCTCGCGGGCGCGCTCGGTGGAGATTCCGTGGATCGCCGACGCCTGCTCGGGTATGGCCACACCGGGATTCAGCAGCCACGTCCGCTCCTCCGACACGGAGCCGTCCGCTTCCAGCCGGACGACCGCCGCCGTCACGATGCGGTCGGTCTCGACGTCCGTACCCGTGGTCTCCAGGTCGAACGCCAGCAACGGCCCGCTGTTCCAGCTCATCCCGTATCTCCTTCTGTGGTGCTTACCCCCAAGTGCTGACCACCCTCGCACGCACCACTGACAACGCCGGCGAGGGCGTCAGGAGACGGGCCTGGAGTCCGTCCAGACCGACTCGAACTCCTCGCGGTACGTCTCGAAGAGGCCGTGCTCACTGTCCTGCCCCGCCCTGACCACCGCACGCCCCCCGCCGCGCAGCACCAGCACGGGGGCCTCCATGCCGCGTGCGCGCCGCAGATACGGCTGGACGACCCCGACCGCGTCGGGCCCGTCGCCGTCCACCAGATAGGCGGTGAAGCGCGGTGTCTCGTCGAAGACATGGATCTGGAAGGCGCCCGGGTCGCGGAGCTTGGAGCGGACCCGTCGCATATGGAGGATGTTCATCTCCACGGAGCGGCTCAGTTCGCCCTTTTTGAGGCCCAGTTCGCGCTCCCGGCGTTTCACGGCGCTGCTCGCGGGGTTGATGAACAGCAGCCGGACCCGGCAGCCCGACTCGGCGAGGCGGACCAGCCGGCGCCCCGAGAAGTTCTGCGTGAGGAGATTGAGCCCTATGCCGATGGCGTCCAGCCGGCGCGCGCTGCCGAACAGGTTCTCGGCGGGCAGCTGGCGCTGCAGCCGGACCCGGTCCGGGTGGACGGAGACCACGTCGGCGTAGCGGTCGCCGACCAGTTCCTCCACGGCGTCCACGGGCAGGCGGTCCGCGGAGGGGACGGCCGCACCATTGCCGAGGATCTCCAGGAGCCGCGCGGATGCCCGTTCGGCCTGCGCCAGGACCGCCTCGTTCAGCGCGCGGTTGCGGGAGACGACGTTGCGCGCCACCTCCAGCTCGTCCAGCGCGAGCTCCACCTCGCGGCGGTCGTCGAAGTACGGCTCGAAGCAGGGCCAGTGCTGGACCATCAGCTCACGCAGCTGGGGCAGCGTGAGGAAGCTCAGGACGTTGTCGTCGGCGGGGTCGAGCAGATAGCCCTTGCGGCGCGAGACCTCCCGGACCGCGACGGCGCGCTGCACCCACTCCTGCCCCGCGGGTCCCGCGGCGGCCACCACCCAGTCCTCGCCGTGCACCGGCTCGTAGATCGGCCGGATCACGGCGGAGACCACGGCGCGCAGCCGCTGTTCCACCAGATTCAGCCAGATGTACGCCCGCCCGGCCCGCTGGGCGCGTGTGCGCACCTCGTTCCACTCGTCCGCTCCCCAGTCCAGCTCAGCGCCGATCTCCATGGGCTGTGCGAGGGAGACAGCGCCTGGCGGGGCATCGGTCGACTCCCCCTCGTGACCCGTGTCACCTGGGGGCAGCTCGAACCCTCCCGAGCTCACCCGTGTACCGCCTTCCACTCCCCCACCAACGATCAAGGAAGGGTACTCCGGTAGCGGGAGCCGGTGCAGCAGGATGCACAGGCTCCTTACTCAACTCCCCTGTGCTGCACGCCCGTTCCTTGCGGTGAGTTCGGGCGGAGTGAGATGGTTCATAGCGATTGCGCACCCCCTCGCATGCCGCATACCGGACGGAGGAGCTGCCCGGCGGCCCGGTCCCCCTGTCCGGGCGACTCCGAGGTGCCCCAGGTTGACCGGCCCCGCGGGATCCCGCGACGGGACCCGGCCGCACCGGTCGACGTGCTAGGTACAGGACCGTCTTTCGGGGAGTATCGGGGCGAAATCCCCCAGCACCCGGATCAGAAGTGGAAGAGTCCTATTTATGCAGGTCTGGCCGGGACACGCGTACCCCCTGGGCGCCACGTACGACGGCGCCGGAACCAACTTCGCGGTCTTCTCGGAGTCCGCCGACAGAATCGAGTTGTGCCTGCTGCACGACGACGGTTCAGAAACGGCGGTGGAGCTGCGCGAGACCGACGCCTTCGTCCGTCATGCCTATCTCCCCGGGGTGATGCCGGGGCAGCGCTACGGCTTCCGGGTGCACGGGCCGTACGAACCGCAGCGCGGGCAGCGCTGCAACTCGGCAAAGCTGCTCCTCGATCCGTACGCACGTGCGATCTCGGGAAAGATCCAGTGGGGCGAGGCGGTGTACGGCTATCCGTTCGGCAAGCCGGACGAGCGCAACGACCTCGACTCCGCGCCGCACACGATGAGCTCGGTCGTGGTCAATCCGTACTTCGACTGGGGGGACGACCGCAGTCCGCGGACCGATTACCACCGCACGGTGATCTACGAGGCCCATGTGAAGGGCCTGACGATGCTTCACCCGAAGCTGCCCGAGGAGCTGCGCGGCACCTACGCGGGGCTCGCGCATCCCGCGGTCATCGCCCATCTGACGGAGCTGGGTATCACGGCGATCGAGCTGATGCCGGTGCACCAGTTCGTCCAGGACCACCGTCTCGCCGACGCGGGGCTCGCCAACTACTGGGGCTACAACACCATCGGCTTCTTCGCCCCGCACAACGCGTACGCCTCCTGGGGCGACCGCGGTGAACAGGTGCTGGAGTTCAAACAGGCCGTGAAGGCACTGCACCAGGCGGGCATCGAGGTGATCCTCGACGTGGTCTACAACCACACGGCGGAGGGCAACCACCTCGGTCCGACACTCTCGTTCCGGGGCCTGGACAACGCTTCGTACTACCGCCTGGCCGACGACCAGAAGTACTACATGGACACCACCGGCACCGGGAACTCGCTGCTGATGCGGTCCCCGCACGTCCTGCAGCTGATCATGGACTCGCTGCGGTACTGGGTGACCGAGATGCACGTGGACGGGTTCCGCTTCGACCTGGCGGCTACGCTCGCACGGCAGTTCCACGAGGTGGACCGGCTGTCGTCGTTCTTCGACCTGGTGCAACAGGACCCGGTGGTCAGCCAGGTGAAGCTGATCGCCGAACCCTGGGACGTGGGCGAGGGCGGCTACCAGGTGGGGAACTTCCCGCCGCTGTGGACCGAGTGGAACGGCAAGTACCGGGACACGGTGCGGGACATGTGGCGGGGCGAGCCCCGGACCCTCGCGGAGTTCGCCGGACGGCTCACCGGCTCCTCGGACCTCTACCAGGACGACGGCAGGCGCCCGCTGGCCTCGATCAACTTCACCACCTGCCACGACGGCTTCACGCTGCACGACCTGGTCTCGTACAACGACAAGCACAACGACGCCAACGGCGAGGGCAACCGGGACGGTGAGAGCCACAACCGCAGCTGGAACTGCGGGGCGGAGGGCGACACCGAGGACAAGGAGGTCCTGGAGCTGCGCAGCCGTCAGATGCGCAACTTCATCGCCACTCTGATGCTCTCCCAGGGCGTGCCCATGCTGAGTCACGGCGACGAGTTCGCGCGGACCCAGCGGGGCAACAACAACGGCTACTGCCAGGACAACGAGCTCTCCTGGGTCCACTGGCCCGGCCCGGCCGCCGCCAAGGGCGCCGAGGACGGCGGCGACACGGACGCCGGCCTGCTGGAGTTCACGCGGGCCATGGTCTGGCTGCGCCGCGACCACCCGGTCTTCCGGCGCCGCCGCTTCTTCCACGGGCGCCCGGTCGAGGGCACGCACGACGAGCTGTCCGACATCGCGTGGTTCACCCCGCGGGGTGAGGAGATGAAACAGCGGGACTGGCAGGCGGCGCACGCCAGAGCCATGACCGTCTTCCTCAACGGCCACGCGATCTCCGAGCCGGGCCCGCGCGGGGAGCGCATCTCCGACGACTCGTTCCTGCTGATGTTCAACGCGGGCGCCGAGACCCTGGAGTTCGCCGTCCCGACGAACCACGGCAAGCAGTGGCAGGTCGTGGTGGACACGGCGATCCCGGACGGGGTGCCGCCCGGTGCGGGGCCCAAGGTGTCGGCGGGCGAGCGCGTGACCCTGGTCGGGCGGAGTCTGACGGTGCTCAAGCGTCCGGCGTAGGCCGATGGAGTGACTGGCACCTGGTGGGCGCCACCCGGTCGGTGCCCGGTGGCGGAGAAGGTGGGACAGAGGCCCCCGGCGGGGTACGTACGAGTCCATGACGCCCACCGCCACGTACCGGCTTCAGCTCCAGCCGGACTTCCCGTTCGCCGCGGCCGCGGACGCCGTGCCGTATCTCGCCGAGCTCGGCGTCTCCCATCTGCATCTGTCGCCCGTCCTGGAGTCGGTGCCCGGTTCCGGGCACGGCTACGACGTCGTGGACCATCACACGGTGCGGGCCGAGTTCGGGGGCGAGGAGGGCCTGCGGGCGCTGGCCGGTACGGCCCGCGCCCACGGTCTCGGGATCGTCCTGGACATCGTGCCGAACCACATGGCCGCCGCACCCCGGCACAACCTGCCGCTGTGGGAGGTGCTGCGCGAGGGCCGGGACTCCCCGTACGCCCGCTGGTTCGACATCGACTGGGCGGCGGGCGGCGGGAAGGTGCTGCTTCCCGTACTGGCGGGCCGGGTCGGCGAGGAGAGCGGCAGGTTCGAGCCGGGCACCAGGGACGACGGCACACCCGTGCTCCGCTACGGCGATCTGGAGTTCCCCCTGCGCAAGGGCACGGCGGGCCTCCCGCTGCCGGAGCTGCTGGCCGCCCAGCACTACCGGCTCGCCTGGTGGCGTCTGGCCAGGACGGAGCTGAACTACCGGAGGTTCTTCACCATCTCCGATCTGATCGGTGTCCGGGTGGAGCACCCCGAGGTCTTCGCCGCCACGCACGGCAAGATTCTCGAACTGGTCCGCGACGGAGTCATCGACGGGCTGCGCATCGACCACCCGGACGGGCTGGCCGATCCGGCCGCGTATCTCGGTCGCCTCGGCGAGGCCACCGGCCGGCGGTGGACGGTGGTCGAGAAGATCCTCACCGGTCCCGAGTCCCTGCCGGCCGGCTGGGCGGTCGCGGGGACGACCGGGTACGACGCGCTGCACCGGATCGACGGTCTGTTCACCGACCCGATGGGCGCGGCGGACCTGCTCGGCCGCTACCGGGGCTTCGCGGGGCCTCCCGGGGACCGCGGCGGTTACTGGACGGCGACCGTGCGGCGCGCGGCGTACCGCGTGGTCACCCGTGAACTGGCCGCCGAAACGGAGTGGCTGACGCGTCTCGCCGTCGAGGCGTGTGCGGGGGACGCCGCACTGCACGACCACGCTCCCTGGGCCCTCCACACCGCGGTGCGCGAACTGCTGGTGCGGGTGCCCGTCTACCGGCCGTACGTGACGGCGGGCGGCCCGCTCACGGAGATCGCCGAGTCGACGCTGCCCGCCGAGGCCGTGCGGGACGCCAAGGCGGTGTTCTCGGTCCCCCAGGAGGCGGAGGCCGTCGACGTCGTACGGGATCTGGCACTGGGCCGCCTCGGCGGCGGGCCCGAACACGTCGCGTTCTGCGCCCGGTTCGCGCAGACGGCGTCCGCGCTGCACGCCAAGTCGGTGGAGGACATGGCGTTCTACCGTTACGTCCCGCTGATCTCTGCGACCGAGGTGGGCGGCGACCCGGGCCGGCCGGCGGTGAGCCCGGAGGAGTTCCACGCCTTCTGTGACCGGATCGCGCGGGACTGGCCGGCCACCGGCACGGTGCTGACCACCCACGACACCAAACGCAGCGGGGATGTACGGGCCCGGATCGCGGTCCTGTCCGAGTGCCCCGAGCGGTGGTCCTCGCTGGTGGCTCAGCTGTCCAGGGCGTCGTCCGTAGCGGCCCCGGATCCCCAGCTGGCCTGGCAGGCCTGGCAGTCGGCGTTCGGCTGCGCGGGCCTGCCCGCCGGCGAGATGGCGGGCAGGCTGGAGCCGGCGCTGCTGAAGTCCGTGCGCGAGGCGGGCCTGTTCACCAGCTGGACCGAGCCGGACCCGGCGTACGAGCGGGCCGTGACCGATTTCGTGGCGGCGGGCCCGGGCAGCGACGCGGGTGAGGCACGGGAGACGATGACCCGGTTCGCGGACACGCTCACCCCCTTCGTACGGGCCAATGCGCTGGGGGCCGCGCTGGTGCATCTGACGATGCCGGGCGTGCCCGATCTGTATCAGGGCACGGAGCGGGAGTACGTCGCACTGGTCGACCCGGACAACCGGCGTCCGTTCACCCGGTCTGCCGGAGGCGACGAGAAGACCGCGCTGACCACGGCCGCGCTGCGCCTGCGCCGGGATCGCCCGGAACTCTTCGGCGAATCGGGCACCTACGCCCCCCTGGCGGCCCGGGGGCCCGCGGCCGCGCACTGCCTGGCGTTCTGCCGGTCCGGCGAGGTGATCACGGCGGTGACCCGGCTGGCACTGCGGCTCGACGAGGAGGGCGGCTGGCGCGATACGTCGCTGACGCTGCCCGACGAGGGACCGTGGACCGATCTCCTGTCGCCGGGACGGGAGTTCACGGGGCCCGCGGTCCCGGTGGCGGAGCTCTTCGCCGACCGGCCGGTGGCGCTGCTGGCGAGGGCGGGGAGCTGAGGGGCCCAGGCTCAGGCGGGGGGTACGGGGAGGGAAGCGGCGAGCCGGTAGGTCATCCGGCCGAAACTCACCTGGTCCCCGTCGCGCACCGCGACCGAGCCGACGACCCGCTGCCCGTTGACACAGGTGCCGTTCGTCGAGCCCAGGTCGCGCAGAATCCATCGATCGCCGTGCGAGGTCAGTTCGGCGTGCATCCGCGACACCGTCTCGTGGCTGAGCCGGAGTCCGTTCCCCGGGTCGCGGCCGATGCGCAGCGGGTGCGGGCCGGGCATCGGCAGCAGGAGCCTGGGCAGCCGCTCGGACTGCCAGGCCCTGCGCAGCCGTGCCGGAAAGGCGGAGACGCCGCCCACCGCGCGGAACAGGCCGCGGGACCAGCGCCCGCCCGACGGCTCCAAATCCGAGGTGAGCGCCTTCAGCTCCTCGGAACGCCGGGCGGTCAGGGCCAGTTCCATGCGCCGCAGGAAGGTGTCGTGGGAGAGCTTCCCTTGCGCTGCGCCGTCTCTGAGCACGCCGAGGACACGGTCGCGCTCGGCGTCCGACAGCCGCGCGGGATACGTGTAAGACTCGAAGGAGGACGTCACAGAACCGATTGTCGGTCCGAGACGCCCGAGGTGTCCAGACGATGACCGGTTCCGGCCGCCCTGACCTGCGCCGCAGCGGATCAGAACACCTGAAGCCCCCTCAGGAGTGGTGCGTATAGCCGGACTTCCCCGGCGGTGAACCGGTGGGGTTCGTCATTCCGGCCCGCAACAACTACCACCCGGTGATCGCGTACATCGGCGTGCTGCCGGCGCACCGCGGCAACGCTCACATCGACGGCATCCTCACGGAAGGCACCCGGGTGCTGCTGGCCCAGGGCGTGGACCGCATCCGGGCCGCGACGGATCTCGGCAACGTGCCGATGGCCGGAGCGTTCGCGCGCCTGGGTTACGTCAACTTCGAGCGGGCGTTCGACATGGTGTGGGACCAGCCGTGAACCGGGACGAGCGTAAACCGGTGGACCCCGCGCGCCCGGGCCCGTACTGTCACGGAAGAAACCCGGCCCAGGACGCGGAAGGAGGCGAGACAGGTGCATACCACTTCGTTCCCGCGCTCCCGTCCCGTCCGCCGGGCGGTGTCGGACTCGGTCTGACCGGGAGCGCGTACTTCCGTCACCCAGTCCCGGAGGACACTTCCATGACCGTTCCGGTCATCCGTTCGCTCACCCCTGGCGACGCCCACCTCTTCCATGCCCTGCAAGATCCCCGGCTGGTCGGCCGTGCCGCGTTCGGCCACCGTTATGCCACCGTGCACGAGGGCGGTGAGTACCGCCCCGAGTGGACCTGGGTCGCCCTGCGCGACGGCGACGTCGTCGCCAGGGCCGCCTGGTGGGGCGGGCCCGGGGACACCGAGCCCGTCCTGCTCAACTACTTCGACTTCGCCGAGGGCGAGGACGCCGCCGCAGTCGAGCTGCTGCGCCGGGCGCCGTGGTCCGTCGAGTACGAACTGATCGTGCCGCCCCGCTGGCGGGACGTGCCGGCGGTGCTGGCGGCCGCCTCGGCACGGATCGCGGCAGCCGAGGCGGCAGGGATGAGGCCGCTGGTCGAGCGCTACCGCTACGAGTGGACGCCCTCGGACGGCCTGCCCGAGCGGTCCGGCCGGCTGGAGTTCCGCGAGGAGCCCGACGACGCGGTGATCCTGGAGGTCTTGCGCCGGGTCCATTCCGTGACGCTGGACGCACACGCACGGCGTGCCATCGAGGGCCCCGGCGGTCTGGAACTGGCCGCCCGGGAGGAGCTGGACTTCTTCAACTGGTGCCCCTCGCCACGCTCCTGGTGGCAGCTCGCGTACACCCCGGACGGCGCACTGGCGGGCATCCATGTGCCCGCCCGCAATCCTGGTGGCCCGTGCATCGGGTTCATCGGGGTCGTTCCCGAAGCGCGGGGACACGGGTACGGCTACGACCTCCTCGTCGAGTGCACCCGCTTCCTCGCCGGTGAGGGCGCCACGTCCGTGGCGGGCGCGACGGACCGTGGCAACCTGCCGATGGCCGCCGCTTTCGCGCGGGCCGGGCACCGCATCACCCAGGAGCGTGTTCACCTGGTGTGAGTTCCGGGCAGGGTGCGCCGGTGCCCGTGCGCTGCGCCCGGATCACGTCGCGGTACCAGGTGTAGGAGTCCTTGGGGGTGCGCCGCAGGGTCTCGTAGTCGATGTGGACCAGGCCGAACCGCTTGCTGGCACCCTCGGTCCATTCGACGTTGTCGGTCAGGGACCAGGTGAAGTAGCCCCGTACGTCGGCGCCCGCGTCGATGGCCGTACGCAGCGCCTCCAGGTGCCCTTCCAGGAAGGTGATGCGGCGGCCGTCGGCGACGGGCTCGTCGACCGCGCAGCCGTTCTCCGTGATGTAGACGGGCGGGAGCCGGTCGCCGAAGCGGTCCCGGAGCTGACCGAGGGTCTCCGCGAGCCCCTGGGGGACGACGGGCCAGCCGAAGTCCGTCGTGTCGTATCCCTCGATCTCCCTGATGCCGAAGGGAAGTCCGGCGGGCATCGAGTAGCCGGAGAAGGAGTCGAGCGCTTCCGGCCTCGGGGCACCGACGAGGGTCGGGTTGTAGTAGTTGACGCCGTACCAGTCCAGGGGCGTGGAGATGGTCCTGAGGTCGTCCTCGACCGGTCCGGGCATCAGGGCGGCGAACCCGTCGTCGGGATAGCGGCCGGTGAGGACCGGGTCGGCGAACAGCCAGTTGGTGAGGGTGTCGTAGAGCTCGGCACCCATGCGGTCCTCGTCGGTGTCCCCCGCCGTCCAGACGGGGCTGTGGGAGAGCGCGATGCCGATGTTGCCGGCGCCCGCGGCGCGCAGTGCCCGTACGGCCAGCCCATGGGCGAGCAGCTGGTGGTGGGCGGCCGGCAGGGCGTCGAAGAGAAGGGTCCGGCCGGGGGCGTGCTCCCCGAGGGCGTAGCCGAGCATGGTCACCTCCGCCGGTTCGTTGATGGTGATCCACATGGGTACCCGGTCGGCGAGGCGTTCCGCGACGATGCCCGCGTACTCCGCGAAGCGGTATGCGGTGTCCCGGTTGAGCCAGCCGCCCGCCTCGTCCAGCGGGAGCGGGGTGTCCCAGTGGTAGAGCGTGGGGGCGGGTGTGATGCCGTGGGCGCAGAGTTCGTCGACGAGGCGGTCGTAGAAGTCCAGTCCCGCGGGGTTGAGAGAGCCGCTGCCACCGGGGACGACGCGGGGCCAGCTGATGGAGAAGCGGAAGGCGTCCGCGCCGAGTCCGGCGAGCAGGGCGACGTCCTCACGGTAGCGCTCGTGGAAGCCGGTGCCGCGGGTGGTGTCGGTGCCGTCCTTGATGCGGCCTGGCTGTGCGGCGAAGGCGTCCCAGCCGGAAGGCCCCTTGCCGTCCGCGTCGAAGGCCCCTTCCGTCTGGAAAGCGGAGGCGGAGGCTCCCCACAGGAAGCCGGGTGGGAAGGACGGCACGGTCATCTCGGCCTCCAGCAGCCGTGGGAGGGACCTCGGGAGTACTGCTCGGGTTCATTACGTATGAGCGGAACCCGGTAGGGCAATGATCAGGACCTGACCCTGATCGCCGGTTACGGACTGGCTCCGGTGTCCCGGGGCCGTGTGTGCGACTTCCGCCGGTCATGGGGCCTCCGGGTGGGGCTTCCGGTTCATGGACGAGGAGTGGTGGATGCAGTTCGAGGTGTGGGCCCCCGCCGCCGGGTCGGTCGTGCTGTGCACGGCGGACGGGCGGAGTCCGATGGACCGCGACCCGCAGCGTGCGGGCTGGTGGACGGCCGAGGCGGCGGCGGCGGACGGCGACCGTTACGGCTTCTCGCTCGACGACGGCCCCGTGCTGCCCGATCCGCGCTCCCGCCGCCAGCCGGACGGACCGGACGGCATGAGCGCGGTGGTCGAGCCGGCGGCGTACGCCTGGCAGACGACAGCCTGGGCGGGGCGCGGGCTGCAGGGCGCCGTCCTGTACGAACTGCACATCGGCACGTTCACGGACGCGGGGACCTTCGAGGCCGCGGTCGAGCGGCTCGGACACCTCGTGGACCTCGGCATCACCCATGTGGAGCTGATGCCCGTCTGTCCGTTCCCGGGAACCCACGGGTGGGGGTACGAAGGAGTCTCGCTCTGGGCCGTGCACGAGCCGTACGGCGGCCCGGCCGGGCTGAAGCACTTCGTCGACACGGCGCACGGCCTGGGTCTCGCGGTCGTCCTGGACGTGGTCCACAACCACCTGGGCCCGTCGGGCAACTACCTTCCGGCCTTCGGCCCGTACTTCACGGACACCCACCACACCCCCTGGGGCACGGCCGTCAATCTCGATGCCCCCGGTTCCGACGAGGTGCGCGCGTACCTGCTGGGCAGTGCGCTGGCCTGGCTGCGGGACTACCACCTGGACGGGCTGCGTCTGGACGCCGTGCACGCACTGGCCGACGGCCGGGCGCTCACGTTCCTGGAGGAGCTCTCCACCGCCGTCGACGCGCTCGCCACGGAGCTCGGCCGGCCGCTCGGGCTGATCGCGGAGTCCGACCTATGCGATCCACGTACGACCACGCCGCGCACGGAGGGCGGCATCGGCCTGCACGCCCAGTGGAACGACGACTTCCACCATGCCCTGCACACCGCGCTCACCGGCGAGTCCCAGGGCTACTACGCCGACTTCGCGACCGCCCCGCTTGCCGCCCTCGCCAAGACGGTGACCAGCGCGTTCTTCCACAACGGCACCCACTCCAGCTTCCGGGGCCGCACGCACGGCCGTCCGGTGGACGTCACCCGGACGCCCGCGCACCGCTTCGTCGGCTACGCCCAGACGCACGACCAGATCGGCAACCGCGCCCTCGGGGACCGGCTCGCCTCCTCGCTGAGCCCCGGCCTGCAGGCGTGCGCCGCGGCGCTCGTGCTCACCGGGCCCTTCACCCCGATGCTGTTCATGGGCGAGGAGTGGGGCGCCCGCACCCCGTGGCAGTTCTTCACCGACCACACGGATCCGGAGCTGGCCCGCGCCGTACGCGACGGCAGACGGCGGGAGTTCGCGGCGCACGGCTGGGCGGAGGAGGACATCCCCGATCCGCAGCACCCGGCCACCCGGGACCGCTCCTGCCTCGACTGGAGCGAACCGGAGCGCGAGCCGCACGCCCGGCTGCGGTCCTGGTACCGGGAGCTGATCACCCTGCGCCGCGCTCTGCCGGACCTCTCCGACCCGGACCTCGCCTCGGTGAGGACGGCGTACGACCAGGGCTCCGGCTGGATCGCCTACCGCAGGGGCGACCTGCGGATCGCGGTCAACCTTTCCGGGAAGCCTGCCGCCGTCCCGCTGGGCGCCGGCCGGCACCGATCCGGCGGGGGGAGGGTGCTGGCCGCCTGGGAGCCGGTCGAGGCTCCCGGCGACGGCGGAGTACTGCATCTGCCGCCGGAATCGTGTGTCGTACTCGCCGACGACTGAACAACGCCCTTGCACATCCGTGCACTTCGTGGGAGCTCACGCCCGGCCGGACGGAGCGGGCGACCGTCCGCTGCCCTGTCCCAGGACGTGCCGCACCGGTTCCGCGACCGCGGGCCGCAGGACCGAGGGCAGGCTCTATTCGACGACCGCCAGATCGCGAGCGGTGGTGTTCAGCCGCCTGCCCCCGCTCTCGGTGACCGTGACGATGTCCTCGATACGGACGCCGAAGCGGCCCGGGAGGTAGATGCCCGGCTCCACGGAGAAGCACATGCCGGGCACGAGCGGCTGCTCCTCGCCCTCGATCATGTAGGGCGGTTCATGGGTGGTGACACCGATGCCGTGTCCGGTGCGGTGGATGAACCGTTCGCCGTAGCCGAATTCGGTGATGACGGCGCGGGCCGCCCGGTCGATGTCCTGGCAGGCTGCTCCGGGCCGCACGGCACGGCAGCCCGCCTCCTGCGCCTCCCGTACGACGTCGTGGACCCGCTGCTCCTCGGCGGTGGGTTCGCCGACGTGGACCGTACGGGAGGTGTCGGAGCCGTAACCGTGCTTCAGGCCCCCGAAGTCCAGGACGACCATGTCGCCCCGCTCGATGGTGCGGTCGCCCGCCTCGTGGTGCGGGTCGGCACCGTTCGGGCCGGAGCCGACCACGGTGAAGTCGACCTGGGAGTGGCCGTGTCCGGTGAGGAGGGCGGCCAGGTCGGCGGCCACGTCGCTCTCCCGCCGGCCGGCGAAGCGGACCTTCAGGATCTGCTCGTACGTCGCGTCGGCGGCCGCCCCCGCGGCGGCCAGCCGTTCCAGCTCGGCCGCGTCCTTGACGGCGCGCAGCATCGGCAGGGCGTCGGTGAGCGAGGCGTAGGAGGTGTCGGGGAGGAGCGTGTGCAGCGCCAGGAGGTGCAGGGCCCAGGCGTTGTCGCTGATTCCGAACCGGCCCTTGGCGTCGAGGAGTCCGGCGGTCAGGGTGTACGGGTTCGCGGCGTCCGTCCAGTCCCGCAGGGTGAGGGCGGGGGAACCCGCCGCACGTTCGGCGTCCGCCGCCTCCAGGGCCGGGACGACGAGGACGGGATCGTGGCCCGCCCGCAGGACGAGCAGGGTGAGGCGCTCGGTGGTCGCGGTCGGCCGGTAGCCGGTGAGGTGGACCATGTCGGGTCCCGGCGCCACGAGGACACCGGCCAGGCCCGCGGCGTCGGCGGATTCGGCGGCGCGGGTCATCCTGGCCCGGTAGTCGTCGGCGGTGAAGGGCACGGGCTGATCGGTGCTGGGCATGGGGAACCTCCTGGACGGGCGACGCGGCACACAGCATCCTGCCCGCCCGGCCCGGTGGACGCGAGCGGATACGGGGCGTGCCCGGGCGGGTTCAGCGGCGCCGCACGACAAGGTCGGCACGGTCGCGATGCCGCTCGACCAGCCGGGCGTTCCGCTCGTCGGACTCGGCGACCCAGCGCTCGGCGTGGCGTCGGGACTTCCCGAAGCGCACGTGCCGCTCCACGAGTCCGCTGACCCGGGCCGCCGGATCGACGTCCAGGAACCACACCTCGTCCAGCAGCCCGCGTACCGGCGTCCAGGGCCCCTCGTCCAGCAGCAGGTAGTTGCCCTCGGTCACCACGAGCGGGATGTCCGGGGGGACGCGGACGGAACCGGCGACGGGCTCCTCCAGCGCACGGTCGAAGGCGGGCGCGTACACCGGGCAGGTCTCCCCCGGGTCCCGCAGCCTGCGGAGCAGGGCCGCGTATCCGGCGGCGTCGAAGGTGTCGGGGGCGCCCTTGCGGTCGGTCCGGCCGAGACGTTCCAGCTCCGCCCCGGCCAGGTGGAAGCCGTCCATCGGGACGAGGACGGCCCGTCCTTCGAGCGCTTCGACGATCCGGGCGGCCAGCGTGGACTTCCCGGCGCCGGGCTCTCCCGCGATGCCGAGGATGCGCCGGCTGCCGGTCGCGGCGAGGCGGCCGGCACGTCGGTCAGGGCGGCGAGGTCGCTCGTGTCCATGGCGGGATTGTGCCCGGACGGGACGGAAGCACGTTAGTGTTACGTATAACTCACGCTTCGCACCCACCTGGACGAGGATCGGTCCCATGCCCCATATCGCCCTGGTCACGCTGGTCGTCCGCGACTACGACGAGGCCCTCTCCTTCTATACCGACGCCCTCGGGTTCGAGCTGGTCGAGGACACGGACCGGGGCGAAGGCTCCCGCTGGGTCGTCGTGCGGCCGCGGGGCACCGCGGGCACAGGACTGCTTCTGGCGCGCGCCAAGGACGAGGCCCAGCGCGCGAGTACCGGGGCGCAGACGGGCGGGCGGGTCGGCTTCTTCCTGCACACGGAGGACTTCGCCGGTGACCACCGGCGGATGCGGGCCGCCGGGGTCCGCTTCCTGGAGGAGCCGAGGCACGAGACGTACGGCTCCGTCGCGGTGTTCGAGGACCTCTACGGCAACCGGTGGGACCTGCTGCAGCCCGCGTGACCGCCGGCCCGGTACGTCACACGGGCCCGGCCGCCGCGCGCAGCGCTTCCAGGACCGGCTTGATCAGCGGGTGCCCCTCGGCGCCCTGCCGTACCGCTGCGAAGACCCTCCGGGTGGGGGCGGCGCCCTCCACCGGCCGTACGACGACCCGGCCGAGCTCCGTGCCGCGCAGCGCCGAGCGGGGCACCAGCGCCACACCGGCGCCCGCCCCGGCCAGGGCGACCACGGCGTGGAAGTCGTCGGAGGAGTGCTCCAGCAGGGGCTCGAAGCCGGCGTGCTCGCAGGCCAGGACCACCACGTCGTGGCAGGGGTTGCCGGGGTACGGGCCGATCCACGTGTCCTTGGCCAGATCGGCGACGGCGACGTGGTCCTGGCCCGCGAAACGGTGCCCGACCGGCAGCACCGCGTCGAAGGGTTCGGAGTACAGCGGGATCCGGGTCAGGCGCCGGTCTTCGGCACCGGGCGCGCCCCGGTATTCGACGGCGACCGCCACATCGACCTGACGGTCCAGCACCATCGGCACGCTCGCGTCGCCCTCGGCGTCCTGCACCCGGACCCGGACACCCGGCGCGGTACGGGTGAGTTCGGCGATCGCGGGGGCGAGGACAAGGCCGATGCCCGTGGCGAACGCGGCGACGGTGACCGTCCCCGCGACGCCCGCGCTGTAGTCGGCGAGCTCCGCCTCCGCCCGCTCCAGCTGGGCGAGGACGGCGTTGGCGTGGGTCAGCAGGATCTCCCCGGCGGCGGTCATCCGGGCACCCCGCGCCCCGCGCTCGACCAGCCGGTGGCCGGTCTCCTGCTCCAGTGCGGCGAGCTGCTGGGAGACCGCCGAGGGGGTCAGATACAGCGCGGCGGCCGCGGCGGTCACCGTGCG
Source organism: Streptomyces sp. NPDC002911 (assembly GCF_053591835.1). Lineage (NCBI taxonomy): Bacteria > Bacillati > Actinomycetota > Actinomycetes > Kitasatosporales > Streptomycetaceae > Streptomyces > Streptomyces sp. NPDC002911. Next base: position 94,230 of record NZ_JBSFUO010000016.1, on the reverse strand, counting down.
GTGGTCGGCCACCGCACGGAGGATGCGCAGCCGCCGTGCATCGATCATGCGCTCATTGTCCCAGGTCGTGAGACGGTTCTACGCCTCAGGCGCGGCCCTGTGCCTTCATTTGCGGCCCTACGCCTCGAGCGCGGCCCGTGCGTCGACGAACGCGTCCACGGCGCGGTTGACGTCGTCCGTGGAGTGCGCGGCGGAGAGCTGGACGCGGATGCGCGCGGCGCCCTGCGGGACGACGGGGTACGAGAACCCGATCACGTACACACCGCGCTCGAGGAGCAGCTCCGCCAGCCGGCCCGCCTTCGCCGCGTCCCCGATCATGACGGGCGCGATGGCGTGGTCGCCGGGCAGGATGTCGAAGCCCTCCTCGGTCATCCGGGAGCGGAAGAGCGCGGTGTTGGCGTCGAGACGCTCACGCAGGTCACCGGCGGACTCCAGCAGGTCGATGACCTTGAGGGAGGCGGCGGCGATGACCGGGGCGAGCGAGTTGGAGAAGAGGTACGGGCGCGAGCGCTGGCGCAGCAGCGCGACGATCTCGGCTCGCGCGGCGACGTAACCGCCCGACGCGCCGCCCAGGGCCTTGCCCAGCGTGCCGGTGATGATGTCGACCCGGTCCATGACGCCGTGCAGCTCGGGGGTGCCCCGGCCGCCGGGGCCGACGAAGCCGACGGCATGCGAGTCGTCGACCATGACCATGGCGTCGTAGCGGTCGGCGAGGTCACAGATCTCGGCGAGCGGGGCGACGTAACCGTCCATGGAGAAGACGCCGTCGGTGACGACGAGGCGGCGCCGCGCCCCGGACGCCTCCTTGAGCTGCTGTTCCAGGTCGGCCATGTCGCGATTGGCATAACGGTGGCGCTTCGCCTTGGAGAGGCGGATGCCGTCGATGATGGAGGCGTGGTTGAGGGCGTCGGAGATCACCGCGTCCTCGGGGCCGAGGAGGGTCTCGAAGACGCCGCCGTTGGCGTCGAAGCAGGAGGAGTAGAGGATCGTGTCCTCCTGCCCGAGGAAGGCGGAGAGCCGCTGCTCCAGCTCCTTGTGGACCTCCTGGGTACCGCAGATGAAGCGGACGGACGCGAGCCCGTAGCCCCAGCGGTCGAGCGCCTCGTGGGCGGCGGCGACGACCTCGGGGTGGTCGGCGAGGCCCAGGTAGTTGTTGGCGCAGAAGTTGAGCACCTCACCCGCGCGGCCACCGGAGGTGACGGCGACGGTGGCGGACTGCGGGCTGCCGATGACCCGTTCGGGCTTCTGGAGTCCGGCGTCGCGGATCTCGTCGAGGGTGGTGCGCAGTTCGTCGCGTACGGAGTCGAACATGTCGGATGTCTCCCAGGTGGATACGGGTGCGTACGAGGGGCTTCAGGCGGTCCAGTCGAGCAGTACCTTGCCGCCGAGACCGCTCGCCGCGTCGTCGAAGGCGGCTTCGAAGTCGCGGTAGCCGTACCGGCCGGTGATCACCGGGGCGAGGTCGAGCCCGCCCTCCAGGAGTACGGACATGGCGTACCAGGTCTCGTACATCTCCCGGCCGTAGATGCCCTTGATCGTGAGCATCGAGGTGACGATCCGGGACCAGTCGACGGGGAATTCGGCGGACGGCAGTCCGAGCATCGCGATCCTGCCGCCGTGGGTCATGTTCGCGATCATGTCCCGCATGGCCTCGGGGCGTCCGGACATCTCCAGACCGATGTCGAAGCCCTCCCGCAGGCCGAGCCGGCGCTGGCCGTCGGCGATGGTCCCGTCGCCGACGTTCAGGGCGAGGTTCACCCCGACCTTCCTGGCCAGTTCGAGCCGGGCCTCGCTGACGTCGGTGATGACGACGTTGCGGGCGCCCGCATGGCGGGCGACGGCGGCGGCCATGATGCCGATCGGGCCCGCGCCGGTGATCAGCACGTCCTCGCCGACCAGGGGAAAGGACAGTGCGGTGTGCACGGCGTTGCCGAACGGGTCGAAGATGGCGGCGACATCGAGGTCGACCTCGTCCCGGTGCACCCAGACGTTCGACGCGGGCAGTGCCAGGAACTCGGCGAACGCCCCGTCCCGGCCGACACCGAGCCCCAGGGTGGAGCGGCACAGGTGCCGGCGCCCGGCAAGACAGTTGCGGCACTTCCCGCAGACGAGATGGCCCTCGCCGCTGACCAGGTCGCCGATCTTGATGTCGACGACGTCCGCGCCGATCCCGGCGACCTCGCCGACGAACTCGTGGCCCAGGACGAGCGGGGTCCGCACGGCCTGCTGCGCCCAGCCGTCGTAGTCGCGGATGTGCAGGTCGGTGCCGCAGATACCGGTGCGCAGGACCTTGATCAGCACGTCCCCGGGACCGGTCTCCGGCTCCGGCACATCCATCAGCCACAGTCCCGGCTCGGCCTTGTGCTTCACGAGTGCCTTCACGACTGCGGCTCCCTGTACCTGGTACGTGCGAATGACCCGGGCCGGGGCATGCCGAAGTCGGCCTGCGGCCCGGGGTGTGGGGGTGACGGCGGACGGAGCAGGGCGAAACGAGTGATTCGCTGCTCGCTGCCGTCACAGAGACCCTGCCGCACGCCGGGCCCCAGGTCCATCGAGGATTTCTTAAGCGCCGTCGCAGCTGCGCTTCACACCTTCGCCTACGGTCCCAGCCGTCGGGACCGGCTGTCCCGGCGGCCCGGGCTTTCGGACGGACCGCGCGGGGCGAGCACGGCGGCCGACCGGTCCGCGATCAGCTGTATACGTCCTCGGGCAGCCATTCGCCCGAGCCCTGCGGCGCACGGTGCAGGGCGTCCTCGACGATGCGCTCGTCGAGGTGCCGGGTCCCGTCCCCTGCGGGGCGGGCACGTCGAAGACCCTCACGGGTATACGACGGACTGTCACGCCCGCGCGGCGTGCGGGTAACGCGTGCGAAAAACCGGGTGCCCTGCGCTCAGGGCCGGGGCCAGGGACGGCCGTCGTGTTTTTCGATGTCACTGTTGAATCGCCTGAGGCAGGCGGCGAAGGCGGCGACCTCCTCGGACGACCAGTCGGCCATGACCCGCTCCAGACCGCTGATGTTGTCCGTACGTTCGGCGTCGAGGCTGAGTTCACCCGCACCGGTGATGCGGAACTTTCGGGCGATGCCTCCATCGGGATCCGGGATCCGCTCGACGAGACCGGCGCGCAGCATGGCGGCGGTCTGCCGGTTCAGGGTGGAGGCGTCGAGACCGAAGGCCTCGCTCAGCCGGCCGATGGACATCGGCCCTTCCATACGGATCCGGCTCAGCAGGGTGTACGCGCTGCGGTCGAGGTGCCCCCCGCCCCGCCGGGGCGCGTTCAGATGGAGGTGCCGCCCTAGCAGCATCGTCTCGAACTCGATCAGGTGCGTCGGCTTGTCCACGATCCTTCTCTCGACCGCGTTCGCGGCATCTCGGGGCTTTCCAGGGCACGTATACCACCCGCCGCCCTGTCGGCCCCACACCGCATTTGCGTATGTTGGCATAGCTATTTCACCAGTACCTACGCTGTGGGCATGCCCGCTCCCACCGCGCCCGAACAGGACATCGACCGCGTAGCCTCCGCGCTCGTGGCGGTCCTGCGTGCGCTGCAGCGGGGTCTGGAGCGGAAGGTCGCGCAGTTTCCGCATCCGCGGCTTCCTGACGGTCAGATGGCGCTGCTGTTCCTCGTCGAGGAACGCGAAGGGATCACCGTCCGCGAGACGGCCGAAGCCCTGCTGATGAAGCCGAACAACGTGAGTGCCCTCGTCTCCCAGCTCACCGACCATGGGCTGCTGGAGCGCAGGCAGGACGCGGCCGACAAGCGGGTCGCCCATCTGTACCCGACGGCCACGGCCCGGGAGCGGCTCGCCGCGGCGCGGGCACTCAGGGAAGCCCACGGCGCCCCTCCTGCCCGGCCCGGCCGGGTGCGGGAGTGCGGGAAAGCGCGCCCCGCTCCCGGACGGGCCGCGTTCAGGACAGCGGTACGAACGATCTGACCGCCTCGCACAGCCGCTGCGGCTGGTCCTCGGGGATGAGGGTGAAGCTGTCGGTGATCTCCACGAGTTCACCCCTGGGCAGCATGTCCGCCAGTCGTCGGCCGTGGGCGAGCGGCATGACCTTGTCCTCGGCCGCCCAGACGACGAGTGCGGGGCGGTCAAACGTACGCAGCGCTTCAGCCCACGCCAGGAGTTCGTCCCGGGGCGGCACCCCGAGCACATACGCCCGCAGGTCCCGCCGGATCGCGGCGGAGGTCCACAGCGGCCGGAACCACGCGTCCATCACGTCGTGCGGGACCGGCCGTTTGCTCATCCACCCCCAGGTCAGGGGGGTTCGGCGCATCGGCTTCAGCTTCAGCAGTGCGAAGGCGAGCCGCAGTCCACCGGGCAGCTTGGCCGCGGCGTGCAGATTGCGGCCGGGCAGGCCGGGCGGAAAGTTGTCGAAGGCCTCGCAGGACGTGATCACCAGCCTGCCGATCCGCTGGTCCCGGCCCTCAGCGACGAGGGCCTGTGCCCCGCCCCAGTCGCTCATCACCAGAGTGACGTCCCGCAGGTCCAACTCCTCCAGGAACTCGGCCACCAGGTGGGCGACCCCGAGGACCGTCAGATCGGCATCCGGGCGCATCGGCCTGCGGTGGGCCCCCAGCGGCAGCGTGGGCACCACGCATCTGAAGTCGGGGCCCAGCCCGGCGACCACATGGCGCCAGAGCGAACCGTCCATCGCCACCCCGTGGAGCAGGACCACCACAGGCCCTTCGCCGCCCGTGTCCTCGTACTCCACCACTCCCGCGGAAAGCGTCACCTCGGTCATACGGCCAACCTAGGGCCTCCTCGTGCCACGTGCGGCCCAATGGGGCGTCAGGGCTTGATAGCGTCGCCCGCACGACTACGGAAAGCTCCCCGCCGGGGTCGTCGCTCCGCCGGGCCGGGCCGCACCGACAGGGCGGCGAGCGGCGGCCGGTGCGCGTGACGGGGACGCACGTGGCAGGGACGATGAGGGCCTACGCATGAGCCTCCCGCAGTTGCACTACACCTCCGTGGCGTCCGGGGACGGGGTGTCCGCCGGCCGGTTCACCGCCGTGGACCCCGCGATAGCCGGGCCGGTGCGCGAGGAGGCCGCACCGCTTCTGGCGTACGACGCACCGGCGGACACTGCCGAGCGGCTCACCGATGCCCGGCTCCGGGCGCTGCCGATGGCGTTCGGCTTCGTCACACTCTCCGACGGCAGTCATCTGCTGAGCCGTACGGTGGCCACCGGCGGGGGCGGATTCCACGCGCACGCCGTGCACCTCCTGCCCGGCACGCCGCTGCCCGGCCGAGTGCTCCCGGTCGCCGCGTGGGGGGCCGCGGGGTGGCTCTCCACGACGCCGGACCGCATGCTGCCCGATCCCCTGACCTCGATGTCGACCACGCACGGCCCCTCCCGGGGGCTCACCCGGGAAGGCCTCGGCGACTTCGCCGTGTCCCGCAGCCCGTGGCTCGCCGCCGTGCTCAGCGATCTGCGCCGGGTGAGCGAAGACCCCTCCGCGCCACCGGTCGTGCTCGTGGAGCGGCAGAGCGCGGATGTGGCCCGCTGGGTCGCGCTGGCCACGGCCGTGCTGCCCCGGGAGCATGCCGAGCGGCTGACCTTCACCACGTACACCCGGCACCCCGGACGCACCTCGCACCAGGTCTTCGGTGTCCTGCCCGAGGACGCACCCGATGTCCGCGACCCGCGCTTCCGTGTACACACCTCCTCCGGTCCGCGCCCCTCCGGGACGGTGGACGACGTCTGGGCGGGGACCGCGGCCCGGATCTGGCGCAGCCGGTCCCCTGAGCTCTTCCGCGAGGCGGCGGAACTGCCGGGTGAGCCCTTCGCCGCCGGGCCGCTCGCCGTCACGGCGCTCGGCGCCGGCATCGCGCTCGGGTCCGGCGAGCGGGCCGCGGCGGCCGACTGGGCGGCCGTGCGGCCCTACGCCCTGGACGAGAAGGGCATCCGGCAGCTGACCGACGCGCTGACCGCGCCCGCCGACGACCGCACGGCCGCGGAGTGCGCCGCGGCGCTCCGGCTTCTGACGGCGCTCGACGGCCGCTGCCCCGCAGCCGTCACCGCGCCGCTGGCCGCCCTTCTGGTGACGGAGGCGGTACGGGGCGGCGACGTGACCCTGGAGCCGCCCGCGCGTTCGGCGTTCGAGGAGCCCGCCGGGGAGCGCGCGCTCGCCGCGCTGGTCGAGGAGCTCGGCGACGAACTGCTGGCCGAACTCACCGCCAGGGTGCCTCGGGGGGTCGCACGGACCGTGCAGCTGCTGCGGATCACCCGGCTGCTCGGCGTCGACTGCTCCGAGCTGCTTCCCGGGGTCGTGGGCCGGCTGGCCCGCTCGCTGCTCGACGACCCCGGGGCGGGCGCGTGCCGCACGCTGCCCGACCTGCTGGACGAGCAGTTCGACGTCCGTACGGCGCTCCTGGGCGAGCTGGACCGGCTCGCCCCGGACCACCCCGCGGCCACGGAACTGCTGCTGGTCCGGGTGGCCCTGCCGTTCACCGGGACGCAGACCCTGCCACATCTGCGCATGTGCGCCGAGGCACCCGGGGCCAGGGCGCGGGGAGCGGACCGGGTGGAGGTCCTGCACACGGTGCTGCGCGCGGCGGGCATGTCCCCGTTCACCGAGCCGCTGGTGCTGCGGACCGCTGTCGGCCTGGTGTGGGGCGAGGAGACCCCGACCTCGGGCGAGGCCCGGTCGCTGCTGGGCGAGACCACCTCCGACGCCCACCGGACGGCCGGCACCTGGTCACGCCTGGTCGACGCCGCCCTCGCCGCCCCCGCGGGGGACGAGGACGCTCCCGAGCTCGCCCACGACCTGCTGCGCGGCTTCCCGCAGGAGATCGGTGCCCGGCTACGCGCCTGCCTGATGCTGCTGGACTTCGCGCGCGACCTGCGCTCGGGGACGGCGGAACCCGGATGGGCGGACCGTGCCCGGACGCTGCGCAGCCGCGCCGAACCGGCTGAACCCCCGGCCCTGGAGCACGCCTTCGGCGCCCTGGCCGAGCGACTGCTCGCCCCCGGCCGGCCCGGGGAGGAGTTGTACGCGTTCGTGCACAGCGGGGACGAGGACCTGATCGCGGCGTACGGCAGGGCTGCCCGGCGGGACGCGGTTCTGGCCCTGCTGCGGGCGGACCCCACGTACGTGGCGGACTGCTTCACCGTGTGGAACGCCCACCCGCACGCGGGCGGCGACTGGACCCGGACCCGTACCGCGCTGCTGGAAGAGGTGCTGCGCCCCGCGGTGCGCGCCCTGTCCCCCGAGGGGCTGACCGCGGCGGAGCAGGCCGTGGAGCGCGAGGGAAGCAGTCGCACCCTCGACGCGTTCCGCGCCTGGAACCGGCCGACGCGCTCGATCGGGCGTCTCGGCAAAAGGATCGTGGGGCGGGTGCGCCGGGGGTGACCCCGGGGGGTGCGGGGGTCCTCTCCTCAACGGGACGAGGTGAGGGCCCCCGCACCGGCATCACACCGCGGGCTCAGACGTTGGGCACCTTGAGCTTGTCCCAGCTGGCCTTGCCCGGGATGCCGTCCGCGCCGCTCCCCGAGTAGCCCAGCTTGCGCTGCCACGCGGCGTACGACTTCCGGTCCGCCTCGGACCAGTCCGGGCCGGGGCCGACCTCGTACCGTCCGCAGCCTTCGGCCACCAGTCTCTTTCCCATCGCCGTGATGACGGCGCTGCGCCGCCCGACCCGGAAGTACGCGGCTCCGGGGAACGGCTCGTACCTGGCCGGAGGCTTGGGGGCGGGCGGCTTCGACGGGCCGTCCGGCTCGCCCCCGAGGCGTGTCCTGACCCTGCCGCGCATCGAGTCCATCGTGAACCCGCGCGGGTCGATCTTCCCCGGCTGCCACTCCTTGTGGCCTATCACCGAGCGGTGGTTCCAGCCGTGTGCCCGGCAGATCGCGGCGGCCGCCTTCTCGATCGCCTCCAACTGGGCCGCCGGCCACGGGTCCTTGCCGTCGCCGAGGTTGACGCACTCGAAGCCGTAGAAGGAACGGTTGCCGTCGGTGTTGGCCTCGTTGTCGGCGGGCAGGGACGATTCGTTGATCACCGCGCGCAGGACTTCGTCGTCGCCGAGTCCGGCGTGGTTGGCGCGGCCATGGCCCACCAGGTGGACCGAGCCGTCCTTGGCGATCACTCCGTGGCACAGCGGGCCCGGGAGACTCGAATGGCCGTCGTAGCAGAGGTCCACGGAGCTCTGGGTGCCCGAAGTCACGGTGTGATGGATCATCACCCCGTGCACGGGCCCCCACGAGCCCTTGTGGTTGCGGTTGTGCGTGCGCCAGTTACGGTGCTCGACGACACGCAGACCCTCGTCCCGCAGGGCCTTGAGCAGTTTGTCGGCGGAGAGAGGCGTTGCCATCGTGATGCTCCTTCACCCAGGTGGTGCGTCAGTTCTCGGGCTGTCCCTCGTCGTCCTGCCCCGCCGTCCGGCCGTCCGAACCGGCGGCGGCGGTCTCCGTGGCCTCCGCTTCGGCTTCGGCCCGCGCCTCCGCGGCCAGTTCCTGTTCACCGGCCGCGGGGATGACGGCGGCCAGGGGTGCGAACGTCATGCGCAGGTCCGCTACCGAACCCTCCCCCAGCACCCAGGCCAGCGGCGCGTAGTGGACCCGGATGCCCTTCGGGGACTGCAGCAGCGGGCGGCTGGCCGCGTCCGCCGGCCACTCGACTCCGCCCGTCACGGTCCTGGCCGGGACGGTCCAGAAGTCACCGGACCGGTAGGTCCGGCCCGGCTCGAAGTACACGAACACGCCGTCCTCCAGCGGCAGCCAGCCGCCCTCCTCGATCCGGACCGCCCCGCCCCGCAGCGTCGCCGCTGACTGCTTCGTACGGCCCGGGCCGCCCCCGTGCCGCGCACCTGACCGCTGGTCCCAGCGCCGTAGGTACGGGTGGAGTTCGGGGCGCCGCCCTACCGAGGAGTGCGGTTCGTCCGAGAGCCGTACCCGTCGTCCTGGCAGGTCGAGCTCCTCGATCCGCAGCAGTGGCAGCGGCTCGCCCCGACTGGTGTAGCCGGTGTCCACGAACTCCACCTGGTCGCCGACGTTCAGACCGAGCTTGCCGTCGTTGCCGAGCGAGGACAACTCCACCCAGGTCCCGTCGATCTCGTCGACCGGCAGCGTCACGGAGCCGTTCTCCCGCGACCATTTGAAGGTGGCGTCCGCCGCCGCGCCGCCCTGGTGGATCTCCACGCGGTACATCTGGTTCTCCGGGCCCCGGTAGCGGGCGCCCGGCTCCACCAGGCAGGGGTCGTCGTCCGCGTGCTCGGGGCGCTCGCTGCGCGCCGCCATCCGTGCCGTCGGCGCCTGCGCGGCCGCCCACCGCGCGAACGCCTCGCGGACCTGGTCCTCGGCCGCCCCGTCCTCCAGTTCCAGCTGCGCGCCGGGCAGCGGAAGCACCTGCCAGACGGTCTTGATCCGTGCCGCCGTGTCGGGCATCGCCGACCCGAGCGCCACCTCGCGCAGCAGCGGGTCCTCGGCCGCGGTCACCGAGCGCTCCCACACCTTGAGGCAGGCCAGGTACGGGAACTGGGTGGGCAGCCGGTCGCCGGGGCGCTCCGGGTCCCGGTAGCCGTCCGGCTGGTCCCAGTAGGTCCAGGTCGCCGGGGTCTCCGCGTCGTCGGCGGCGTCCTCGCCGGCCGGTACGCCGGGCTCCGGCCGGGTCGCGTCCAGCAGGATCCCGTCGACGTAGTAGCGCCCGCCGCCGAGCGACAGGTCGTCGAGCTCCCGGCTGCCGCCCAGGAAGCCCACCTCGAAGCCGGTCGCGCCGCTCGGGCCGCCGTGCTGCCCGATCAGGTCGGCGGTGGTGGTCCGGGCCAGGTGCAGCTGGATGGCGGCCTGTTCGTTGGCGTCGGCGTCCAGCTGGACGCGGCCCTGCTGGGTGAGGACCGCCGCGTAGTGCCGGTCCGGCCGGAAGGTGTCGCGGGAGAGATCTGCGTGCATGGGAAGGGGTCCCCCTCGGAAGTACGTCAGTTCGGAAGAGACTGGGGCGGGCGGGGCGGATCAGGGCGGTCAGGTCACGGGGAAGATCCCGGCGTCCGTGCCGGCCGGGGTGTACGCGGCGAGCCGGGCCCGCAGGCTGTCCTCGCGCTGCGGTTCGTGGAGCTGGTGGAAGACCCCCATCTCGGAACCGTCGTCGGCGCCCCGCCGGATCTGCCACGGCCCGCCGTCGGCGAGCCGTCCGTACGCCGGAGTGCCGTACCGCTCGCTGCTCAGTCGCGGGCGCACCAGACCGGCCTGGTCGGCGCCTACGAGGTCCGGCTGGCAGCGGTGGCGGCGCGGGGTGCGGGAGCCGGGCGGCACGTAGCAGTACCGCAGGCAGCCGATGCCGCGCCGGGCCACCCGCAGCTGCCCGGTGAAGACGCTGTTCTCGGCGATCCGCACCGCGTGGGTGTGGACCTCGCCGATGACCGTGGTGCGGTGCGCGTGCAGCACGGCGTGCGCGTGACGGCAGTCCGGGGCGGAGAGCGCCGGGAGGTTGTGGCCGGTGGCGTCCAGAATGCTGTCGCGGATGTGGATCGGCAGCGGGTCCGTGCTCACCTCGTCGCCGATCACCTCGATGGTGCCCAGGACGCTGCGGTCGATGGACACGCAGGCGGTGGTCCGGTCCAGGACCAGGCTCGGCTCCTCGGGCGAGTGCGGTTCGCAGTCCGTCTCCAGCGACCAGCCGGGCACCAGGGTGCAGTGCCGCAGCACGACCGCGCCGACGGGGCCGCTGACATGGAGTCCGCGTCCGGTGACCAGCAGACCGTCCAGGACGATCCGGGGAGCGTCGGCGTCGTGCCCGTGCCGCGTGTCCTCCTGCGCCCGGATGTTGAGCGCGTCCGGGCGGTTGCTGTACCAGTCGAGCAGCCGGATCACCGGGCGGCAGCCCTCGGCCGCCCGCAGTTCCAGCCGGTCGCCGCGGCCGAGGTCGAAGTCGAGCTGCTCCTGGTAGGCGCCGCTGTGCGTGATCTCGATGACGCCCTCGGCACCGCAGTGCCCGGACCGCCGGTCGGTACGCCACTGCGCGTACGCGTCCATGATCCGCTGGTAGGCCTGACGGGGGCCCACCCGGTAGATGCGGGCGGCGGGCGAGGTGACACGCTCGCGCGGGTACTCGCCGCCGCCGGTGTCGCCGCCGAAGGCGTAGTGGTAGGTGACCCAGACCCCTTGCCGGGGCGCCGAGCGGGACCCGAAGGCGATCCGGCCGAGCAGCGGGTCGACGGCCACCTGGCCGAGCTTGGGGCGGTAGCGCCAGCCGGACAGGTCCGCGACGACGATGTCCGACATCGGCACCGGCTCGTCCTGCCCGTCACGCCAGACCGTGAAGCTCTTGCCCGGCCCGTAGTGGTCGGCGAGCCGGTCCGCGAGCTGCCGGCGGCTGATGGACGCGGGCACGTTGTCGACGGTCGCGATGTGCGTGGCGGAGGGTTCCGGCACCGGGCGGGTCACCAGCGCGGTGTCGTTGCCCAGGATGGAGAACGCGTACAGGCTGCGGGCGCGGTCGATGCAGTACGCCGGTGCCCGGCTCACCCGGTAAGGCTTCAGCCGCCACACGAACAGGCCCACCCCAGCGGGGGAATGGCCGCCTCTACGTCGCGACGAGGCTGCCCTGCGTACGTCGACGGAGCGGGCCAGCTCGTCGAACGGGCCACCTGCCAGGTCGAGTTGCGCCCCCTCGCGTACGTCCGCAAGCCTGCCGCGCCCCAGCCTGCGTACGTCGCTGGGCGCCGAGCCCGTTCCGTACAGCCTGACCGGCTGCTGGTGGGAGACCAGTCGGGAGGACTCCACGGCCCTGGCCGGCCACCCGGCGACCTCCTGGGACAGCTCCTCCAGCAGGGCGAGGGTGCCCTTGCGGCGGCGGTTGGCGACCGTGGCCGCGACGTCGCGGCGCGGGGCGAGCGCCTCGGCCAGCCGGGAGCGGGCCTCTCCGTCGGCGGTGTCACCCAGCCCGGACGTCCGGACCCGCTCGTACCCGGGCAGCGGCCGGTAGCCGACCAGGTCGCCGAGGTACGGCAGCACCCAGGGCGCGGCCGTCTCCACGAAGAGGTCCTCGTAACTCTGGTCGACGCCGTCGCGCACCCGGTCGACCTGCTCGGCGATCACCGCGAGCAGGGCCCGCAGCGGCTCCCCGCCCTCGGCGTCCCGCAGCCGGTGCCACTGCGGGAGCAGCTCCGCGAGGCCGTCGGGTTCCCTGCTCATGCGACGCTCCCTTCCTGGGTGTTCATGCGGTGACCTCCGTCAGAATCAGCGTGTCCGGGACGTCCGGTGACAGCAGGACGAGCTGTGCGGGCCGGATCCCGCGGAAGACGCACACCGCACGGCCCTTCTCCAGGCGCCGGGTGTCGGTGATGTCCGGGTTGAGGCGCAACAGTTCGGCGAGTGCGATGCCGTAGCGGGCGGCGACCGCCGTGAGCGTCTCGCCCTCCGGCGCTGTCACCCGGTGCACGTCCTCGTCGTACGTGGCGAGCCGTGCCGGGACGGTGGTCCGCGGTTCGGCCGGCGTGTCCGCGAGGGCGGGCAGGCCGTCGGGGGTGAGGGACGCCGGCACTCCGCCGAAGACGTCGACGTCCACGTGGTCGACCCCGCGCACGGAGTGCGCGGTCGCCAGTACGTCGGACAGATGGGCGGGGCTGCCCAGCTCACGCCGGGAGCTGCCGAACCGGGTCAGCAGCGCCTGGCGCAGTCTCGGTTCGACGGTCTGCCAGCTGTGGTCCCGGGCCACCTTCACCTTCGCCGCCAGAAGGAGCAGCAGCAGTTCGCGTACCTGTACCCGTACGGGCAGCCGGGAGTCGCCGTACCGGGCGAGCGAGGAGCGCAGCGCGGTGAGTACGTCGGAGTCCTCGGCGATCGGGATGTCCTGGACCCCGGTGACGGTGAGGTGCAGCATCCGCCGCCTGCCGTCGAAGAGTTCGCGTGCCGCCGCCTCTCCGACACCGGCCCGGGAGCGGGCGAAGTCCTCGTAGTCCGCGACCGACACCAGCCGGTCGAGGGCGGACACGGCGAGCGGGATCGCGGACCGGGTCCGGCCGGGGCCGTCGGCGTCCGCGCCGCCCGTCGCGGGTTGGGGATTGGTGACCCCGGTGACGCCCAGCGGCCGGGTGACCGCCTGGGTGACGCGGTCGGCCCGGACGTTGGCGGCCCGGCCGGTGCCGAACCGGTAACGGGCCCGGACGTTCTCGTGGCCGGTGGGCAGCCGGGCGCCGTGCACCCCGTCGCCGAAGGTGACCGTGGTCCGGCCGCCCGCGGCACCGCAGACGTAGACCCGTTCGCGCGGGCCGCGCCCGGCGAGGCCGTCCACCCGGTGCCAGAGCAGTCCGTCGACACGTACCTCGAGGGCCGGGGTCGCGCCCAGCGGGTTGTCGGCGGGCAGCCAGGTCAGCGGTGCCTGCCAGAGCGCGAACGTCTGGTTGGCGAGGTCCGCGTCGCCGTTGCCGATCGGTTCGTCCCGGCTTTCGCCGTGTCCGGCTGCCACGACGTTGCCCCGTACGCGCACGGTGGCGCGCCGGTAGCGGTGGACGAGGTCCGTCGTCAGGGTCAGCCGCGTGTGCACGTGGTCGCCGGGCAGCAGCGGGTCGAGGACCTGTTCCACGCCCGCGATCGTCACCAGCTCGGTGGCGGGCGCGGCGGCCACGTCGGTGCGCTCCCCGGACACGATCAGCCGCCGTCCCGGGCGCAGCCCGTCGTACAGCTCGGCCAGTTCCAGTTCGTTGCCGTGGACGTCCTCTCCGAGCGGTTCGTCGGCGAGCCGCAGCGCCTGCCCGCCCGCGTGCACGATGGCGTCGCGGATGGTGGAGAGCAGCACGTCGTGCTCGTCGAGCCAGGGGTCGGCCAGGGTCAGCTCCGTACCGCGGCCGGTGATGCCGAAATCGGTGTACACGGCGGTGCGCAGGGAGGTGACCCTGGTGGTGACGAAGCTGAGCGCCGGGTCGCCGGGGATGCCGTCCGGTCCTCCGGCGCCCTTGCGGGGGCGCTCGACGACGACCCAGCTGCCGGGCGTGATCGAGTCCTGCACCGAGTCCAGGGCGATCACCTGGCGGTTGGCGGGTTCCGGCACCGTGGCGATGCCGATGACCACGTTGGCCGGTTCGCTGCCGACCGTGTAGCGCACGGTCAGCTCGTAGCCCTCGTGTCTGATCTGCTGGTGGTCGCCGGGCGCCAGGCGCCAGCTCTTCGTCTCGCCGTTGTGCACGGCGACATGGACGCGGCCGTCGTCCGCGGGCCGGGACACGAACAGCGTCCGCTCGGGCAGGCCGTCGAGCAGTTGGGCGGTGACCCCGGGCTCCTGCGAGTCGGCGGGGCGCACGTTCAGCCAGCTCAGGTCGTGGTCCTGGGCGGTCCGGGTCATGACGGCGACCCGGCCGGGCCCGAGGTCGAACGTCGCCTCCGACGGCAGGTTCTCCGTGTGCTGGACGGACGAACCCGTCTCGGTGTGCTGGAACTCGGCGCGTACCGGGACCTTGCCCGCCGTGTCGAACACGACCCGCACCGTGGTGAGGGCGGAGCCGGTCAGCGGCCAGTCCGCCTGCCTGATCACCCGCCCCCGTTCGTCCTGCACCGGCCTCAATGGGGCCGTCGCCCCGAACGGGGCAGCCGTCACCCGCATCGCCTGCACCTCGTGCAGGAGCGGCGGTGCGGTCGGCGCGGACCGCCGCCACGCCGGGTACATCCCGTCGGCGATCCGCGGGTCGAGCGCCGCCAGCAGCCGGGCGCCCATATCGGAGCCCGGAGCCGGCCTGCCCGCGGGCACCGGGCCCGTCCCGCTGCGGGACGGCCCTACGACCTGGCCGCGCAGGGCGGGGAGCACCGCGCCGAGTGCCCGCAGCGCCGCGGACACCGGTGCGGCGGCGCGCAGCGCCTCGGACGCGGGCCGAGAAGGTTCCAGGTCCGCCGCCTGCGCGATCACTTCGCCGATCATCGCCTCCAACTGCTCGAACCAGGAGGCGGCCTCGGCGTGCGCGCGGGAGACGGCCTGTGCCTCGGCCAGCCGCTCGTGCGGCTCCGCCAGCCGTGCCGCGAGGGCGGCCGGTGAGGTGACGGAGTCCAGTTCGGCCCGCAGCGGGGCGAGCACCTGGGCGTCGAAATCGGCGACGAACCTGCTGACCGGTCGCGGATTGGGGTTCTCGGGCGTGGGTTCGCCGTCCTCGACCGCCCGCTCGTCCTCGGTGATCCACTCGCGCAGCAGCTCCACCAGTTCGCTCAGCGACGGCGGGGCTGACTGCTGGAGCCCGATCCCCGTCACGTCCTCCTCACGGTCGACACGGAGCCGGGCCACGGAGCGGAGCAACCGCCGTCCCGGAGTGCCGTCACCGTCCTGGCCCTTGAGGACGAACAGCAGCCGGTCCCCGGTCTGCAGGGCGGTCGTGGTGCCCGAGACCTGGATCTCGGAGCGGCGGGTCAGATCCTCCTCGGTGAGCAGCGCGGGCCTGCGCCGGCGCACCGCGAGTTCGTTCCACGAGGCGCGGGCGACGAGATCGGCCTCCGTCTCGAAGACCTGCGACTCCTCCTCGGAGGTGAGAGGAACGCTGTTGCTGCGCGCCCCGCGCGGAACGAGCACCTCCACGTCCACGCCCCGCGGGTCCCTGTCCAGGGTGTACGCGAGATGCGTGTCGGCGGCGATACCCGGCCTGGGGCGGTGTCCCACCAGGCGTCCGAGCAGCGCCAGCGAGCGGTGCTCGTCGGCGGTGCGGACGTACGCCTCGTCCATGATCCGTTCGCCGTGGAACGTCAGCAGGTCGCCGACGACGGCCCAGGAGTCCAGCAGCCCGATCGCCGGATCGTCCGGGGTGCGGACCGTCAGCCCCCGCAGCACCGGATAGGCCGGAGAGGCGAGCCGGTCCACCATGGCCGCCAGGAACGATCCGTAGTCCCCGACCCGGTAGTCGAGGGCGGTGCGCCCCGGCGGGTTGTACAGGGCCTCGGGGGCCCGGCGTTCGTCGTGTCCACCGCAGCCGCAGCCGCTGTTGCCCGAACCGCTCATCGGGTACCTCCGGCGAGTTCGATGGTCAGCCGCCCGTTGTCGGGGCGGTCCGGGTCGTTGTCGCAGCGTGCGATCTCCAGCGCGCCGAGGCGCAGCACGCCTGTCTCCAGGGCGGTGCCGTCTCCGTCCGCGGCGTCGAAGAGCCGGCGGAGCCGGGTCACCGTCACGCTCTCCACCCCCTGCACGGCGGCCGCGGCGGCCACCAGCCGGCTGAGCCGCACCGGTTCGCCGAACACCAGGGCGTCGGGGTGGAAGAAGCCGAGCCGCCCGTCATGCATCCGCCCGCGGCCCAGCAGCCGGTACAGCTCGGCCAGGATCTGCCCGTGCTGATGTCCGGGGGCCGCGCACACCGACAGGGCGATGTCCAGCGGTACGTTGCTCGCGGGGCCGACGACCAGGTCGTGTCCGATCCGCCGGTAGCGTTCCAGCGCGTACGTCACCGAGTCGAGCAGCTCGGGCTCCGGGTCCCCGGCCCCCAGCGTGTCGACGGCGACGTGGGCCTCCTGCACGCTGCCCGTCCAGCGGATCTCCGCCGCCGCCCGCTGCACCCCGGGCAGTGCGGAGGCCAGCGCGGCGTAGTCCTCGGCGGTCACCGCGCGCTGTGCGGTGCGTTTCAGGTCGAGCGGGGCCAACTGCCTCACCTGTTCGAGTGGTTCGGGCTCCGTGCCGCCGACCGCAGGCAGCGGGTTGCGTACCGCTGCGACGGGCAGCGCCTCCCCGGCGGCCTCGGCCGCCGGGTCGCGGTGGAGCACCAGGTGGTTGACTGCTTCCGCGCCGACGTTGCCCGCCGTGCCGCCACCGAGCCGGTAGTGCAGCTCCAGCCGGGCTCCGGGCCGGGGCCGGGCACCATGCCTCCCGTCGCCGAAGCGCAGTGCGATCCGCCCGTCGTCCTCCAGCTCACCGACGAAGTTCCGGTCCCGGTGACCGGCGGCGAGCAGATCCCGCCGCGCGGCCCACTCCTCGTCGCCGTCCACGGCCGTCACCGCGGGCAGCGCGTCCCGCGGATCCTGAGCCAGGGCGGCGGCGGGCCCCCGCAGCACCGGCTCGTCCGGATGCAGCCCGGCCGCGTGGCCGGGGCCCCAGGTCTGCGCGATCTCCCAGGCGATGCCGGCGTCGAGGACCGTGCCCGCCCGGGCCCGGGCCGTCAGCACGTGGAGCCTGCGCAGCTTCCGTGCCAGCAGCCGATCGCTGCGGTGGAGCAGTTCGCGCAGCGCGCGTACCGGGTGGAGGTGCAGCTCCAGGTGCTCCAGCGTCCGCAGCCCGAAGAGCACGGTCAGTTCGTCGATCTCCGCCTCGGTCAGCCCGTCTCGGTCACGGGCGCTGCGCCACAGCTCCACCAGCCGCTCGCGGACCCGCCCGGGCACGGCGGCCAGTCGGTCGGCCTGCCCGGTCGAGATGTGTTCCGGAAGCGGGAACGGCGCCGCCTGGACCACGGGTGAGCGCTGGAGTACGGGGCGGAACCGGGGCCTGATGCCTGGGTAGGCCACCTGCGCGAGGAGAGTCGCCAGCGCCTCGGCCTGCTCGTACGCCGTACCCGGTACGACCTTCTCGCGCCGTCGTCCCGCGAGCTCCAGGCCGATGCCGGCGCGCGTCACCTGATCCTCGCCGACCTGCTCGGACAGCTCCCTCACCTGCTCGGCGGTGAGCAGGTGTCCGTGCCGCGTCTGTTCCAGTCGTTCGTCCAGGAGCCGGGCCGTCGCGTTGCCCGCGTCGGCGGCCCCGCAGCCGAAGCCGGACGGCTCGCAGGAGCCGGGTACCGCGGGCTCCGGGGGCACGGGCACCGTCTCCGGCAGGGCTCCGCCGAACGTCAGCGACCTGCCGTGATCGACGAGAACCACATTGCCCCGGGCGACGCTCACGTCCGCCACCGGTGCGCATCCCGGTCCGCCACGCGTCGACAGGCACACGGGGAAGGCGAGCGCGTCCTGGCGGGCCCAGGTGACCTCCAGCACCGGCCGGCCGGCCAGCCTGTCCACGCCCGGGGTGACCGAGGTCAGCCGTACCGCCTGCCGGTGCGCGGGATCCGCGTCGCCCGGTGTACCCGAACGTGCCCCGCGGACTTCCTCGAACACCAGCAGATCGCCGGGCGACAGGGCCAGCGAGCGCACCGTGCACTTCTCGTCGGCCCACCCGTCCAGGAGCGTCGCGGTCACCGCGCCCTTCGGCAGGGCACACACCTCGTCGCCCCAGGTCCAGAAGCGGATGGTGTTGTGCGCTGGGCGCAGTTCGGCCGGTTCGGCGTCCACCACCGGCTCGAACACCTCCACCGCACCGCGCTCGGCCAGCACCGCCAGATCCCGGTCCTCGATCACGGTGCCGGTCTCGGGCCGGTCGCGGAGTCCCGGGGTGCGGACGTCGACCGCGGCGAAGCGGAACGTCCCCGGCAGCAGCGTCAGCCGCTTCGTCACCTCGACGGTGACCAGGGCCCGGGCATTGCATCCGTCGTGCATCGGGTAGTCGATCAGCCGTACGTGCCGGCGCACCGACACCCGCCTGCGGGCGGTGTCGAGGTAGGCCTCCGTCGCGACGGCGTCCTGGTGGTAACTGATCCGGTCTGCCGTGTGGGCCAGCAGCTCGACGAGCGTGACGCCCAGGTCGGCGGGGTTGCGCTCGACCCAGTCGGGTGTCGTCAGCGCGAGCCGGTCGAGGATGAGGCGGCGTACGGAGTCGTAGTCGCGCGCCGTGTAGTCGATGACGGGCGCCTCGGCCCGGGGGCCGGGGTCCCCGCCCGCCGGGTCGTCCGCGCAGTCGAAGGGAGTGGGGCAGTCCGTCCGGAACTCGAACTCCGTACGGAAGTACCGCTGGTCGAAGCCGGGGAACGGCTCCGTGCCCGGCCGCCCGTACGGATCGGTCTCCACCACCGACAGCCGGTAGCGCGAGGTGTCCCCGGTCCGGTCGACGGTCACGAGCAGCCGGTCGTCGAGCTCCGGTTCGTCCTCCCGCTCCACGGTCACCTCGACCGCCTCGATGCTCGTGACACGGCGGCCGCCGTCGATGCGGATGTTCTCCGGGCACAGCCCGTGCGGGGCCTTCCCGAGGAACGTCACCGTGAGGGTCAGCCCGTCGTCGCCGGCCTCCACCGCGTCCACGCCGTGGAGCCGTGCCGCGCGCACCTTGCCGCGCCTGCCGTTCGTCCGGCAGGCCACCTCCCTGCCCGTGCTGCTCATGCGGGCCCGCTCCCTTCGAAGACCTCGTCGCGCCGGCTCCCGGTGGAGCGCACCACGTAGCGCAGATACACCCGGACGACGCTCTCCTCGCTCACCACGTCCAGGGATTCCACATCGATCAGCTCGCCCAGCCAGCGCTGCAGCGAGGCCTGTACGGACAGTTCCATCGCCGAAGCCAGCTCGGGGCTGTTCGGCGTGAACACCAGATCCAGCAGCCCGCAGCCGAAGTCGGGGCGCATCAGCCGTTCGCCGGGGCTGGTGAACAGCAACTGCTCGACGAGGTCCCGCACATGCTCGTCGTACCGGGCGTGCGCCGTCCTGCCGCGCCGGTCGCTGCGGAACGGGAACACGAGGTCGGTGCGTACGGTCCTCATCGGCACGTCGCCCCCCGCCGGGGCGCGTTCACGACCGGTGGCCCCTGCGGCACGAGCACCGCACTGAAGCACTGCGCCGCACTCGTGTGCAGCAGGACGGGTGCGCCGTCGACCCGCACGCCGCCGGGCTGCGGGCTCCACCGGACGGTGGTGCACGGATGCGGCACCCCGCCGACGGTGTGCGGGCACCCGGTCACCACGAACGTGTCGGCGGCGGTGTGCACCGGCAGCCCGTCCAGGCGCACGGTCGCGTGCGCGGAGGCGGCGGAGGCCCGTCCGCCGTGCGGGCAGTGGAGGGTCGCGGCGGCGCTGACGATGGTCCCTGAGCTGCTGGACAAGAGTTCTCTCCCCGTTGTCTGGTGCTGCTTCGTGGCCACTACTGCTTCTTGGCCACGATCAGCCGGCCGTTGTTGATGTCGACCTCGCCGCCGGCCAGCACGATCGAGGCGCCCTGGCCGTCGGAGACCGTCACGCCCTTCTCGTCCACCTGGATGTACGCCCCCGTCGCGGCCTGGAGACGGATGCCGTTGCCGCCGTCCGGCACGTCGCCCATGACGAACCTGTGCTTGTCGGAGGTCTGGATCACCACGTTCTGGTGCCCGGGAGATCCGGTCACCGCGTCGGGCGGCAGCTCCGAGCGTTCGCCGTACCAGCACCCCGTCCAGATGGGGAAGCTGACCTCACCCTGCTCGAACTCCACCCACACCCCGGCGCCGGCCGTCGGCACCACGTACTGCCCCGACTGCGGCCCGGTGAACGGCAGACAGGGCATCGCCCAGGTGGACGTCTCGTCGCCCAGGACGTCCGGCACCTTGACCGTGACCCGCCCGATTTTCAGGGGGTCGTCGTTGCTCACCACCCGCCCTCGGAACTTGCCGAGAAACCGGTTGTTCGGACCTGCAGCCATGCGAAGTTCTCCCGCTCCTCGTTCTCTGTCCCGTCATCGGTCACGGTCGTACGGTGCCGCTCCGGGCGACCAGGCCCTCGCGCGAGAGCGTGAAGTTCTGCTGGTACGAGCCGGGTCTGATGTTGTGCGTCACGGACTTGACGAAGTAGTCGCCGTCGTACGTCACCCCGGCGCCACGGACCCCGACCAGCTCGCGCGGCCGCAGGATGTACCCGTGCCGGTTCACGTCCAGGGACCCGGAACCGGAGACGGCGTCGGCCGACAGCGCCGCGCGCGCCAGCAGTTCGGCCTGCGCCTGCTGAGACTCCCGCTTCGCCGTGCCGGACAGGGTGCGGCGCTTCAGCGCGGGAGTGGCGCGGCGGCCCAGCGGCGGGCGCAGCGGCCCGATGTCGGGCTGCGGCAGGAGCCGGCTGTCCCGGGTGGCCGGATCCTGCACCCGGGCCTGCGGCTCCTCCCGGGCGGTCCCGTCGTACGCGAACGTCAGCTGGTCCACGGTCGAGTTGACGTCCATGTTCACGTTGAGCGCGTGCTGGCGCTGCCCGATGCGGGCCTCCGGGCCCCAGACGGCGGTGGAGTGCCCGGGGCGGGGTCCGGGTTCGAGGTAGAACGTGTAGCCGTTGGCCCGGGCCAGGTCGTTCACGTAGCTCAGGTCGGTGCCCGACTGGTAGTCGACCCTGAGCTGTTCGCGCGGCGGCTGCTCGATCTGCTCCTGGAAGACGCGGGCCTCGATGCCGTAGTCGGCGTACTTGGCGAGGATGCGGGCGACGCGTCCGGAGGGCCGCAGGTTCGGGTACCGGTCGGTGCGCTCCTCCAGGTCCATGAGGAGCGTCAGGTCCTCCCCGGTCACCGTGAGGGTGGAGTGGCCCGGCTGGTTGCTCGCGCCGACCTCCTGGCGCACGATCAGCCCGTCGAGCAGCACCCATCCCGTGCCCTTCACGCTCACGGAGAGGATCACCCGGGTCTTCGGGTCGAAGAACCCTTCGGGCAGCAGCCGCCGGGACAGCGCCCCCTGCTTGGTGAGGTCGAACGCCATCTGGAATCCGCTGCGTTCGCCTGCGGTGGCGGTGATCTGGGCGGACAGCAGTGCCTCGGTGACCTCGGGCGGCACCGGCCGGGTCAGCCGGGGTCCCGTCTGCAGTGTGATGTGGATGGGCCCGCTCCCCACGGGCTGGTCAGACATACCGCGCCCCCTGGAAGCCGCCCGCGTGCGGGATCGCGATGGTGCGGCCCGCCTCCTCGGTCAGCTCGTGCGGGTCCAGCACCGGATTGGCGTCGGCGATCTGCCACCACTGCCCGGGGTCACCGAAGTACCGCTGCGCGAGCAGGTCCGGCCGGTCGCCGCTGCTGACGGTGCGCGGGGCGCTCTCGTGTGCTGCTTCACTCAGCGGCGTAAGTAACCGCCGCTTCGTGTACCGCACCTCGGTCCCGTCGGCCATCCGGTGCACGCCGATCTCGGCGTCGTGGTACCGGCTGGAGCGGGGGTAGGGGTGGGCGCCGGGCAGGGCGTCCAGCACGTTCTCGTACGGTTCGATCTCGGCCATGTCCTTCAGCCCCTCCCCATGACGGTGTTGCCCCCGGCCAGCCCCAGCGAACCGAGCCCGCCGCCGCGCGCGGCCCTGGCGAGCTGCTCCTTCTGCGCGAGATGCGCCATGTACAGATCGGCCCCGCGGTGCCCGGCGGGCAGGTCGCTGACGCTGAGCACCTTCATGCCGATGCTGAGGCTCGCCCGGATCGGATTGAGGTTCACGTCGAACGCCGACTCGTTGACGGACAGTTCGGTGAGCCGCACGGGCATGACGCGTTTGCTGCCCCAGGTGAAGAGGGTCAGCGGCATCTCGATCGGGCTGATCTCGATGGTCCCCTTCTTGGAGAGGCGGCTCGCTTCGCGCAGCTGGGCGGTGGTCGGGTGCACGAGCATTTCGAGGGTGGCCAGCTCGGGGTGGATCCCGTCGGGTGCGGCGACCTCGAACTGATCCGTGGCATCGATCTCGGCGGTGAACTTCCAGGTCTCCTCGGCGGGCCCCTTGAGCCGGAGGGCCTCGTTCCTGTCGCCGGAACCGCTGCCCCCTCCCCCGGAGTCGCCGCTCCCGCCGACGGACCGGGGGGCGAGGCTGCGTTCCAGGGTGTCGGGGTTGAACTGGAGGACGATGATGCGCTGCGGGGTGCCGCGTTCGGGGTCGACGACGACTATGCCGGAGCGGATGGGTTTGGGGATGTCGGCGTAGCGGGTCATTGTTCTGCCACTCCGGCTTCGTCGAAGCCTTCGAGGAGGAGGCCGGCCGTGTCCCGCAGATCCTCATCCGGATCGTGGTCCCGGACCTGGACGAGCTGCGGGCGATAGTTCGGATAAGGCACGTAGGAGACCGACCACACTGCGGATTCCCTCACTCGTGTGTCAGAGTGGCGCAGGGCATCGTTGATCCGAGTGAAGAAACGGTCGTCGAATTCCTCAGGAGCGCCGAGGCCGGCGCGGATCACAGCCTGTGTGAGTTCCGTCGGGCCGGAGGAGGAATCGACCTCGGCCACCAGTTCGTCGAGTCGCCAGGTGTGCAGACGGACCTCGATGATCTCTGCGGCCCCCCGCACTGCGGCAGCGTCCTCGCCCACCACGACGACGTAGCTGTTTCGAGCGATGTCATCTTCGAAGTAGTGCAGGGAGAGCTTGGGCCCGGCAGCCCAGACGACCTGGTAAGGAGTCCCCTCCTCGGGATCTGCCGCATATTCCTCCCTGCGCGGCCATCCCAACTCCACCGCGAGACGGTTCACCTCATCCTCGGAGAATCGCGGACGCAAAACCATTCGTCGTGTGCGAGACCATTCGGTCGTCATCGTGTGGATCGCCTTCTTTGTTCGAACACATAGCGGTGATAGGTGCGTTTCGCGCATGGTGCGGATCACAATCCGTACATCTGGTACATGCGGCTACGGATCTGTTGCTTGAGGTCCGCGAGTGTTTTGAGTTCGCCCCCTGTCGTCGTCTTGATATTCATCGATTTGATCCACACGCGAATTGCCATGATTTCACGGTCTGCCATGGCCTGCGCCCGGGAGTTCTTCTCCAGACCTCCTCGTTGTGCGGGCGGAGTTGCGACCCGGCGGGCCATGTACTCGTCCAGTTGCCGGGCGTCCTCCATGGCGCCGACAGGGGCCATGGGCATCAGATGCAGGGCGTCGCCCCCCGGCATTCTCCTCTTCGGATCGACCGTGAGGTTCCGGGGTTTCGTCAGATCCTTCTCACGGTCCAACTGGACGTGTCCACCTTGCCCTGCCATGTCGAGGACCATGCCGGACGTGATCAGGGTGCGTGGGTTACGGGCGGCTTCCTGGCCTGCGATGAGCACTCCCAGATGCGCAGCGTCCTGGCCCCGTCGGCCTGTCGGCCGGTCGCCTCGTGCCAGCTCGCGGGCTGCCTCCATCGCGTCCTGTCCCCTTCGCTCATCGGAGAAGATCTCTTCCTGGATCTTGTCGTACGGGAGTCCGGCTCCCCTGTTTTCGCGCACTTCACCGGTGCGCAAGATCTTCTTTCGTACGCCTTTCACCAGTCCGCGGTTGACCCTGTTCTGGTTCTCGATCTCCTGCTGGGCGCGCCGCATACTCTCGGCCTGTTGCGGTGACGCTGCACCCTTTGCCGCATCCTCGATCCGCTCGGCAATTTTCGCCTTCAGGGTTTTCGTCTCATTTGGTTGCGACAGGGCGACCGAGGGAAGCAGCTTTTCCATGTCCTGACCGGGCGCAGCAGCCCCACCGTCGAGGAAGGAGAGCATGTCGTGGGTGTTGACCCCGCGGAATTTACGCTTGGCCAAAAAATTGTAGACAGATGCCAGACCGACACCCTTGGGCACACCGTACCGGTCCTGATTTTTCTCCTGGCGCTGGACTGCCTTCGGCTGCGCCTCCAACGCAGCGGGATCGGCCGGCTCCTTGGATATCCGATTCTCACCTGCGACGACTTTATTGTTTCCCGATATGTCTGCAGCCAGGTCGTTCAGGAATTCCAGAAGTTCATCTTCATCGACCTCGAGCCCTTCGGCCACTTCGACCTGTGGGTTGAGACGGGCGTGGATTTCGAACCGGTTGGCGCCGGAAAGGTCCAGGGAGGACAACCTGTACCACATGCGCAGAGCCGAGAGTGCGCCGTCGAGCACCGCGCTGCGCACACCACGGTTGAGCATGGAGGCGATCTTGGGGCGGATACGAGCCGCGATCTTCTGCAACCGGGCCTCCTTGGACTCCTTCGAGTCCTCCTTCTTCTTCCGGTCGTCCTGGTTCTGCTTCTTCCGGTCCTGCTGGTTCTTCTTGTCGTCGCGCAGACGGTCGCGTTTCTTCGTGAACGCGTTCCGCAGCTTCGACGCACTGTTCTTCAGCGCCTTGCCCGGCTTGCTCTTCTTGAGCTTCTTGCCCAGCGTCTTCCCCGCGTTGCGGACCTTCTTCAGGGCCGACTTCACAGCTGACTTCGCCTTGCCCAGCGCCTCGCCCAGCGGTGACTTCGGCTTCTTCGGCCTGGTCGGCTTCGGGCCCTCGATCTCCTTCCTCTTCTTGGGAATCCGAGGAGAACTCCCGGGGGACTTGTCCTTCGCCGGCCCCTTCGGTGTCGCCGTGTCCTTCGGCTTCACCGGTGCCTTCGGGTTCGGCGACGGCTTGCCCTTCGGCTTCGGCGCCACCGCCGGCCTCGTCATCGCCGTCTTCGCGTTCCGCATCGCGTCCCGCGCCTTGTTGACCGCCGATCCCGCCGCCTTCTTCGCGCCCTTGCCCGTTTTCTCCAGGCCCTTCATGATCTTCTGGGCCATCGTCTGGAGCCTCTTGCCCACGCCCTTCGTCGCGCCCGCCAGGCGGATCATCAGGAAGTTGGCGATGAATTCCAGCAGTGCCACGATCCCCGCGGCCACCGCCTCCGCGAACAGGCACGCCGCCGGGCCGGCCTTCACGGCCCTCAGATAGGCCCAGAACTTACTGAATGCGGAGAGGATCGAGCTGATGCTCTGCCAGGCAGCCATCAGGCCCTGAACGATCGTGAGGATCGCGCCCGCCGCGGGCACGATCATCGAGACGACCTTCTCGATCACGAGCGAGGCGATCATCATCGGCAGTGAGGCGATGATCGCGTCCCATGCCATCTTCCCGATCTGCTTGATCGAGACGCAGCCCTTCACCAGGACGTCGATCACGGCCTTGCCGAGCCCGAGGATGCCCTCGACCTTCGTGTCGAACCACCGTTTGACGCCCGTCTTGATCGCGCCCCACAGATGGTCCTGGATACCGGACTTCGCCGAGCTGCCAGCCTTGCCGATCCAGCCGCCCGGATCCGGTGCGATGTCCGCGACCAGCGCCGCGAACTTGCCCAGCGCCTCGATCGCCGCCTGCGCGAACTTGATCGCGCCCAGGATCACCGCCTGATAGGCCTTGATGACGGCCTTGATGCCCGCCTCGAGGACGTCGAGCAGTGCGTTCAGGCCCGCGGCGAGCGCGTCCAGCAGCGTGTTCACGGCCTTCTTCAGGCCGTCCGCCAGCGTGTTGACCGCCGCGATCGCCTTGTCCCGCAGGCCCTCGATCGCCTTGCGGAACCTGTCCCGCAACTCGGGGAACGCCGCCAGCAGCACGTCACCGATCGCGATCAGCGCGTCCGCGAGCACATTGATCGCCGCGATCGCGAGGTCGCGCACGAAGTCGATGGCCTTGTTCGCCCAGTCCTTGAACGTGTCGATGATGCTGTTCACGGCCTTGCGCGCGGCGTCGAACACCGCCGTCACGGCCTCCAGAAGCGCGGTGAAGAAGCCCTTCACCTTGTCCGCGATCCAGCCGAAGAAGCCTCCGGAGGGCTTTTCCTCCTCCTTCTTCTTCTCCGCCTCCTTCTCGGCGTTCTCGCGCTCCGTGTCGATCTGCTGGTTGTCCTTGTCCTTCCTGTCGCCGACCTCCTTGTCCTTGTCGTCGCGGGCCTTGACGATCTCCTTGTTCTTGGCGGTGTGCTCCTTCTCGGAGTCCCTGTCCGCCTCTTCGACCTTCTCGTCCTGCTCGGTGCGCCAGGTCTCGCGTTCGCGCTGCGCGTCCTCGGCGGCCCTGCCGCGTTCCGCGGTCTGCTTCTCCGCGTTCTGCGTGACCTCACGGTCGATCTCGGTCTGCTTCTCCTGCTTGGACTGCTGCTCGCTCTGCTTGTGCTTCTTCTCCTCGGCGGCCAGATCGCCCTGTGCCTGTCCTGCCGACCCCTGAATCTCGCCGCCGCGCTCCTGCTTGGCGACCGCGCCCACACCCGGTTCGGCCCGAGATCCCTTGGCCGCGCCGGCGCTGCGCTTGGCAGCCCCGCGGCCGGTCGCCCTGCCGACGAGCTGCTCCTGCGGCGCGTTCGGGAAGATCTGGTCCTCGCCCATCGGCTTGGCGGCGTCGTCGCGCCCCGTGCTCTGGATGTCGGACTGCTTGTTCTTGAGAGCCTTGGCCTGGTCGTCCGTCCGCTTGGGGTCGCTCGCCCCCTCCAACCGGATCTTCGGCGCGGGACCGACCGTCTTGTTGCGCAGTTCGGGGTCCACGGTCGGGACCGCGTCGGCCGCGGCCTCCACGTTCTTCGCCTCGTCGGCGCTCAGTTCCGCCGCCACGGGCATGGGCGGTGGTGGAGCACTGTCCGTGGGCTTCGCGCCGTCGGCCTTCTCACTGCCCTTGGCCCGCTGCTTGTCCCCCTGGCCCTCGGGCCCGAGCTTCTCCACCTTGCCGGTCACCTGGGCAGCGGGTTCCGCAGCCTCCGGCGGCCCCGACTGCGTACGCGGCGCCCCCGAAGGGCGTTCCCGCTTCGGCGGTTCGGCGTTCAGCCGCTTCTGCTCCTCGCCGACCTTCCTG
The DNA here is from genome assembly GCF_053591835.1 of Streptomyces sp. NPDC002911. Lineage (NCBI taxonomy): Bacteria > Bacillati > Actinomycetota > Actinomycetes > Kitasatosporales > Streptomycetaceae > Streptomyces > Streptomyces sp. NPDC002911. Next base: position 67,051 of record NZ_JBSFUO010000016.1, on the reverse strand, counting down.
TCCGCGGCGGCGTCCACACCCGGCATCGCGGCGGCCGCCTGGTCCGGCGCCAGCTTGCTCACCGTACCGATCGCGGCCTTGGGGTCCTGGCCGGAGACGTCCGGCGGCTCCTCCTCCTTCTTCTCCGCGGGGGCGGCGCCTCCGCCCCCGCCGCAGCTGCCGCCTGCCTCGTCCTTATCGGCCGCAGGCTCCGGCGGGGCGCAGCCGCCGCCGTCCTTCTCCAGCGACGCCTCAGCCGTGGGGCCCGCGCCGGGGCCACCAGTCAGCTCGGCCGCCGGGCTCACGGCGGCCTGGGCCGCGGACGGCGCGGCACCGGGCCCGGCTGCGACGGTCGGCCCCATGGGCTCGGAAGCGCCCACCGCGCTGCGTGGTGACACGCCGGGACCGGACTCCCTGGGCACACGGCTCTTCGGACCGGCGGCCTCCCGCTCCGGCTTGGGCGGCTCGGCGTCACGTCGTGCGGCGGGTGAGGGGTTACGGTCCTCGACGGCCGTCTCCTGGGGCTGGGCACCCGCGGGCCGCGCTACGGCCGGGCCGGAGGAGGCTACGGGAGCGGCGTCGGCCGCCGCAGGTGCTGATCTCTCGCCCGTGGCCCGCTGGGCCTCCTGCTGTCCTCGTTCGCTCAGCTGACGCTGTTCGTCCTGGGCGTCCTTCGCGTCGTCGGCGTGACGCTCCTGCGCGCCTGCGGACGGGGCCTCCTGCTCCCGCTCCTGCTCATCGGCCGGATCGGGCTTCTCGGCCTCCGGTTGCGGCGGCTCCTTGTCGGTGGTCTCCGGGTCGGAACCGACCTCCTGGTCGGTTGCCTTCTCCGGCTGCAGATCCTTCGCCGAACGGTCCTGCGCCTCGACCGCGGGCCCGCCCTCCGGCCGGGGAGCCTCACCCTCCGCCGGCCCGACGTCCGAACCTGGCGCCTTCGGGTCGGGGGTGACGGAGTCCTCGTCCTCCTCCTGCTGCTCCTTCTCGCGCTCCCGCTGGACCCGTTCGGCCTTGGTCGGCGGCGGCACCGGAAACGCGGGCAGGCTCGGTTCGGCCGCTCCCGGAGACATCTCGTCCGCCGTCGGTACGGCAGAGAGGTCCAGGTCGGTCTCGGGCAGATGGTCCTCCGGCCTCAGCGCCTCCTCGGTCCGGGCGGCACCCGCCCTGCTGCCCTCGCGGTCCTCATCGCCACCGATCTCATCGTCCGCGCCCGCCTCCAGACCGAGCGGCTTCTCCTCCTCGCGCGGCTCCCCCTCGTCCTCGTCCTTCTCGTGGAGGCCGTGCTCGGACAGTGCGCTGTCCGGCCGGTCGCCGCGTTCGTCGACCTTCTCGGGACGTACGGGGCCGGGCTGGGCCTTCGCCTTCGGATCGAGATTCTCCTGCTTCGAACCGACCGCCGGCTTCTTCGCGTCATCCTTGCGTCTGCGTTTGTCGGCGCCGGGAGAGTTCGCCTGCTCCGGGTCCTGCTCCTCGCGGTCCCGTTGGGCCTTGCGCTCCTCCTTCGCCTCCTCGGCGCCCACCTGCTGCCCCTGCGCCCGCTCGTCCGCGGCCTCGTCGGTGCGCTGCCGGTCCTCGGACTGCTTCTCCTCCTCCTGCTGCTGTTCCTGTGCCGCCTGCTCGCGCGACTGCGCGCGCTCGTCCTCGCGCTCCTCGCGCTGTGCCGCTTCCTGGTCCTCGGCCGCCGCGTCGGAACGCGCTCTGCTGCGGTCGCTGCCCTGCTGCTGGTCGCGGTCCGTGGCGTCCCGCTGCTCCTCACGGGCGTCGTCGTCGCGCCGGCTGGTGGAGGCCGCCTCCCCCTCCTGCTTGCGCTTCCACTGGGTACGCTCCACGCCCAGGGCCTCGAAGAGGTCGATCTCCGGGGCAGGCACATCGGCCGATGTGAAGCCTGCGGGCCCGGTCTCCGCTTCCTCTGCGAGATCGAGCAGTCGGTCGTACTCGGACGTGAGCAGCCGGTTCTCCAGCAGGTCCAGTACAGAATCCTGCAACTGCGGTGCCAGGCGGGCCAGTTCCCAACGCACTCGCCCGGACAGGTCGGCGGGATCACCGCGCAGCGAGCGCAGCAGGCCGTTCGCGAGCCGGTCCACCAGCGTCGCCGGATCGATCTGCTCCAGCCGGTTCCGGTCGGCGTCCACGGTCGCGTACCGCAGCCAGCCGGGCGTGGCCTGCCCTTCCTCGACCCGGGCCCCGGGCTCCCCGTCCCGTACGGCTTCCTTCGCCGCCGACTCCGCCTCGCGCTCCATCGCCTGCTGAGGCAGGCTCACCTCGCCCAGGTCCCGCCCCGCTCGCAGGGCACCCAGGCCGTGGGGGTTCTGCACCGTGTGCAGCAACTCGTGTGCGAGCAGCCGCTGTCCGTCGACCGTGCCGGGGCTGTAGGTGCCCTCGCGGAAGAAGATGTCCTGGCCGACCGCGACCGCGTCCGCCCCGAGCATCTCGGTGAGCGCGCCCGCGTCCGGGTCGGTGTGCAGCCGCACCCGGCTGAAGTCGTGCCCGAGCTGTTCCTCCAGCTCCCGCCGTACGCTCAGGTCGAGCGGCTGGCCCGCGCCGCTGACGATGTTCTTCGGCTCCGGCGCCCGGGATGCGGCGCGGTCCTTGCGCTTGCGGCGCTGGGCCGACTGGTCCGACCTCGTCTCCTGCGAGTGGGTCGTGCTCATCGCGTCACCTCGCCCCCGCCCGAGAGGCCCGTGTGCACCGCGCGCGCCAGCTCCTGGCCGAGGCGCCGCGCGGAGAGGGTCGCGGGCAGCGGGGGCAGCCCGCCCAGTGCGTCCAGCGCCTGTCCGCCGTCTGCGGCGAGCGGCACGCCCCGTTCCCGTACGAGCCGCCCCAGTTCCGCCTGGAACGCCTCCGACACGTGTTCCGGGTCCACGCGGCCGAACCCGTCGAGCACCAGCTCGCCGATGTCCACCCGTACCGTGCGCTGCTGCTCGTTCAGCCCCATCCGTTCACCTCGGACGGCGTCAGGGAACGGTCGAGCTTCAGGTACTCGGTGCGGGCGGCCTCCAGCATGTGGCGCATCTGGAGCCGGTCGCCCTCCTCCGCCGCGAGGAACGCGCCCGACAGCGCGATGTTGCGGATGGAACCACCCGCCACGGTCAGCCGCGCCAGGAGCGCCGGGTCGACGCCCTTCATCGGCGCACGCGCGGGCAGGACCCGGCGCCAGATCTCGGCGCGCTCACTCTCACCCGGGAACGGGAAGTCGACGACGAAACGGATACGGCGCATGAATGCCGTGTCCAGCGCCTGCTTCATGTTCGTCGTGAGGATCGCCAGGCCCCGGTAGGCCTCCATCCGCATCAGCAGGTAGCTGACTTCGAGGTTGGCGTACCGGTCGTGGGAGTCCTTGACCTCGCTGCGCTTGCCGAACAGCGCGTCGGCCTCGTCGAACAGCAGCAGCGCACCGCCCTGCTCGGCGGCGTCGAAGACCTTGCGCAGGTTCTTCTCGGTCTCACCGATGTACTTGCTGACCACCTGGGAGAGATCGATGATGAACAGGTCCAGGCCCAGTTCCTTCGCCATCACCTCGGCGGCGAGGGTCTTGCCGGTGCCGGATCCGCCGGCGAAGAGCGCGGTGACCCCCAGCCCCCGGCGCAGGGTCCCGGCGAAGCCCCACTCCTGGTACACGGTAGGCCGCTGCCGCACATGCGCGGTGATCTCGCGCAACACCCGTACCTGCCGCTCCGCCAGCACCAGATCGTCCCAGGCGGCATGCGGCTCGATCCGGCGCCCCAGCTCGTCCATGCCCATCCGGGCCTCGGTGAGACCCGCCTGCCAGGCAAGTCCGGCCGCGTCCCGCTCGTCCTCGCCGGGCAGGTCCCTGGCCACGGCCGCTCCCGCCGCGCGGACCAGATGGGGCGGCAGTGAGAACTGGGCCACGAGGTCGCGGAGGTCGCCCTCCGACACGTCCGGCACATCGGCGAACGCCTCGGTCCACACCCCGAGCTGCTCGTCCGCGTCCAGCTGCGGAACGATGACACGCTCACCGCGGGGGCGTGCCGTCCGCCGTGGATCGGCGCTCGACACGACCAGCGGCACGGCGGCGCTCTCGACGAACGCATCCGTGGCAGCGCCCTGTTCGCGGTCCAGGTCACCGACCTCCACCAGCAGCGCCGCGGGCAGCAGAACCGCCTCGCGTTGCCACAGCCGGGCCAGCAGGTCCCGTTGGGCCGGGGCGGATGGAAGATCGGCGGCCGACAGCTCGTAGAGGCCGAGCCCCGAGCGGCGCGCCGCGACCGCGGCGATGTCCGCGCGGGTACGGAGATCGCCTCCGACCAGCTCGACCCGGAGCGGCGCACCCCGCCCCGTCCCCGCCCAGCCCGCGGCGACCTGCCTCGCCGCCAGGTCGTGGGAGGCGGGCAGCGAGTCCGGGGCGGTGGTCCGGCGGAGCAGGCCGTGCAGTCGTGCGTCCAGGTAGGGCGAGCCGGCCAGGAAGTGCAGGATCCGTTCGTCGAGCCGGAGCCGGGACGTGGTCAGCCGGGTCTCGTCGTCGAGCTCGACGATGCGCCAACGCCGCAACGGGGCTACGGGAGTCAGCGCGCTCCAGTGCGCATCGGCGAGCGCGGCGAGGGAGAGCGAGAAGGTGGGGTACGTACGCTCCGGATCCCCGCCGGCTGCGGCGCAGCGGGCGGCCGTGGTGGGGTCCAGCTCAGCCGCCGCGGCCAGCAGGACGATCTCGCGCTCGAACGGACTGAGGCCGAAGCAGGCGACCAGGGCGTCGAGGGCGGCGGGGCCTGGGGGCGCGGCCAGGGCGCCGCCGGTGGCGTCGGCCGTGCTGAAGGCCGGGGCGACGGCGTCCGTGTCCAGGTCACCGCTCTGTTCGGGCCGCTCGGCCCCGGCCGGCCCCGAGCCCTGTGTCGCGCGCCCGGCGTGGGAGTCGACGCGGGCGAGCACGGCGTGGACCGCTGCCAGCAGTGCCCGTCCCTGCCCTGCCCTGCCACGGTCCTCGCCGCCACCGGCGCCTTCGTACGTACCCATGCCCTCACCCCCGGTGTTCCGCACCCCGGCTCAGCCCTCGTCGTCCGGCGTCGGTACGTCGCTCCCGGCCTTCCGGCGGGGACGCGGTGAAGCCGCTCGCTTGGCGGCGGTCCTGGTCGATGTGACGGGTGCCTTGGCCGCAGCAGCGGTCTTCCTCGGGGAAACCTTCTTGACGGAAACCTTCTTGGCCGGAACCTTCTTGACGGGAAGCTTCTCGGCGGGAGCCGTGCCATCCGGAACGGCCGGAACAGCGGGCGCGGCAGGCACGACGGGCGCCGCAGGAGCCGCCCCGAACGGCACCACCCGTACCGTGCGCTGCTGCACCGGCTTCGCCGGGACCGGCTTCTCGCGGCCCTCGATCACCACCAACGACGCCTGGTAGGCGACCGACAGGGTGTACGGAGTCTGGTGCAGCATCCCCCAGAGCTTGGACGTCTCGTCGACGTCCATGACCGTCGGCGTGAAGCGGACCTTCTGCGGCGAGTCCGCCAGATCGCCGCCCGCCAGATACGGCCGCTCGGCGGCCAGTTCGATCAGTTCCCTCGGCAGTACCGGAATCTCGTGCAGCGTCCGGATCACGCAGCCCAGCAGCCGCTGCCCGACCAGCTCCGTCTCCTCCCCGTACGCGCTGATCACGTAATGCAGGTCCAGCGGTGCGGCCGCCCGGTTACGCAGGGAGCCGTCGGCGGCGCGCGTCGGCAGGTCGTTGTTGCGCATCGCGGCGTTCGGGGTCACCTGGTAGAGGAACACCGTGATGGTCGGCTCGCCGGGCGGCTCCGACGGCGGCTTACGGGTCTCCACCTTGACCGCGATGTCCATCTCGGGTCCGAGGTTGCTCTCGATCAGCAGGGCGAGCGCCTGGGTGACCGTGGCGACGGCGAGTGCGTTGCTCATGTCGTCAGTCCCTCTTCCCGCCACGTGACAGGTAGTCGTCCAGCGTCAGTACGGGTGCGGGCCGGCCGGTCCGCTGTGCGGGGCGCCCGGCCGGTGCGGCGCTCGCGCCGGGCGGCGGCGCCGCGCTGACCTCCAGTCGACCGATCTGCACGTGCACGACGCGTTCGGCCGGGCGCGGTGCGCGCCGCCCCACCGAGCCGGGCGCCGCGCCCCGCGCTGCGGCGGAACCGGAGCCGCGCGGCAGGGCGAGCGCTGCCGCGCGCGCCGGTGGGGTCGGCGCGTATGCCGGCGCCGTCGGCATGACGGGCGCCGCCGGCTCGTCCGGAGCGGACGGCCGCCCCCGGCGTGCCGCACGCGCGCCTTCCGCCCCAGCGGGCCGGGCCTTCGGTGCCGGAGCCGCCGAGGGCCGCAGCAGGGGGGCCGGGGCTGCTGCCTCGGGCCGGGCGGGTTGCCCCGTCCCGGCGGGCTGCGGGACGCGCTCCGTGCGCACCATGGTGTGCCGCTCCGTACGCACCTCCCGGTCCGGCCGCGGCGGCCGGGGCAGATCCCGGTCGGCGCTCGGAGCGGAGGGAAGCAGCGCGGCCGGTTCGTCCGGCTCGGGCGGGCCGTACCGCAGTGCCTCGGCCCGCTCGAACGGGCCGGACAGCCGCGGCCGTACCCGCACCCGCACCCGTGCGCCGCTGTCGTCGGCTACGGCCACCGGCGTGTACCGGGCGAGCAGCCTGTCGAAGTAGTCAGCCATCGGTGCACAGCTCCAGGTAGTAACGACGCCGAATGGGGCTGAGCGCCAGAATGTCGGGTTCGCTCCACCCGTAGGCGGTGGCGAGCAGATGGACATCGAGGAGCAAGTCCCTCGCCCAGCTGTCCAGTTCGGTCCACAGGTAGGAGGTGATGTCCAGCTCGGCCCGGGTGGCCCCACCGCATTCGGGGCACGCCACGTTCAGCGTCACCTCGGCCGTCGGGTCGGCCTCGGCGGCCTTCTCGGCGATGAGCCGCTCCACCCGTTCGGGCAGCAGGTCGGCCAGCCGCTCCGCGGTGACGGGCTCGCCGCCCCGCAGGGCCCGGACCGTGCAGCCCGTCACCAGTCGCCGGCGTGCACCGGCGGGCGAAACGTCCGCACCGGCCGTCGCGAGGTCGGCGACGGTGGGCAGCCGGAACTCGACCACCCAGTCGTCCTCCGCCACGCGCAGCAGCCGGTCCCCCGCCGCCGGGCGGGCACCCAGTGCGCCGGCGTCGAGGTCGAACTCCACGGCCTCGCCGCAGGCACCGCACTCGGTCCGCACCTGCATCCGCTCGCCGAAGAGCGACCGGCGCAGCGCGAACAGATCGGCTTCCCGCTCGCCGACCGGCACCGACAGCAACGCGTCGGTACCGGCCCCCGGGCGGGCCGCCCCGTGCAGCAGCAGCGATCTCTCCGCCGCGTCCAGAGACAGCCCGGTCTCCCAGGCGGCCAGCAGTTCGGCGGGCCCCACCGGGGCCGTTCCAGGGATCACGGCGACGATCAGGCCGGGTGGGTGAACGACGGCTCGACCGGTTCCGGGATCTCGTAGTCGCGCTCCCAGCCCTCGCACTCCAGCTTCACGCTCTGGATGGCGACGGCGTTGGCGTTCGCGTCGAGCTCGCCGATGACCTGGTACTCACTGACCCAGGCCCGGTAGAGCTTGTGCGAAACGGCCACCTGCCCGGCTTCGTTGAGCACCTGGATGATGATGTCCTTGCGGAAGTCCCGGAGCGAGACCTCCGACCCGAGCCCGGCACCCACCTGCCAGACCTTGTTGGCCCAGCGGTCGAACTCGGCATCGTGGGTGACGCCGCGTTCGAGCGTGACGCCCTCGAACTCGGAGCGGCCCGGCGACTTGCGCGGTGAGCTCGGATCACCGCCGTGACGGTGTTTGACCACCTCGGTGGTGCGCTTCAGGGGACTGATTTTACTGATGCCCGCGACCGTTCTACCGTCCCAGAGAACCAGGAACTTGAAATTCTTGTAGGGGTCGAAGCGATGGGCGTTTATCTGGAACTCAGCCATCGGTTTCCTTCGTGATCCTTTTCCGTGACTACGAGACGTCGGCTACGAGAGGCCGGCTACGAGAGGTCGAACTGCCCGGCGAACTGCTGGATCTTCACGATCACGAACTCCGCGGGCTTGACCGGTGCGATACCGATCACGACGTTGACCACTCCGCGTTCGATGTCGGCGTCGGTGGTGGTGTCCTTGTCGCACTTCACGAAGTACGCCTCGCGCGGTGTACCGCCCTTGAACGCGCCCTGCCTGAACAGGTCGTTGAGGTAGGCCGACGCCTTGAGCCTGATCTGCTGCCACAGCTGCTCGTCGTTGGGTTCGAAGACGACCCACTGCAGACCGCGGTAGAGGCTCTCCTCGACGTGCAGGGCGAGCCGTCGCACCGGTACGTACTTCCACTCGCTGTCGAGCGCGTCCGCGCCCTCCAGCGTGCGGGCACCCCAGACCAGCGGCCCCACCACGGGGAAGGTGCGCAGGCAGTTCACGCCCAGTGGGGTGAGCAGCCCGTTCTCCCGGTCGGTCAGCTTGACCGTCAGTGACCGGACACCGGCGAGGCGCGCCTCGGTCCCGGCCGGCGCCTTCCACACCCCGCGTTCGCCGTCGGTGCGTGCGATCACCCCGGCGACGGCACCCGACGGCGGGAAGGAGCGCAGCCTCCCGGTCAGCGGGTCGGTCAGCTGCAGATGCGGGAAGTACAGCCCCGCGTGGTTGCTGCGGACGGGTTCGAACGCACCGATCCCGGCCCGCGCGGCGTCGACGCCGCCCCACGTCGAGGGCGAGTCGACGAGCAGGAAGATCCGCCGCTCCTGGCAGAGCTGCTCGGCCGCGGACAGGACGGTGACCATGTCCTCGGTGGACTCGTACGCCGACAGCTCCGGCAGGGCCAGCAGGTTGACGTCGTCCACGTCACGCAGCGACTGGAGACCGGTCTTGGCCCCCTCGCTGCCGATGAGGTCGCGCGGGCCGGGCGGGTCGCCGTCCTTGCCGCCCTCCAGCGGGAAGACGGGCGGGTTCACCGAGGCCTCGAGCCCCAGGTCATTGGCGCACTCGCCGACGAAGCGGACCACGTCGTCCGGGTCGACGGACCCGGCGACGACCTGGAGCCGCCGTCCGAAGGCGGTGACCTCGGCCCCTGCGAAGGCGTGCTTCCCGGGGGCGTCGGGCAGCGCGCGCAGCTTGCGCTCCAGCAGGAGGGCCAGCTCCGTGAGGTTACGGGGCGGTCCACCGTCACGGTCGGGCTCGAAGAGCGTGAACTCGCGCTCCACGTCACCGATCTTGACCTTCAGCTCGACTTCCAGGCCGGGCAGATCCGCCGCGAAGGGCTTGGAGACCGTGCCGGACGGGTCCGGCCGGTCCTCGTCGAGGGCCTTCACCCGGACCAGGGAGGAGCCGGCGTTGACGACTGTCTCGACGAAGCGGCCGTGGCCGGCGTCCATGGACAGTCCGGTGAAAGACTCCCGGGCCCCACCGCGGGCGTCGAGGATCTGGAGGTTGAACGTCCTGTCCGGCGCGGGGGTGTCGTGGTCGACGGCCACCCGCAGGCCCGAGCCCCACACGCCGGGCTCCTTCGCGTGCACCTCGAGCACCGGGCACTCACTGTGCCCCTCCGTGGAGCGGAGCGTGACGCAGGCGTCCTCGCCCGTGCCTGCCTCTGCCACCCGGACGATCACGGCGAGGGTGCCGCCGTTGCCGAAGAACTGGTGCACTGCGTAGCTGAGGGCGCTCCGCGAGGTGAGACCGCCGAACCGGCGCTCGAAGTCCGCGAAGCTGGTGATCCGTACGGGTTGGTCGAGCGGGCCCCGGCGCGTGTGCCCCACGAACGCGGTCACCGAGGTGGTGACCGAGGCGATCGTACGGACGCTGCTGGGAAGCTCTTCGATGTACACACCGGGATAGCTCATGTGCGTCGGCATTCCCCCTCCATTCCCTTCGCGCACCAAGAGATGAGAGGAGAGGAGAAGGAAATGCGTGCGTGCGTCGAATCCGCACACACCGATCCCCCGCGTGTAACCCCCGTCGTTCACCCCGTGCGATATCTGGTCTCGCAGGGCCATCCGCATCCGTGTGCGCTCGTGGCTCCTGATGCATGAGTGCCTGTTGCGAGTGTGTATCGCACGACGAGAACCGGTCAAGACATTGATTCAGTCATCCGGTGCGCGCGACTGGCCGGATCGGAAAATAATGATGTGACGTGGTCAGAGGATTTTCTCATCAGCATATGAAGATTCAATTCACCAGCGCTTCACAGAAAACCCGGAGTCCATGAGCAGAACAAGCCGAGTTGACTCGATGGCGGCGCGCCGCCGTGCGTCGGGACCGCGAGGAGTAGTCAATCGTTTCGATTTACGGCTGAACTGTCGTACTCGGGGCATTTGCGATTCCGGCGGATCGCACGGCCGGCACCGGGACCGCGGGCACGGAGCGGCAGGTACCGTAGGGAGGACTATTTCGTGAGCCTCCTGGCGGGCTGCGTACACCCAGGAGGAAGACATGACGACGAACCGCGGGCGCAAGGACGTGATCCGGGACCGGATGGCCGCGACGGGCGAGTCGTACAACGTCGCCGCGCGGAACCTGAAGGCGATGAAGGACATGGGCGCCACCCGCGACGCCCGGCTCGTCCAGCGCTGGCAACCTGCGGACTCGCTCGATGTGCCCTGCCCGTGCGGCGGTACGTGCGAGCCCGGCGAGACCTGTGACCACTGCCATGCCCGGCACCGGCACGTGAAGCGCTACCCGGGCAGCGTCACGGACGTGGAGACCTGGGCGGACCGCTACGAGTGCATGGGCTGTCCGGCCTCGTACACGCTGACCGTTCACCTGGCAGGACGCCCGTGGGGTGTGGCCGAGACCGTGGTGCAGGGCGGTGCGGCGGAGGAGATCGTACGGGCCCGGGTGTTCCCCGGGGTGGTACACCCGCTGCTGCGGGCCGAGGTGGGCGCGGAGTCCGGCCAGGACTAGGTGGTGTCTTCAAATGATCTTGCGTGGTGGATTCAGCGTCGGGTGGTATGTCGTCACGAGCCGTCGGATGCAGGAGTAGCGGGGCCGAACAGTTCGTCCAGGTGGTGGCGCAGGACAAGCAGGGCTGCTTTACCGGTGCGCTGGCTGCCCAGCACGCTGGAGCCGAGGCCGTTGACCATGGCCATCAGTCCGGCCGCCACCATGGCGGGATCTTTCTCGGGGCCGACAGCGCCGGCCTCTTGCGCCAGGCGGAGCTGCTTGGCGAGGAAGCCTTCCAGTAGTGCGGGTTGGGGTGTGGCGTGTTCTTCCAGCGAGCTGTCACCGAGGACGAGCACGTAGTAGGCGGCGTAGATCCGGGTGATCCGGCGGCTCTCATCGTCTGTCGGCAGGACGCTGGAGAGGATGGCGGTGACCGTGGAGCGTGGTTGCGGCGGAGAGCCCGCCTCGCGGACCCACCGGTCCATGCGGGCCTGGAGCTGGGTGCCCAGCCGGGCGAGGGCGTCCAGCACCAGGGCTTGCTTGGTCGTGAAGTAGTACTGCACCAGCCGAAGGGAGACGCCCGCCTCGGTGGCGACCGCCCGCATGCTCACCGACTGGAGCCCCTCGGTGGCGGCGATACGCAGCAGAGCCTCCGCGATCTGTTTCCTGCGTTCCTCGTGATCGACGCGCGCGGCGATGGTCGACCTCCCCCTAGTGGTACACGTGTATCAACTTGTGATACGTCTGTACCATGAGCATAGGCGAGTTCAGGAACGACAAGGCCCGCGAGCGTTTCCACACCGTCTACGGACGCCTGCTCGACCGGCTCTGGCCGGACCCGGTCGACGCCTTCGACCTGCCGACATCCTTCGGTACCACCCGCGTCCACCGTGCCGGGCCGCCCTGCTCCGACCCGGTCGTCCTGCTGTCGGGCGCCAACGGCAACTCCCTGATGTGGCACCGGTACATCGAGCCGATCGCCCGCCATCACACGGTGATCGCCGTTGACACGGTCGGTGAGCCGGGCGCCAGCATCCAGAGCGCGCCCCTGACCGGCGCCGAGGACGGGGCCCGCTGGCTGGAGGAGGTACTCGCCGGGCTGGAGGCCACCACCGCGCATCTCGTCGGCTGCTCCTACGGCGGCTGGCTGGCGCTCGGCCATCAGATGCACCACCCGGGCCGCACGGCCGCCCTCACCCTGGTCGAACCCGCCGGATTCGCCGACCCCGGCCGCCGCTTCTACGCCTGGCTCATCGCCGGCGGCCTGGCCGGCATGGCCCCCCGCGCACTGCGCCCCCGACTGTCCCGCTGGATCGGCAACAGCGCCATCCTGGAGACCGAGCTGATGGAACTGGGACGCACCTCCATCGGGTTCCGGCGCGCTCTTCCGCCGGCCCGGGTCTTCTCCGACGAGGAGTTGCGCCGGGTGCGGGTCCCCTCGCTCTTCCTGCTCGGGGAGCAGAGCTCACTGCACGACGCACGCCAGGTCGCGGAGCGAGTAGGAGCCCTCATGCCCACAGCCGAGGTGGAGGTCGTGCCCGGTGCGAGCCACGCCCTGCCGACCGACGATCCGGAACTGGTGGCCGCCCGCATCCTGCGGCACGCGGCAGAGTGATGGCGTTTCCAGCGCTGCAACAGAACTGGACCTGTCTCTAGGAGTTGCCTTCACATGTCACGCCCACATCAGGAGCGAGGCGAGGGCGACGGCTGCTTGATAGGACTCGACGGTCTTGTCGTAGCGGGTGGCGATGCCTCGCCATTGCTTCAAGCGGTTGAAGCAGCGTTCGACCACGTTGCGCTGCTTGTAGAACTGCTTGTCAAAGGCTGGCGGTCGTCCGCCGCGGCTGCCGCGCCTGAGCCGGTTGCGGATCTGGTCGGCCCGTTCCGGGATGGTGTGGCCGACGCCCCGCTGCCTGAGCCAGGTCCGGATGGCCTTGGAGCTGTAGCCCTTGTCGCCTAGGACATGGTCGGGCCGGTTCCGTGGCCGTCCCGGACCGAGGCGGGGCACCCGTATCGCGTCCATCACGGTCGTGAACTGGGTGCAGTCGTTGGTGTTCCCACCAGTCACAGTGAAGGCGAGCGGACGCCCCACGGCTTCGCACGCCAGGTGAATTTTGCTGGTCAGGCCGCCTCTGGAGCGTCCAAGGCCGGGGCTGCGGAGCCCCCTTTTGGAGCCCCGGCGGCGTGCTGGTGGGCGCGGACGATGGTGGAGTCGACCGACACAAGCCAGTCGATGTCCCCGGTGGCGTCCGCCCGTGCCTGGGCAGCCCGGAGCATCCGCTCGAACGTGCCGTCCAGAGCCCACCGGCGAAACCGGGTGTGCAGCGTGGCCCAGGGACCGTACCGCTCGGGAACGTCACGCCAAGCGATCCCGGTGCGGAACTTCCACACAATCCCGTTGAGCACCGTGCGGTCGTCCAACCGCTTCCTGCCCCGCGACGACTCAGGCAGCAAGGACCGCACGAACTCCCATTCGGCATCTGACAGCTCATGACGACGTATCACCCAACGATGATCCACCACGCAAGATCATTTGAAGACACCGCCTAGGGCACCTCAGGGCCGGAGATCCGAACTCCGGACCATGCCGTCTCTCACCGGTCTCGCCGCCGCCCCGCCCGTACCTGAACAGTTCACACCAGCCTGAGCCGGACGGCCCGCACCCTGGACGCCTGACCCCCTGGCGCCGGGGGTGCTCGGACCAGCGGTCGAGGCGTGCGTGGTGGGCGGGGACAGCTGGAGCTGTTCGGCGGCGATGTCCTCCGGTGCCGATCAGGGTGATGCCCAGGTCTACGGCCCGCCGGGCGACCGCGACGGAAGCCTCACGGGCCGGACCCCGCTCCGTCGGCAGGTGCATGGCCCCGAGCCCCAGCCGTCGCACGTACAGATCCCCGCCGGGAGGAACCGCGGCCGATGCCCCACCCCTGGGGTCAAGGGGCCACGTCAACAGCAGAGTTGGCCAGGACAGCGTGAAGCCGGGGTGGCAGGCGTCACGAAGAGCGCCTGACCGATCGGTCAGAGCTGACCGATCGGTCAGCTACGGTGAACTCATGCCACGTCCGCCTTCCGCGATGCGCCGTCACATCCTCGACTCCGCCCTGGGCCTCTTCGCTGAGCACGGCTTCAAGGGGACCTCGCTGCACGACATCGCCGTCGAGGCGCACTGTTCCAAGGCGTCCCTGCTCTACCACTTCGCCGGCAAGGACGCGATTCTCACGGAACTGCTGGCCTCGCCGGCCGAGGGGCTGTCCGCCCTGAGTGAGGAGTTGGCGGTGCTGGACGGCGACCAGGCCGTCGAGTCGGCCGTGGCGGGCTATGTCGGCCTGGCGGTGCGTTTCCACCTCGAGGTGAAGATCATCTTCGCCGCGTTGCCCGACATGCTCGGACATCCGGTACTGGCCGTCATTCCCGAGGCGATCGACCGGCTCGCGGATGCGCTGGCCGGCCGGTCCCGACAACCGCGTGCGCGTGTCATGGCCCAGATGGTGATCGGAGGGGTGGCCGTCACGGTCGCCTCCGACGTCGACGTCGACCGGGACACCCTGCGCGCCGAACTGGTCCGGGGAGCACTGAGAACCCTCGGACATCCCACCAGCTGACACAAGTCGTCCAGGTCCAAGAGAAAGACGCCTCTTTCGCATGGCAATCCTGCTGTACCGGCTCGGCCGGCTCTCCTTCCGTCGCCGAGGGCGTGTCCTCGCCCTGTGGCTTCTGCTGCTCGCCCTGCTCGGAGGCGGCGCGGCAGCCTTCAGCGGGCCCACCACCAGCAAGTTCTCGATACCGGGCACCGAGTCCCAGAAGGCCCTGGACTCGCTCTCCAGGGAATTCCCGCAGGCAGGCGGCGCGACGGGGACGATCGTCGTCGCGGCGCCCGAGGGCGGGAAGCTCACACCGGCGGCCGTCGCCCCCGTGACCGAGGAGGCCGGAAAGGTTCCCGGTGTCCTCGCGGCCGTCGACCCGTTCATATCCAAGGCCGTCTCGCAGGACGGCCGCTACGCCTTGATCCAGGTGCAGTTCGAGTCGGGTGTCGACGGCATCACCGACGCGCAGCGCGAGTCGTTCAGGGAGGCGGGGTCGGACGTCACCGACCTCCGTGTCGAGCACGGCGGCGAGATCATGCGGGGCGTCCCGGAGATCGGTTCGACCGAGGCCATCGGTGTCGCGGTGGCCGCCCTCGTCCTGGTCCTCACCTTCGGCTCCCTGGTGGCGGCGGGCATGACCCTGCTGAACGCCCTGGTCGGCGTGGCGGCGGGCATGGCCGGGCTGTTCTCCCTCAGCAGCACCGTGGAGCTGACGAGCACCGCGCCGATCCTGGCGCTCATGCTCGGCCTGGCCGTCGGCATCGACTACGCGCTGTTCATCACCTCCCGCTACCGCCAGTACCTCTCGGAGGGCATGGAGAGGGAGGAAGCAGCCGGCCGGGCGACCGGGACCGCCGGTTCCGCCGTCGTGTTCGCAGGCGCCACCGTCGTCATCGCACTGGCGGGGCTCGCTGTAGCCGGTGTCCCGTTCCTCACGGTCATGGGGCTGGCGGCCGCCGCCACGGTCGCCCTCGCCGTGCTGGTCTCCCTCACGCTGCTGCCTGCCGTCCTCGGCTTCGCGGGCGTACGCGTCCTGCCCCGGAAGCTCCGGACGCAGGACCGGGCACCCGCCCCCGTCGAGGCCGGGACCGGCTTCGGCTTCCGCTGGGGCCGGATCGTGGCGCGGCTGCGCGTGCCCGTGCTCCTTGTCGGTGTGGTCGGGCTGGGCGCGCTCGCCCTGCCCGTGCAGGACATGCGGCTGTCACTGCCCGACGCCGGCACCGAGGCGGTCGGCTCGCCCAACCGTGAGGCCTACGACCTGACCACCGAAGGGTTCGGTGAGGGCTTCAACGGCCGGCTGATCGCCGTCGTTTCCGGCGACAGCGCGCAGGCGACCGGCGCCGCGGTCAAGGAGACCACCGCGCTGATCATGGACACCGACGGCGTACTGGCCGTCGCCGCCCCGCAGATGAATGAGAAGCGCACCACCGCCCTGCTGGCGGTGATCCCCGAGACGGGTCCCACCGACGCCGCGACCGAGGACACCGTCCACGCGATCCGTGACCGGGTGGAGGACGTCAAGGGGGCCGGCATCGCGTTGACCGGTGCCACCGCGGTCGGTATCGACGTCTCGGAGAAGCTCGCCGACGCGCTGCCGGTCTATCTCCTGCTGGTGGTCGGGCTGTCCATCCTGCTGCTGATGCTCGTCTTCCGGTCGGTCCTGGTCCCGCTCAAGGCGGCACTCGGCTTCCTGCTGACGATCGGTGCCACCTTCGGCATCACCGTCGCTATCTTCCAGGAAGGTCATCTGGCGGACCTGGTCGGCCTCGACACGCCCGGCCCGCTGGTCAGCTTCCTGCCCATCCTCCTGATCGGCATCCTCTTCGGACTGGCCATGGACTACGAGGTCTTCCTCGTCTCGCGGATGCGGGAGGACTTCGTCCACGGCGCCGATGCCCGCGAGGCCGTCATCAGCGGCGTCGGCCACAACGCGCGCGTGGTCACGGCCGCGGCGGTGATCATGTTCGCCGTCTTCGGCGGATTCGTGTTCATGCCCGACCCGATCATCAAGTCCATCGGGTTCGCCCTGGCGATCGGCGTACTCATCGACGCGTTCATCGTAAGGATGGCTCTCGTGCCGGCCGTCATGCACCTGCTGGGACGCGCCGCCTGGTATCTGCCGCGCCCGGTCGACCGGGCCCTGCCCGACCTCGATATCGAGGGCGAGCGGCTGAACACCCACATCCCGGGGCAGCAGAAGGAAAACGAGCTCGTGAAGACGTGAGCACGGCCGTACGGACGGCCTGAGGGCCTGCTCCACCCGACAGAACGGCCCGTCAGGAGCACATGCCTCCTGACGGGCCGTTCCGTTGGATCCGGCGCCGGTACGCGCCGGGCCCGGCGCGATCAGCTCTCGTCGGGCGCCAGCGTCAGCGAGATCGAGTTGATGCAGTACCGCTGGTCCGTGGGAGTCGAGTAGCCCTCGCCCTCGAAGACGTGCCCCAGGTGCGAGCCGCAGCGGGCGCAGCGCACCTCGGTGCGGGTCATGCCGAGGGTGTTGTCCTGGAGCAGCTCGACCGCGTCGGTGTCCTTCGGGTCGTAGAAGGACGGCCAGCCGCAGTGCGACTCGAATTTGGTGTCGGAGCGGAACAGCTCCGCTCCGCAGGCACGGCAGGAGTAGACGCCCGCCGTCTTGGTGTCGGTGTACTCACCCACGAAGGCGGGCTCGGTGCCGGCCTTGCGCAGCACCGCGTACTCGGCGGGCGACAGCTCCGCCCGCCATTGCTCGTCCGGCTTCTCGACGTCGTACGACACGGTGGCTCCCTCAGCTCGACAGGTGGTCCAGGATCTGCGGGCCGAGGTCAGTGACATCGCCCGCTCCCATGGTGAGAACCAGATCGCCGGGCTTCGCCATTCCCGCGACGGCGGCGGGGACCGCCGCCTTGTCGGGGACGGCCGTGACATCGGCGCCCACGGCCTTCGCGGCGTCGATGATCAGTGCGCTCGTGACGCCCGGGACCGGGTCCTCCCTGGCCGGGTAGATGTCCAGTACCAGCGAGGCGTCCGCGAGGGCGAGAGCCTGGCCCATCTCCGTGCCGAGCTCCTGGGTGCGGGAGAAGAGGTGGGGCTGGAAGACCACCAGGAGGCGGGCATCGGTCGCCGCCCCGCGCATGGCTTCCAGGTCGGCGGTCATCTCGGTGGGGTGGTGCGCGTACGAGTCGATGACCTGGACACCGGCCGCCTCGCCCTTGAGCTGGAGGCGGCGCTTGACCCCGGTGTACTTGCCGATGGCGGAGGCCAGATTGTGCGCGGGGATGCCGAGGGCGACACCGGCGGCGAGCGCGGCGACCGCGTTGTGCGCGTAGTGGCGGCCGGGCACGGAGACCGTGAAGGTGAGGTACCTGCCGTTGAGGACGACCGTGACCTCGCTGGTCAGACCGCGCGCGGTGACCTTGTGCACACGTACGTCGGCGCCCTCGGACTCGCCGTAGGTGACGACGGTGAGGGAGGAGAGATCGCGGACCCGCCGGGTGAGCTCGACGGCGCCGGGCTGGTCGGCGGCGATGACGAGGGTGCCGCCGGGGACGACCTTGCCGACGAAGGTCTCGAAGGATTCGTAGATCTCGTCCATCGAGGCGTAGTTCGCGTGGTGGTCCAGCTCGACGTTGAGGACGATCGCGACCTCGGGGGCGTACTTCTGGAAGCTCCGGTCGCTCTCGTCCGCCTCGGCGACGAAGATGTCGCCCTGGCCGTGGGTGGCGTTGGTGCCGGGGCCCTCCAGGTCGCCGCCGATGGCGTACGAGGGGTCGAGGGCCAGCTCGGACAGGGCGACGGCGAGCATCGAGGTGGTGGTGGTCTTGCCGTGCGTGCCGGCGACCGCGATCGCGCGCAGGCCCTCCATCAGGGAGGCGAGCGCGTCGGAGCGGTGCACTACGGGAATGTCCAGCCCGGTGGCGCGGACCAGCTCGGGGTTGTCGGCGCGGATGGCGCTGGAGACGACCACGGAGGTCGCGTCGTCGGCCAGGTGCCCGGCGGCGTGGCCGATGTGGACGGTCACTCCCAGCGCGCGCAGGGCGTCGGCGGTGGCGGACTCCCGGGCGTCGCTGCCCGCCACCTTCGCGCCGCGCTGGGCGAGGATCTTCGCGATGCCCGACATTCCGGCGCCGCCGATGCCGATGAAGTGCGGCCGTTCCAGGGCGGCAGGAATACCGGGTGCCATACGTGTCTCTCCCGAGGTGTGACGTGTATCTGGGTGCGCCCTAGCCTATTCGCTGTGCGCGAAGAGCTTGAGCACCGGGACGCCGACCTTGTGACGGGCCCGGGACGCCCAGTCGCGGTGGAAGAACTCCTCGACGTAGTGCGGCGCCGTCAGCACGATGACCTCGTCGGCCCCGGAGTCGTCGACCACGGTCTTCAGCTTGTCCAGGGGATGGTCCTCGACCACCTGTCCGACGGCCTCCGAGCCCGCCTCGCGCAGCTCCCGGAGCGAATACTCCAGCGCCATCTCGGCGGGCTCCCTGGCTTCCTTTCCCTCCGGCTGCTCCCCTTCGCGGACGGCGTCCCGGAGCTCGCCGATCGCCACGTCGTCGATCGCGCGCAGCAGCACATCGGCCTGGTCACCACGGGGCTGCATCAGTACGACGAACGAGATCCGCTCCTCGCCGTGAAGGGTCGTGACGAACCCCACGTCCTCGGGAGTGAGGGGCTTCTCGATCATCAAAACGCTTGTGAACACGACGGGCGCCCTTCCGCTTCATCTCGTCGGCCGCAGGGACGGCCGCTGTTGCTGAAACCATCCTTCCCCGCAATTGCACGGGGTAGCAGGACTAAGTGTGCCCACCCGGAGCTAACCGGAACGGGCAATTCCGCCATATGTCAGATCTTCCCGTAGCGAGTGAAGAGGAATCCTGCCTCCTCCAGGAGCGAGACGAGGGAGAAACGTTCCGGCACCGAGATGGCGGGCCCGCCCGCGATGCGCTGCGCGTCTCCGGCCGCGAGCAGCGGGGAAAGGGTCAGACAGAGCTCGTCCAGGACCCCGGCCGCCACGAACTGGCCGAGCAGCCGCGGCCCTCCTTCGGTGAGGAGCCGGGTGAGTCCCCGCGAGGCCAGTTCCGTCACCGCGCGCGCCGGGTCGACGGCGGAACCGTCCCCGGCGAACAGCACCTCGACCCCTGCCTCCCTGGCCGCGTGGACCCGGTCCGAGGGTGCTTCCGTTCCGGTGATCAGGAGGGTCGGGACCAGGGGCGAGACGAAGAGCGGGAGCGAGAAGTCCAGGTCCAGGCCGGCGCTTACGACAGCGATGGCCGGGGCGGGGGCCTGCCCGGCGGCCTCGCGCCGGGCGGCGAAGGCGTCGCGGGCCCGCGCGGGCCGGTAGCCCTCCAGGCGCACCGTCTCGGCGCCGACGACGATCGCGTCGGCCAGGCCACGCAGGGTGCCGAAGATCCGCATGTCGACGGGGGACGAGATGCCCTGGGAACGGCCGTCGTGCTGAGCGGCGCCGTCCAGGGTGGCGACCATGTTGGCGCGGAGCCAGGGGCGCACGCCGTCGGGATAGGCGTAGGCGTCGGCCAGCTCCTCGAGCGTCCACTCGCGATCGGCGGCGGCAGCGGTTTGAGCTGGGGTTGTCAGGTCCGTCACAGGGAGCAGGCGTCGCATGCCCAGCAGTCTGGCACTTAAGGTGGAGTGTTGTGTCGTCCTCCACAGCCGTGCCGGGGCAGAGCCCCATAGCCGAAACGGCCCCGCAGTCCCTGTGCGCCCTCGAGCCACGCGTCCCCGCCGACCGTCTGGTCGCGGAGATGGTGCCGCCGCCGCGTTTCGACTCGGTGCGCTTCGATACGTATGTCCCCGACCCGAACCAGCCGAGCCAGACCGCGGCGGTCGAGGTCCTCAGCTCCTTCGCGGCCGGGCTGGGCGGAGCGCATGCGACGGGATCCGGGAAGACGGGAAGAGCCCGGAGCGCATCCTCCGGGGGGTGGTGGCGGGCGACGGGCGGGCGGTTCGGCAGGAAGGCGGCGGCAGCGCCCACCGGGCCGCGCGGGGTCTATCTCGACGGCGGATACGGCGTCGGGAAGACGCACCTGCTGGCCTCGCTCTGGCACGCCACCCCGGCCGCGCCGTCACTCAAGGCCTTCGGCACCTTCGTCGAGCTGACGAACCTGGTCGGCGCTCTGGGCTTCCAGCAGACCGTGCAGACCCTGAGCGGGCACCGGCTGCTCTGCATCGACGAATTCGAACTGGACGACCCGGGTGACACCGTCCTGGTGTCGTCCCTGCTCAGCAGGCTGGTCGAGGCGGGCGTCGCGCTGGCCGCCACATCGAACACGCTGCCCGGCAAGCTCGGCGAGGGCCGTTTCGCGGCCGCCGACTTCCTCCGCGAGATCCAGGGGCTGTCCTCGCACTTCCGGCCGTTGCGGATCGACGGAGAGGACTACCGCCACCGAGGACTGCCCGAGGCGCCGCCACCGTACTCCGAGGATCAGGTCACCAGGGCCGCGTATGCGACCGCGGGTGCCTCGCTCGATGACTTCCCGGCCCTGCTCGACCATCTCGCCCGGGTCCATCCGAGCCGTTACGGCGCGCTGACGGACGGGATCACGGCGGTCTGCCTCACCGATGTGCAGCCGGTGC
This sequence comes from Streptomyces sp. NPDC002911, assembly GCF_053591835.1. Taxonomy (NCBI): domain Bacteria; kingdom Bacillati; phylum Actinomycetota; class Actinomycetes; order Kitasatosporales; family Streptomycetaceae; genus Streptomyces; species Streptomyces sp. NPDC002911. The sequence goes on along the minus strand of NZ_JBSFUO010000016.1, from coordinate 46,105 downwards.
CCGACCAGTCGACGGCGCTGCGCCTGGTGGTGCTCGCGGACCGCCTGTACGACCGGGAGGTCCCGGTGCTCGCCTCCGGTCTTCCCTTCGACCGGCTGTTCAGTGACGAGATGCTGAACGGCGGGTACCGGAAGAAGTATTTCCGGGCCATCTCGCGGCTGACGGCACTGGCTCGTGACGCAAAGGGACTGGTGGCGCAGTAGGTTCAGGGGTTGAAGGGCGTACGAGTGCCTCCGGGTGCCGCGTACGGCCGGACAAACCGCGCACACCGTTTGAAGGGATCCAGCATGGCTACCACGCGTCAGGCGCACACGGTCTGGGAAGGCAACCTGCTCGAGGGCAACGGCGTTGTCACCCTCGACTCCTCCGGGATCGGGGAGTACCCGGTCTCCTGGCCGTCCCGCGCGGAGAAGGCGAACGGCAAGACCAGCCCCGAGGAGCTCATCGCGGCCGCGCACTCCAGCTGCTTCTCGATGGCCCTGTCCAACGGTCTGGCCACGGCGGGCACTCCGCCCACCCGGTTGAACACCCAGGCCGAGGTCACCTTCCAGCCCGGTACCGGCATCACCGGCATCCACCTCACGGTGGAGGGCGAGGTCCCGGGTCTGGACGAGGCGGGCTTCGTGAAGGCCGCCGAGGACGCCAAGGCGAACTGCCCGGTCAGCCAGGCGCTCACGGGCACCACCATCACGCTCACCGCGTCTCTGGCCTGATCCCACTTGTCCCTGGGGCCTCAAGCGCCCCGGGGACACAAGGGGCACCGTGACCCGCATGGTTCCCGCGCGCCGCGACGCGTGGTACACACATGCGGGTCACTTCACCTGTCCGCCAACAGGGAGTTGCCTCATGTCATCCGCACCTCGACACCTCGCGACACGACGACAGATGCTGGCCGCCGGCGCCGCGACCGCCGCCTCGGTCGCCTTCACGGGGGCCTTCACCGAACTCTTCTCCGGCACCGCAGAGGCCCGGGGCCACAGCGGCTACGGCCCCCTCGTGCCGGACCCGGACGGCCTGCTCGACCTGCCGAAAGGTTTCCGCTACCGGGTGCTCTCCCGGGAGGGCGATCCGCTCCGCTCCGGCGAGGGCCAGGTCCCGGGCAACCACGACGGCATGGCCGCCTTCGCAGGCCGCCGCGGCCGGGTCCACCTGGTGCGCAACCACGAGAACCGGGTCACGGGCAGAATCGGCGTCCCGACGGTCGAAGGCCTCACCTACGACCCCGCGGGCAAGGGCGGTTGCACGGCCCTGGAGCTCGACAGCCGGGGCGATGTGATCGGCGAGCGCGTCGCCATCGCCGGCACGGCCGTCAACTGCGCGGGGGGACCCACTCCCTGGAACACCTGGCTGACCTGCGAGGAGACCGAGGACAAGGCCGGCACCAACGGTTACACCAAGGACCACGGCTTCATCTTCGAGGTGGACGGCGCCGATCCGCGCCGCACCGGGGCCGTACCGCTGACCGCGATGGGCCGCTTCCAGCACGAGGCCGTCGCGGTCGACCCGCGGAACGGCATCGTGTACGAGACGGAGGACGCGTTCGAGAAGCCCTTCGGGCTCTTCTACCGCTTCCTCCCCGAGAAACCGCTCGGCGGGACGGGCTCGCTGCGGGCCGGCGGAGCGCTGGAGGCCATGCGGGTACCCGGCGTGCCCGACCTCTCCCAGATCCAGGAGACGGGTGCGAGCTTCGACCGGATCGAGTGGGTCCCCGTACCGGACCCGCAGGCCGCGCAGACGCCCATCCGGCTGCAGGACTTCGGGCCGAAGGGCATCACGCACGCCCAGAAGCTGGAGGGCTGCTACTGGGGCGGGTCGTCGGTGTACTTCGTCTCCAGCTTCGCGCACAGCGCGGAGGGGTCGGCCGCAGACCACTACGGCCAGGTGTGGCGGTATGAGCCGAAGCGGCGCCGGCTCACCCTGGTGATCGTCTTCGGCCCGGACACCGACATCCGGCTGCCGGGCGAGTCCCCGGACAACATCTGCCTCGCCGCCGGGGGTGGGCTGATGGTCTGTGAGGACGGGGGCGGCGCGCAGCACGTGCTGGGAGTGACACGGCGCGGCGAGGTCTACGCGATGGCGCGGGGACGGCAGAACATCGGGACGGCCGAGGAGCCGGAGTGGGGCGAGTTCGCGGGCGTCACGTTCTCACCGGACGGCGGGACGATGTTCGTGAACTGCTACACGCCGGGGACGACGTTCGCGGTGACGGGCCCCTGGCGCTGACCGGGGCATGAGCAGGCGAGTGACCCGGCGGTCCGGTGGCCGGGCGACCGGAGTGCCGTGATCATAATCTGACAAAAAGTCAGCTAGCGTCCCTCAGTGATCAAATCCGTTCTTACGACGATCGCGCTGACTGTGGTGAGTGGGGTGCTCGCCGGCTGCGGAAGCTCCGGGGCCACCCTCGCCAGGACCGCAGCGCTTCCGACGGTCTCTCCGGAGTCCGCGACGGGGTCCCCGTCGCGGACTCCGGACAGCGAGCCGCCCGTACTGGCCCCCGGCCCCGGCGGCCTCACGCCCGTCTTCGAGCGACGCCCAGACGGCTCGGGGGCGGGCTCCGGCCCCGGCTCCCGGAACTCGGCGGGCGGGCCCGACAAGGTCGTGGCTCTCACCTTCGACGCGGACATGACGGCGGACCAGGGACCGCGTGCCGCCGACGGCGAGCGCTTCGACAACCCCGGGCTGGTCGCGTCGCTGCGCCGGCTGAAGGTCCCGTCGACGGTCTTCATGACCGGCAGGTGGGCGCAGGAGTACCCGGTCCAGGCCCGCTCGATCGGCACCGACCCCCTGTTCGAGATCGCCAACCATTCGTTCAGCCACTACGCTTTCTCCTCCCCCTGCTACGGGCTGCCGACCGTCGAGAAGACGGGCATGCGGCGCGATGTGGAGCGGGCCTTCGCCGCGATCCGGAAGACGGGGGCGCGCAATGTCGTGCCGTACTTCCGCTTCCCCGGCGGCTGCTACGACGACGCGTCGCTGAAGGCTCTGGCCCCGACCGGGGTGACCGCGGTCCAGTGGGACGTGGTCAGCGGTGACGCCTTCGCCACGGACGCGGACGCGGTGGCCGAGCAGGTGCTGGCAGGCGTGAAGCCGGGTTCGCTGGTGGTCATGCACTGCACCCGCAGCGCGGCGCCCGTCACCGATGACGCGGTGCGCCGGATCGTCCCCGAGCTGCGCGAGCGCGGCTACCGCTTCGTCAAGGTCTCGGATCTGATGCGCGGCTGAACGCGCCCCGCGTCAGCCGGAACAGGCGGTGCGGCCGGCCTCCTGCCAGGCACAGACCGGGCAGAGCGTGCTGCCCTTCGTCGACTCCGGGTATTCGGTCGGCTTCCGGCACAGCACGCACTCGGCGTACGCGTCCACGGGTGCGGGGGCCGGCGCGGGCGTCTCGCAGTACGCATCGTCCATACGTACGAGCGTACTCACTCGCGCAGATCCATCTTTACGATGAGGCAGTGTGCCGCCTCATGGGCGACTCAGGGAGCGAACCACGCCTCGCCCTGCCCCGTGACCGCCATCACGGTCAGCCCCTCGCCGGTCACCGCACACTCGAGCATGCCGCCCATGCCCTGCCTTGCGCTCGAACTGCAGATCGCCCCGGAAGGCGATCATCGATCCCTGCCGCGCGTGCATCTCACCGTTGACTGCGTACTTGATGGATGTGGCGTTCTGCGGAGTCATGCCGGGGGCGGCGGCCGGCTGCGCCATGTGCTCACTGGAAGAGAGGTCGCTCTTCATGCCGCGCATCCTCACCCGGAGCGCTCCGTTCCGCCAAGGACGGCTTGTCGGAGGGACCTGGCAGACTGGGGTGGTGAGCAGCGACAGCATTTCTGAGCCCCTTCCCGCAGCGCCGGAGGCCCCCGCCGACAGCCCGTTCCGTGCCGAGCCGACCTCCCGTGACGAAGCCCCGCAGTTCGTCCTGCCACTGGTGGTGCACGTCGAGAAGACCGACCCCCCGGCGCGCCACGACGCCCTGGTGACCGCCGCGCGTGCGGTGCTCACGATCCTCTCGGACCCCCGCTCGCTGGGCGAGGACGAGGCCGGAACCGAGGGCGAGTGGGCGCGGGTCATGCACGACTGGCAGGACGCCCGGATCCGCAAGGTGGTGCGGCGGGCGCGCGGCGCGGAGTGGCGCAAGGCGTGCACGCTGCCCGGGATCACGGTCACCGGTGAGCACGCCGAGGTCCGGGTGTTCCCGCCGGTGCCCCTGGACGGCTGGCCCAAGGAACTGGCCAAGCTCCAGGTGTCGGGCACCGACCTGGACGACCCCGAGGCCCCTCCCGCGCCCGATCCGGTCGGCCCGGTGCTCTGGATGAATCCGGACGTCAGCATGTCGGCGGGCAAGGCGATGGCGCAGGCCGGGCACGGCGCGCAGCTCGCCTGGTGGGAGCTGTCGGACACCGAGCGCAAGGCGTGGCGTGAGGCGGGGTTCCCGCTCTCCGTCGCCACCCCGGACGCCGCCCGCTGGCGCGAACTCACCGCGAGCGGGCTGCCGGTGGTGCGGGACGCCGGGTTCACCGAGGTCGCCCCGGGGTCCTGCACGGTCGTCGCCGACCACCCGGCGCTGCGCCGCTGAGCTGCGGGGGCGGGCCGGTCCGCCCGCCCCTGCGGCCGCGTGACCCGCGGGCCTGGTCGCTTTCCGCCCTGCCCGGCTGAACGTCCCTGCGCCGACATGCGTATCTCCCGACCGATGTCCGGTCACGGGTCGGCGCTTGCAGCCCGGGCACACGGGTGGTGCCCGTGGCGACGTACAGCGGACGGCCGACCCGTCGGGGAACCTCAAGTTGAGCTCTGAACGTCCCCCCTTTCGGGTTCGCCGGCGGCCGGCGGGGCCATCACCCCTGCACAGAACGGGGAGGGGACATCATGAAGCTGGGAATCGGCATCGGATGGCGGCCGGACATCGCGGACGCCGTCGAGGCTCTGCCGGGGATCGACTGGGTCGAGGCCGTCGCGGAGAACCTCTGTGCGGACCATCTCCCCGAGTCCCTCGTCCGTCTCCGGGAGCGCGGGGTCACGGTCGTCCCGCACGGGGTGTCCCTCGGCCTGGGCGGGGCCGACCGTCCGGATCCCGGCCGTCTCGCCGATCTGGCCGCGCGGGCCGAACTGCTGGGCACGCCCCTGGTGACGGAGCACATCGCGTTCGTCCGCGCCGGAGGGCCGCTCACCGCCTCGCCGGTGCTGGAAGCGGGCCATCTGCTGCCGGTACCCCGGACCTGGGACGCGCTGGAAGTACTGTGCGAGAACGTGCGGATCGCGCAGGACTCGCTGCCCGTCCCACTGGCCCTGGAGAACATCGCCGCGCTGGTCTCCTGGCCCGACGAGGAGCTGAGCGAGGGGCAGTTCCTCGCGGAACTGGTCGCACGCACCGGCGTACGGCTGCTGATCGACGTCGCCAATCTGCACACCAACCACGTCAACCGTGGTGAGTGCCCCGCGACCGCGCTCGACGAACTGCCGGTGGAGGCCATCGCCTACGTCCATGTGGCGGGCGGCATCGAGAAGGACGGCGTCTGGCACGACACACACGCCCACCCCGTGACACGCCCCGTCCTGGACGTGCTGAGCGAGCTCCGCTCCCGCGTGGACCCGCCGGGTGTCCTGCTGGAGCGCGACGACGACTTCCCGCCGCCCGAGGTGTTGGCCGGTGAACTGACCGCGATCCGCGACACGCTGGCCGCGGCGGCCACCGCTCCGGGGGCGGCCCCGCGGCGGGGCGCCCGGCCCCCTGAGCCGGCTGCCCGCGCTTCCGGCGCCCGCGACCGGACCGCCGTGGCACAGACCGCGCTGCTCTCCGCGCTCGTGGCCGGCGCTCCCGCGCCGGACGGCTTCGACCACCGGCGCCTGGAGGTACAGAGCCGCGCCCTGGCCGCGAAGCGCGCCGACGTCGTCGCCGAGGTCGCGCCCGAGCTGCCCGAGATCCTCGGCGACGGCTACCGAGCGGCGTTCCTCGCGTACGCCGGAAACCGGCCGATGTCCGCCGGATACCGCCGTGACGCCCTCGACTTCGCCGAGCACCTGCTCATCGCCGACCGTCCCGCCGACGAAGCGGCGAGGCGACGGCTGACCCGCTGGTGGCAGGACCGGGCCGCGCCGCGCCCGCCCCGGCGAGGAGCTCGCCTGGTCCGCGCCGCCCGTACCGCCCTTCTGGGAAGGTGACCCCCGTGAACGCCCTCGCCGTCCTTCTGACCCTCGCCGTGGCGGTCTCCTCGACGCTCCTGATCATCGCCGCCCGCAGGTCCGGCCGGCGTCCCGGCCCCGGCGACCGGGTGCACGACCGTGCCGAGGCCGCCTTCCTCGCCGGCGGCCCTGCCCGGGTTGTCGACACCGCGCTCACCGCTCTGCACATGGACGGCCGGCTGGCCGTCGGCGGGCCGGGGATCGTCGCCGTACACCGGGACGAAGCCCGGGACCCGGTGGAACGGGCCGTCTACCAGGAGCTGGCCGCCGCCCCGAGCGGAGCCCTGCACACACTGCGCGAGACGGTCATGCGGCACGAGGCGGTGCAGGAGATCGGCGACGGCCTCGCGGCCCGTGGGCTGTTGACGGCGCCGGAGGGGAACCGGAGCCGGCGCCGGTGGGCGCTGACCCAGGGAGTGGTGTGCGTCGTCGCCTTCCCCCTGGGCCTGGCTGCCACTGTCCTGCAGTCGATCCCGTACGACGACTACGCGGACGTGCCTTTCCCGTTCGTCATCAAGATCCTCCCCGCCCTCATGGCCGGCGTCATCATCGGTTTCCTCACCGCGTCCTCGGCGAAACGGCGGATCACCCGGGCGGGGCGACGCGCCCTCGACGAATTGCGCGGCGCGCACGCCCAAGTGGGGGACCCGGCCCACCTGGTGGCCACCCAGGGACTGCGCGCACTCCCCGATCCCGTGCTCCGGGGCCAGTTGGTGACGGCGGCCAGGTATCGGACCCTGCTGCGCGCCTCCCCGGGCTCCTCGACCACCTCGAACGCCGCGCTCGTCCCGGTCGTGTGGTGCGCCACGGCCGGTCCCGGGGGAGGGAGCTGTGGCAGTTCGAGCGGCGGGGGCGGCGACTCCGGTTCGGGATCGGCCTGCAGCTCGGGGTCCGGCTGCGGCGGCAGCAGCGGGTCCAGTTGCGGCGGCAGCAGCGGGTCCAGTTGCGGCGGCAGCAGCAGCAGCGGGTCCAGCAGCAGCGGGTCCAGTTGCGGCAGCAGCTCCTGAGGAGCGCGAGACCGTAAGCGTACGGATCCAGCCACCGACGACCGCCTGTGACCGGGATGCAGGACTCCGGCCTGCGCGCGGCTCTGCCGAGCGGGGCGCGGACCGGAGGCTGACCCGCCCGTCCGGGGCCGCGCGCCAGAAGGGCCGCCCCGTCGGGAGCGGCCCTGGTGGTGTCCTATCCAGTTGTCGGCCCGGGACACATCGGCCGGACCCGGCGAGGAGCGGCGGCCCGCGGAGAGGAATGGATGACTCCCCCGCAGGTCACGACAGTTCGCCGGCCGTCGGCCGATGTGCACCGGCACCGGACCCGGTGTCGCTGGAACGGCGGGCGGCGTCTCACACGCCGTTGCCCGCCAACTGATCTTCCGGGTCGGGATGACCGGAAACGCTGGCTATGCGAGTCCGGCCACCAAGTCTGCGACGGCCTTCCTGCGCCCCGTGTAGAACGGGACCTCCTCACGTACGTGCAACCGTGCCTCGGAGGCCCGCAGGTGGCGCATGAGGTCGACGATGCGGTACAGCTCGTCGGCCTCGAAGGCGAGGACCCACTCGTAGTCGCCCAACGAGAAGGAGGCGACCGTGTTGGCACGGACGTCGGGGTAGCCACGGGCCATCTTGCCGTGGTCCGCGAGCATACGGCGGCGGTCCTCGTCGGGCAGCAGGTACCAGTCGTAGCTGCGCACGAAGGGGTACACGCTGATGTAGTCGCGCGGGGTCTCGTCGGCCAGGAAGGCCGGCACGTGCGACTTGTTGAACTCGGCGGGGCGGTGCAGCGCCATGTTCGACCAGACCGGTTCGAGCGCGCGGCCCAGCCTGGTGCGCCGGAAGAGGTTGTACGCCTCCTGCAGCTCGTCGGAGGTCTCGGCGTGCCACCAGATCATCAGATCGGCGTCGGCCCGCAGACCGGACACGTCGTAGGTGCCACGGACCGTGATGTCATTGGCCCCGAGCTGGTCGAACAGCTCCTGGACCTCGTCGGCGTAGCCGGCTCGGTCGACGGGAAGGACGTCCTTCAGCCTGAAGACGGACCACAGGGTGTAGCGGATGACCTCGTTGAGGTCCTTGGCCTTCTTGCCTGCGTTCGGAAGCTTTTCTGGCGCACTCATACGGCTATTGTCCCGCCTGGCCACCGGTGACCCGAACCCGGGTCGGCGTGTTGTCGATCTCTTCCGTGGCCGGGCCCCTGAGGCCCTGGACGATCTCGTCCGCGGCGCGGTGCGCGCTCGCGACGCAGGCCGGGATCCCGACGCCGTCGTACACCGCTCCGCACACCCGCAGATTGGGCAGCTCGGCGACCTCGTCGCGGATCCGGGCGACCCTGCTGAGATGGCCCACCGGGTACTGGGGCAGCCCGCCGATCCACCGGGTGACCTCGGTGTCCACGGGCCGGGCCGTCAGTCCGGTCGCCGTGGCGAGATCGCCCAGGGACGCGGCGACGAGCTCGGAGTCCTCACGGTGCAGGTGCTCCTCCTCGCCGTAGCGGCCGACGGAGGTACGCAGCACGAAGAGGTCGGGGGACGCCTCGGCGACCCACTGCCACTTGTTGCTGGAGAAGGTCGCGGCCTTGATCGTGCGCCCGTCGACCGGCGGCACGAGGAATCCGGAACGCCCCGCGAACGCCTCGTTCCCCTCGATGTCGGCGCGCCGGAAGGCCATGGTGACCAGCGCCATCGAGGCGTACTCGACGGCCGCGAGCTCGACCGAGGCGGCCGGGCACTCGGCGGCGAGCAGGGTGGACGCCGACCAGGCGGGGGTGGCCAGGACGATGGCGTCGGCGGCGATGACCCGGCTGTCGGTGCGCACGTCCCAGCCCGCGGCCGTGCGGGTCAGCCCGAGCACAGGGGTCTCCGTGAGGATCTCGGCGCCCTGGGCCCGTGCGGCGTCGGCCACAGCGCCCGGCAGGGTGCCGATGCCCCCTTCGATGCCCTGGAAGACCGGTCCGGTCTGCTGCCGGGCGGCGGCCCTCTCCTGGATGCGGAGTACGCCGTCGAGGAGCGGTCCGCCCTCCTTCACGGCCTCGAAGAGCTGGGGCACGGCTGCGCGCATCGAGATCCGGTAGGCGTCACCCGCGTACACCCCGCCGAGCAGCGGCTCCACGAGCCGGTCGACGACCTCCCGGCCGAGCCGGTCCGCGACGTAGGAGCCGACCGCGACGTCGTCGCCGACAGCGGTCGGGGTGAGGTCACGCTCCTCGGCGATCCTCGCCAGGCCCTCGGGCGAGAGAACACCGCTGAGCGCCGCCGGGTCGCCCGGCACGCCCATCACGTGCCCCTTGGGCATCGGGCGCAGGGCGTCACGGGTCCAGACCGAGGCGGTGGCGGTGGCGGGCGGCTGGAGCCGGTCGCCGAGCCCCACCGCGGTGGCCAGCGCGACTGCTTCGGGCCGCCGCGCGAGCATCGACTCGGCGCCGAGGTCGACCCGGGTGCCCGCGATCTCGCCGGTCATCAGCTTGCCGCCGAGCCGTCCGGTCGCCTCCAGGACGGTGACCCGGAGGCCGGAGGCCAACAGCCGGTGGGCGGCGGCGAGTCCGGAGATGCCACCGCCGATGACGACGGCATGGCCCGTGCGTGTGGTGTCGCGCTGAAGAGGACGCTGCATGGGTCCACTCTCTCAAACCCGTCCCGAGTCCCGAACGTGACCACTTCGACACCGCCGGCCGGCAACCCGCGTTCGGGTCCCGACGTCGAACCTGCACACCATCGACAAGGATCCTGGGAGGACGCGTCATGTCCGACGAACGCCACACGGAGATTCGTCCACCTGCGCGGCCCGGCCGAAGCCGCACGCATGCGCTGGCGGCCGGGCTGCTCGTCGCTCTCCTGACCACCGGCGCGTGCGGCGCTTCCTCCGACAGCGGTGGGCGGGGGGCCAACTCCGCGTCGGACGACAAGGCGGCGGTGCCCGCCGCGGCCGGTGTCGGTGAGAAGCCGGCCGCCAAGTCCGCCGACGGCGCCTCCTCGTTATCGGAGACGGCGTCCTCGGTGGTGACCCACGTCGTCCGTACGGCCACGCTCACTCTTGAGGTGAAGGACGTGCCCAAGGCGGTGGCCACTGCTCGCAGAGTCGTGACCCGGGGCATGAGCTACGGCATCGTCTCGGAGGAGACCACAGAACGGCTGAACGACAGCCGCGAGGAGGCGCACCTCGTGCTGCGCGTGCCGCAGCAGGACTACGAGCGTGTGCTGGAGGAGCTCGCCGGCTCGGGAAAGGTGCTGTTCCGTACGTCCGACGCGAAGGACGTCACCGGCCAGGTCGTCGACGTCGAGAGCCGGATCGCCACCCAGCGGGCGAGCGTCGCGCGGGTCCGCGACCTGATGGACAAGGCCGAGAAGCTCACCGACGTGGTGACGCTGGAGGGCGAACTGAGCAGCCGCCAGGCCGCCCTGGAGTCGCTGCTCGCCCAGCAGGCATCACTGAAGGACCGCACCTCGCGCGCGACCATCACCCTCGAACTCAGCGAACCGTACGAGGACGGGAAGGGCCCCGACGACGAGGACACGGGCGTCCTGGACGCACTGGCCGGCGGCTGGGGCGCGTTCGTGACGATGCTGCGGTGGATCGCAGTGGCGATCGGAGCCACGGCACCGTTCCTGGCCGCCGCGGCCGTCGTGGTGCTCCTGTGGCGGCTGCTGCGCGGCCGCCTGCCACGGCGCCGCACGACGCCCCGGGAGACGTCGGAGGCACCGCAGGCCCCACCCGCCCCGTAGGCGCGTAGCGTGGGCCCCTGACCCTGCATACGGCGGCGAAGGGACCTGGAATGACGGCGGAGCGACTGGTGGTCGTCGGAGGCGACGCGGCGGGCATGTCCGCCGCATCGCAGGCCCGCAGGCTCAAGGGGCCCGAGGCGATGAGCATCGTCGCCTTCGAACGCGGCGACTTCACGTCCTACTCCGCCTGCGGCATCCCGTACTGGGTGAGCGGCGACGTCGAGGGCCCCGACGACCTCATCGCCCGTACGCCCGAGGAGCACCGGGCCCGTTCCATCGACCTGCGCACCCGCACCGAGGTGACGGAGATCGACGTCGCCGGGCACCGTGTACGGGCGCTGGACCGCGACAGCGGCGAGACGTACTGGACGGGCTACGACAAGCTGGTGATCGCCACGGGCGCCCGGCCGGTGCGCCCCGATCTTCCCGGAATCGACGCTCCGGGCGTCCATGGCGTGCAGACCCTGGGTGACGGCCAGGCACTCCTGCAATCGCTGGACCGGGCTCCGGGACGCCGGGCGGTCGTGGTCGGCGCGGGCTACATCGGAGTCGAGATGGCCGAGGCCATGCTCAAGCGCGGCTTCGAGGTGACGGTGCTCAACCGCGGGGCGCAGCCGATGGCGACGCTCGATCCGGACATGGGACGGCTGGTCCACGACGCGATGGACGGACTGGGCATCACCACCGTCAACGACGCCTCGGTCATCCGTGTCGACACCGGCCGGGACGGCCGGGTCACCGCGGTAGCCACGGACGGGGGGACCTACCCGGCGGACGTCGTCGTACTCGGCATAGGCGTCGAACCGGAGACGGCCCTGGCCCGCGAGGCAGGCCTGCCGCTGGGCCCGTACGGCGGCCTCCTGACGGACCTGTCGATGCGGGTCGTGGGGCAGGACGGCATCTGGGCGGGCGGGGACTGCGTCGAGGTCCTGGACCTTGTCGCGGGCCGCACCCGGCACGTCGCGCTCGGCACCCACGCCAACAAGCACGGCCAGGTCATCGGAGCCAACGTCGGCGGCGGCTACGGCACCTTCCCCGGAGTGGTCGGTACGGCGGTGAGCAAGGTCTGCGACCTGGAGATCGCCAGGACCGGGCTCCGTGAGAAGGACGCACGCGCGGTCGGACTGCGCTACGTCACGGCGACGATCGAGTCGACGGGCCGGGCCGGCTACTACCCCGGAGCTAAGCCGATGACGGTGAAGATGCTCGCGGAGTACCGGACCGGCCGGCTCCTGGGCGTGCAGATCGTCGGCCGTGAGGGGGCGGCGAAGCGCGTGGACGTCGCGGCGGTGGCCCTCACCGCCGGGATGACGGTGGAAGCGATGACGGCCCTCGACCTCGGCTACGCCCCACCGTTCTCCCCGGTCTGGGACCCGGTGCTGGTTGCCGCCCGCAAGGCCGTGTCGGCGGTGCGGGCGGCCGGGGGTTAGTCGCGGACGGTCAGCGCGCGGTCTGCTGGTGGACGTACTCCACCAGGCGCGTCAACGCGTCCGGGTCGGTGGTCGGCAGGACGCCGTGTCCGAGGTTGAAGATGTGGCCCTCGAGACCGGCGGCGGCATCGAGCACCTCGCGGGTCTTCGCCTCCACCGCCTCGGTCGGCGCGAACAGCACCGCCGGGTCGAGGTTGCCCTGGAGCGCCTTGCCGGGGCCGACCCGGCGGGCGCCCTCGTCCATCGGGACGCGCCAGTCCACGCCGACGACGTCCGCGCCGGCCTGGCCCATCAGGCCGAGCAGTTCGCCGGTGCCGACGCCGAAGTGGATGCGCGGGACGCCGTAGGACGCGACGGCGTCGAAGACCTTCGTGGAGGCCGGCATCACGGAGCGGCGGTAGTCGGCCGGGGCCAGGGCGCCGACCCAGGAGTCGAAGAGCTGGACCGCGGACGCGCCGGCCTCGATCTGGACCTTCAGGAACGCGCCGGTGATCTCCGCGAGCCGGTCGAGCAGGTCGGCCCAGAGCTCCGGCTCGCCGTAGATCATGGCCTTGGTGCGCTCGTGGTTGCGGGACGGTCCGCCTTCCACGAGGTAGCTCGCAAGAGTGAACGGCGCTCCGGCGAATCCGATCAGCGGGGTGGCGCCGAGCTCCGCGGTCAGCATCCCGATGGCCTCGGTGACGTACGGGACGTCCTCGGGGGTGAGGTCGCGCAGCCGGGCCAGATCGGCACGGGTACGGATGGGCTCCGCGACCACCGGGCCGACACCGGGCTTGATGTCGAGGTCGATGCCGATGGCCTTGAGCGGTACGACGATGTCGCTGAAGTAGATCGCGGCGTCGACCTTGTGACGGCGTACGGGTTGCAGGGTGATCTCGGTGACCAGCTCCGGCATCATGCAGGAGTCGAGCATCGCGATGCCCTCGCGGACCTTCAGGTACTCGGGCAGCGAGCGCCCCGCCTGGCGCATGAACCAGACCGGGGTGTGTGGCACCGGCTCGCGGCGGCAGGCCTTGAGGAACGCCGACTCATGGGTGGCGGGCGTCGTCCGCAGGCCCGACGAGGGGCCCTCCCCTGATCGGACGGGGCTGAACTCTCGGGGAAGGTCGTTGGCACTCACGCACAGAATCTTCGCACGGAGCGGCGACGAGCCGGACGCCGCATGGGTGTCCCTCCCTGCACGGCGCTCCGGTTCCGCCTACTCTTCCCCGCATGGCTCCGGCTCAGGGACAATTTTCCGATCATTCCGATGGCACTGACAGCGAGGAGGGCGCGGACGGCGACACCGTCCCGCTCGCGTTCCGGTCGGCGGTCGACGCGCTGCGTTCCGCCTGCCTGCGCCCCGAACTGGAGGTCGAGCCCACACGGCCGCCGCAGCGGCTCGCCCCGCACGCGTACGCCGTGGAGGCCGCCGTCGTGGAGGGCGAGGACGATCTCGCGGACGGCCGTCTGGTCCTCCTGCACGACCCGGCCGGACACGACGCCTGGCAGGGCACGTTCCGTTTGGTGACGCTCGTACGGGCCGAACTGGAACCGGAGATGGCGGCCGACCCGCTGCTGCCCGAGGTGTGCTGGTCCTGGCTCACGGGTGCGCTGGAGGCCCGCGGTCTCTCGTACGGGGAGGCCGGCGGGACGGTGACGCGCGCCGGCTCGCACTACTTCGGCGCACTGTCCGCACGCCGCCCGGCGACGCAGATCGAGATCCGGGCCTCGTGGACGCCGCGCGAGGGGCATGACGCAGTACCTGACATGGGGGCGCATCTGGTCGCCTGGGGCGATCTGCTCTGCCAGCTGGCCGGCCTGCCTCCGTCCGGTACGGCGGACGCGGCGGTGGTGACCCTGCCCCAGCGTCGCGGGCCCCAGGTCTCATAACGCTCGTCTTCGGGAAGAGCCGGTCGTCCAGGGACCGGCTCTCTTTTTTCGTACAATCGATCGTGCGTCCTATTTGTCCGAATTGTTACGCACCAAATCGTGATCTTCCCCTAAAGGAGGACGCGCCTGCTGCCGAAGAGGTCAATGACCCTTCCAGCACGGTTCGTCCCGGCTTCATCCCCGAGCCGGCACATCCCGCCACTCCCCCAGGAGGCCTGGTGTCCGTTCTCCTCGAGCAGCCCGCAAGCCTGGTCGCCTACCGCCCGAACAAGCCGACGGCCATGGTCGTCGTGGCCGACCCGCGCGTCCGTTCCACCGTCACCCGCCATCTGTGGGCTCTCGGAGTTCGTGACGTCATCGAGGCGTCGTCCATCGCGGAGGCCCGCCCCCGCGTCGGCAACCCACGCGACATCTGCGTTGCCGACGTCCACCTGCCCGACGGTTCCGGGCTGACCCTGCTGTCCGAGACCCGAGCCGCCGGCTGGCCGAACGGCCTCGCTCTCTCCGCCGCCGATGACATCGGCGCGGTACGCAATGCCCTCGCGGGCGGCGTGAAGGGCTACGTCGTCACCGGCACCCGTACCAACATCGGCCATCCCACCCGTCCGGGCGTCGCCCCGATCGGCGCCAACGCCGCCCGTATGCACCGCAGGCCTCCCGGCTCCCCGAGCCACCCGGGCGGCTACCGCGAACTCTCCGGCCGTGAGGTGGAGGTGCTCCGCCTGGTCGCCGAAGGCCAGTCCAACAAGGCCATCGGCGTCTCGATGGGGCTCTCCGCCCTCACCGTCAAGAGCCACCTCGCCCGCATCGCCCGCAAGCTCGGCACCGGAGACCGCGCCGGCATGGTCGCCGTGGCCCTGCGCACGGGCATCATCCACTGACCCCCCACCCCGCCGGCACCTGCGCGGATGCGTAACCGGCCGGTTTACGTGCATGTACGCCCGTCGACGGAACGTTCCGTCGACGGGCGACACACATACACAGATACCCTTGGCATGTGACCGACGCCCAAGAGACCGCAGAAGACACTTCACTGCGAACCACCGGGGGCGCTCCCCCGGACGACGTCGCCCCGGCGCCGATCCCCTTGCTCGAACCGCGCGAGGGCATCCCCCCGGTGGTGGCGACCGACGACGCGCTGGACCGGGTGATCGCCGACTTCGCCGCGGGCACCGGCCCCGTCGCCGTCGACGCCGAGCGCGCCTCGGGCTATCGCTACGGGCAGCGCGCCTATCTCGTACAGCTTCGCCGCGAGGGCGCGGGAAGTGCGCTGATCGACCCGGTCGGCTGTCCCGACCTGTCCGGGCTCGGTAAGGCCCTCACCGGCAGCGAGTGGATTCTGCACGCCGCCACCCAGGATCTGCCCTGCCTGCGCGACATAGGCATGACCCCGACCTCGCTCTTCGACACGGAGCTCGCCGGACGGCTGGCGGGTTTCCCGCGCGTCGGCCTGGGCGCCATAGTGGAGAACGTCCTCGGCTACGCCCTGGAGAAGGGCCACTCCGCGGTCGACTGGTCCACCCGGCCCCTGCCCGACCCCTGGCTGCGCTACGCCGCGCTCGATGTAGAGCTGCTGGTGGACCTGCGCAACGCCCTGGAGGAGGAGCTGGACCGGCAGGGCAAGCTGGGGTGGGCGCTGGAGGAGTTCGCCGCGATCGTCTCGGCGCCGCCCGCTCCGCCGCGCAAGGACCCGTGGCGCCGGACCTCGGGCATGCACAAGGTGCGCCGCCGCCGCCAGATCGCGGTCGTACGGGAGCTGTGGACCGCTCGCGACCAGGTGGCGCAGCGCCGTGACATCTCGCCCGGCAAGGTGCTCGGCGACGCCGCGATCATCGAGGCCGCCCTGGCGCTCCCGGCGAACCTGCACGCGCTCACCGCGCTGCCCGGCTTCGGGCACCGCATGGGGCGCCGTCAGCTGGAGCAGTGGCAGGCGGCAGTCGACCGGGCCAGGGAGCTGCCCGAATCGGAGCTGCCGCAGCCCGGTCAGCAGCCGGCGGGCCCGCCGCCGCCCCGCTCCTGGGCGGACAAGGACCCGGCCGCCGCGGCCCGGCTGTCGGCGGCCCGAGCCGGAGTGTCGGAGCTCGCCGAGCGGCTGCACATGCCGCAGGAGAATCTGATCACCCCGGACACGGTGCGCCGGATCTGCTGGGAGCCGCCCAAGGTCCTGACCCCGGACGCGGTGGAGACCGTGCTGGCCGGTCACGGGGCGCGGCACTGGCAGATCGAACAGGTCGGCCCCCTGCTGCTGCGAGCCCTGGACACGAGCGCCTGAGGCGTCCCCGACAACATGCGTACGCCCCTCTGCCGGATCGGACAGAGGGGCGTACGCGTGTCGCGAGCACACCATGGACCGGCTCGTCGAGGAGGATCGATTTCACGCCAGTTAGCCGGCCTTCCCGGGCCACCGGTGGCACCCGCGCCGGGTGTGACCTTCGCCGCTCCGGTGGTGGGGGGTGGGCAGCCTGGTTACCCGCAAGTAGCATGAGGGTGTGGCGCGCCGATGTGCGCGCCCGCAGCAGTGCCATCCCGCACCCTGGAGGAGAGCCACCGTGCCTCGTACCATCCGGGACGTCGTCTTCGTCGACGGCGTCCGCACCCCGTTCGGCAAAGCGGGCCCGAAGGGCATCTACCACGAGACCCGCGCCGACGATCTCGTCGTGAAGGCCATCCGGGAGCTGCTGCGCCGCAACCCGGACCTGGACCCCGCGAAGATCGACGAGGTCGCCATCGCCGCGACCACCCAGATCGGCGACCAGGGCCTCACCCTCGGGCGTACCGCCGGAATCCTGGCCGGTCTGCCGCAGTCGGTGCCCGGTTACTCCATCGACCGCATGTGTGCGGGCGCCCTGACCGCCGTCACCTCGACGGCCGGCTCCATCGCCTTCGGCGCGTACGACGTCGTCATCGCCGGCGGTGTCGAGCACATGGGCCGCCACCCGATGGGCGAGAGCGTGGACCCGAACCCGCGTCTCGTGTCGGAGAAGCTGGTCGACGAGTCCGCCCTCTTCATGGGCATGACCGCGGAGAACCTGCACGACAGGTACCCCTCGATCACCAAGCGGCGAGCGGACGAGTACGCGGTCCGCTCGCAGGAGAAGGCCGCCAAGGCGTACGCCAACGGCAAGATCCAGCAGGACCTGGTGCCGGTCTCCGTGCGCCGCACCAACGCCGAAGCCGGGGAGACGGGCTGGGGCCTGGTCACCGCCGACGAGCCGATGCGCCCGGGCACCACGATGGAGTCCCTGGCCGGTCTGAAGACCCCGTTCCGCGCCCACGGCCGTGTGACAGCCGGTAACGCCGCGGGGCTCAACGACGGCGCCACCGCCTCGCTGCTCGCGTCCGAGGAGACCGCCCGCGAGCTGGGCCTCCCGGTCAGGATGCGCCTCGTGTCGTACGCCTTCGCGGGTGTCGAGCCGGAGGTCATGGGCTACGGCCCGATCCCGGCGACGGAGAAGGCCTTGGCCAAGGCCGGCCTCTCCATCGACGACATCGGTCTCTTCGAGATCAACGAGGCCTTCGCCGTGCAGGTGCTCGCCTTCCTGGAGCACTACGGCATCGCCGACGACGACCAGCGCGTCAACCAGTACGGCGGCGCGATCGCCTACGGTCACCCGCTGGCCTCCTCCGGCGTCCGCCTGATGACTCAGCTGGCCCGCCAGTTCGAGGAACAGCCGGAGGTCCGCTACGGCCTGACGACGATGTGCGTCGGCTTCGGCATGGGCGCCACGGTCGTCTGGGAGAACCCGAATTTCGACGGAGGCAACAAGTGAGCACCGCCACCACTGAGCTTCTGAAGGGCGCGGCCGAGCTGTTCCCCGGCGAGGTCGTCACGCAGGCGCACGTACGCCACCTCGACCTTCCCGGCGGTGCGGGCCGTTTCGCCCTCATCACGCTGGACAACGGCCTCGACCACACCAAGCCGACCACCATCGGCCCCCAGTCGCTGGCGAACCTGAACGCCGCCGTCGACCAGGTCGAGAAGGAGGCCGCCGAGGGCGCGATCGTCGGTGCCGGTGTCACCGGCAAACCGTTCATCTTCGCGGTCGGCGCCGACCTCAAGGGCGTCGAGCTCCTCAAGAACCACACGGACGCGCTGGCCATCGGCAAGGGCGGACACGACGTCTTCCGCCGCCTGTCCGGCCTGGCGGTCCCGACGTTCGCGTACTACAACGGCGCGGCCATGGGCGGCGGTGTCGAGATCGGTCTGCACTGCTCGTACCGCACGGTCTCCACGGCCATCCCCGCGTTCTCACTGCCCGAGGTCTTCCTCGGTCTGGTCCCCGGCTGGGGCGGCTGCGCGCTGCTCCCCAACCTGGTCGGCGCCGACCGCGCCGTCTCGGTGATCATCGAGAACTCGCTGAACCAGAACCGCCAGCTCAAGGGCAAGCAGGTCTTCGAGCTCGGGATCGCCGACGCGCTCTTCGAGGGCGCGGACTTCCTGGAGCAGTCGCTGATCTGGACCGCTTCCGTCCTCAAGGGCGAGATCGCGGTCGAGCGTCCCGAGGTCGACCGCGGCGACGCCTGGGACGAGGCCGTCGCCCGCGGCAAGGCCATCGCGGACTCCAAGGTGCACGGTGCCGCTCCGGCCGCGTACCGCGCGCTGGAGATCATCGCCGCGGCCAAGGACGGCGACCTGAGCGCCGGCTTCGACGCCGAGGACCATGCCCTCGCAGACCTGATCATGGGCGGCGAGCTGCGCTCCGGGATCTACTCCTTCAACCTGGTCCAGAAGCGCGCCAAGCGCCCGGCCGGCGCCCCGGACAAGTCCCTGGCCCGCCCGGTCACCAAGGTCGGCGTCGTGGGCGCGGGCCTGATGGCCAGCCAGCTCGCGTTGCTCTTCCTCCGCCGTCTGGAGGTCCCGGTCGTCCTCACGGACATCGACCAGGCGCGCGTCGACAAGGGTGTGGGCTACGTCCAGGCCGAGATCGACAAGCTGCTCGGCAAGGGCCGCATCAACCAGGACAAGGCCAATCGCCTCAAGGCCCTGGTCTCCGGGGTGCTGGACAAGGCGGAGGGCTTCTCCGACGCCGACTTCATCATCGAGGCCGTCTTCGAGGAGATCGGCGTCAAGCAGCAGGTGTTCGCTGAGGTCGAGGCGGTCGCCCCGGCGCACGCGATCCTCGCCACGAACACCTCGTCCCTCTCGGTCACCGAGATGGCGTCCAAGCTGAAGAACCCCGAGCGGGTCGTCGGCTTCCACTTCTTCAACCCGGTCGCGATCCTCCCGCTCCTGGAGATCGTCCGCGGTGAGCAGACCGACGACGCCTCGCTGGCCACGGCCTTCGGTGTCGCCCGCAAGCTGAAGAAGACCGCGGTGCTGGTGAAGGATGCCCCGGCGTTCGTCGTCAACCGCATCCTCACCCGCTTCATGGGCGAGATCCAGAACATCATCGACGAGGGCACCCCGGTCGGGACGGCGGAGAAGGCCATCGAGCCCCTCGGCCTGCCGATGTCCCCGCTGGTGCTGCTGGAGCTGGTCGGCCCCGCCATCGGCCTGCACGTGTCCGAGACGCTGAACCGCGCCTTCCCGGAGCGCTTCACGGTCTCCGAGAACCTCGCAGCGGTCGTCAAGGCCGGCAAGCGCGGCTTCTACGTCTACGATTCCGGCAAGCCGGAGCTGGACCCCGAGGTCGCCGCACTCCTCGAGCAGGGTGACACCGTCCTGACGGAGGACCAGGTCCGTGACCGCGTCCTGGACGCGGTGGCGCAGGAGATCGGCCTGATGCTGGCCGAGGGCGTCGTCGCCGAGGCCCAGGACATCGACCTCTGCCTGATCACCGGCGCGGGCTGGCCCTTCCACCTGGGCGGCATCACGCCGTACCTGGACCGCGAGGGCGTCTCGGAGCGGGTCAACGGGAAGCGGTTCCTGGAGCCGGGCGTGGCGAGCGTCCCGGCGTAACACGAGCCGCACGCGGGCCGCACGGGCTTCTGCCTGTGCGGCCCGCTCTCGTGGCGGGGGCTGCGTGCCGCACTCCGCTCTGCTGCCGATGCCGGCGTGCACCATGAACGCGAAACCCGAAGCGGGCCCCGGCTACCTGCGGATCGCGACCTGGAACGCGTGGGGGGTGCCAGGGGCTCGGGAACCCGGCGCGGCAAGGTGGACGCCCTCGACGAGCCGGCCCCGGCCGACGGTATGGGCCCCGGAACGCAGGACCAGCCGGAGTCCCAGGCCCAGGTTGTGTCGGGACCGGCCTGCGCCGCAGGCGGAGCCCGGCAGTCCTCGCACGCATGCTCGATCCACTGTCTATAGTGCTTCGCACCACCGTCATCGGACCGGCTCCTCCCCCCACCCGAGTCCAACCCGCCCACAGCCCTACCGGGCGCGAGACCAAGGGGCTCGAACAGGATGAGCAAGGACGTCATGCCTCCGGGCCCGCGCGCCTCACAACGGGCGGAAGCACCGGAGCGGGGCCGGAAGAAGGAACGCAAGCCCCACCGTGGCCTCAAGATCACGCTCGGGGTGCTGGTCGTCCTCATGCTCGCCGGTGGCGGCACCGCGTACTGGATGTACCAGGATCTCGACGGCAACCTCACGGGCGTCGACATCGACAGGGCG
Organism: Streptomyces sp. NPDC002911; assembly: GCF_053591835.1. NCBI lineage: Bacteria > Bacillati > Actinomycetota > Actinomycetes > Kitasatosporales > Streptomycetaceae > Streptomyces > Streptomyces sp. NPDC002911. The sequence continues at coordinate 25,356 of NZ_JBSFUO010000016.1, read as the reverse complement.
CTCGGTGAGGACCGCCCGGAGAAGCTTCCCACCACCGGGCAGAACCTGCTCGTCCTCGGATCCGACTCGCGCGCCGGGGCGCAGAACAAGGAGCTGGGCGGGGGCGGCGGTGTCAGTGGGGCACGGTCCGACACCACGATGGTGGTGCACATACCCGAGGGCCGGTCCGAGGCTGTCGCCGTGTCCATTCCGCGCGACACCCTCGTGACCCGGCCCGAGTGCGTCACGTCCGACGGCTCGGAGCTGCCCGAGAAGAGGCGCGAGATGTTCAACGCCGTGTACGCCCTCGCCGGCCCGGCCTGCGTGGTCAAGACCGTCGAGAGGATGTCCGGGGTCCGCATCGACCACTACCTGGAGATCGACTTCGCCGGGTTCAAGGACCTGGTCGACGCGATAGGCGGGGTCACCGTCGACGTCGAGGAACCGATCCACGACACGGCATCCGGGCTCGACCTGACGGCAGGTGAGCACAGACTGAGCGGCACCGAGTCGCTGGCCTTCGTCCGGACCCGGAAGGGCGTGGGCGACGGTAGTGACCTGCGTCGGATCGGGCTCCAGCAGCAGTTCCTGATGGCGTTGCTGAAGGAGATCAAGTCGCAGGATCTGCTGGGCAGTCCGGCGGCCACGTACAAGATCGCGAACTCCGCCACCGAGTCGCTCACCACCGACGAGGGGCTCGCCTCGCTGACATCGCTCAGCGAGTTCGCCCGCTCGATGAACGGCGTCGATCCCTCCTCGATGGAAACGTTCATGCTGCCGGTCGCCTACGACGAGCAGGACCCGAACCGAGTGGTGGCGTCGGAGCCGCGTGCCGGCAACCTCTGGAAAGCGATCCGGACGGACGGCACGATTCCCGAGTCGTCCAGGAAGTCGCCGGCCACCGGCGGCTGACCTGGCGTCCTTCAGGGATGCCCGTTCCGCAGGCGGCCCGGGGAGTCGCGTCCGCGTCGGGGATCCGTGCGGCGGCGGCGCCCGGCAGCGGGGACGCCCTGATCACGGCCCTGACCGCCGCCGCCCAGGGTGTGCCGCCCTGCGTCGTGGTCACGGCCGATCGCGGACTGCAACAGCGGGCCGAGGCGTACGGGCCCGTTACGCCGGTCCGCGTACCGTAGGGCCGCTGCCGCAGTCGTGGCGTGACTGACCAGGTCAACCGGCCTTCACCATACGGCTGTTCCGGCGCCCGTACACGAAGTAGATGATCACGCCGAGCACCATCCAGATCCCGAACCGGAGCCAGGTCTCCGCCGGCAGGTTCAGCATCAGCCAGACCGAGGCGGCCACCGAGACGATCGGGAGCAGCGGCACCCACGGGGTACGGAAGGCCCGGTGGAGGTCGGGGCGGGTGCGGCGCAGGACGAGGACGCCGAGGGCCACGACCACGAACGCGAAGAGCGTGCCGATGTTCACCAGGGTGGCCAGCTCGTTGATGCTGGTGAAGCCGGCCACGATCGCGATGACCACGCCGAGCAGGATCGTCGGACGGTACGGGGTGCCGAAGCGCGGGTGTGTGACCGAGAAGAATCTCGGCAGCAGTCCGTCACGGCTCATCGCGAAGAACACCCGGGTCTGGCCGAGCAGCAGGATCATGCAGACCGTGGTGAGGCCGACCGCGGCTCCGAAGCTGATGACGCCCGCGTAGAAGGGGTGTCCGGCGGCTTTGAACGCGTCGGCGAGCGGGGCGCTGACGGAGAGTTCGGAGTAGTGCTGCATGCCGGTGACGACGATCGACACGGCGACGTAGAGCAGGGTGCAGATGACGAGCGAGGCGAGGATGCCGCGCGGCATGTCACGCTGCGGGAGCTTGGTCTCCTCGGCCGCGGTGGCCACCACGTCGAAGCCGATGAAGGCGAAGAAGACGATGGACGCCGCGGTGAAGATGCCCATGACGCCGAAGTTCGTCGGTTCGTAGCCGAAGATCAGCTGGACCAGCGGCGCGTCCAGGCCCGAGCCCGAGGTCTGCTTCTCCGCCTCCGGGATGAAGGGCGAGTAGTTGGCCGACTCGATGAAGAACAGGCCGGCGATGATCACGATGCCCACGACCGCCAGCTTGATGACGACGACGACCGTGGTCACCCGGGCGGAGAGCTTCATCCCGAGCACCAGGATCACCGTCAGGATCAGCACCAGGACGAACGCCAGGATGTCGAAGCCGAAGCCGCTCGCCACGTCCGGGCCGGCGAGCCATTCGGGCATCGTCCAGCCGACGTTGTCCAGGAGCGAGCGGACGTAGCCGGACCAGCCGACCGCCACCACCGCGGTGCCCAGGGCGAACTCCAGCACCAGGTCCCAGCCGATGATCCAGGCCACCAGCTCACCCAGGGAGGCGTACGCGAAGGTGTAAGCCGATCCGGCCACCGGGACGGTGGAGGCGAATTCGGCGTAGCAGAGGGCCGCGAGCGCACAGACGACGCCCGCCGCGACGAAGGCGAGGGCCGTGGCGGGGCCCGCCGTCTCCTTGGCGACCTTGCCCGTGAGGACGAAGATTCCGGTGCCGATGATGACACCCACTCCGAAGACCGTGAGGTCCACGGCGGAGAGGGACTTCTTGAGGGCGTGCTCCGGTTCTTCGGTATCGCGGATGGACTGTTCGACCGTCTTGGTCCTGAACAGTCCCGTCCCGCTGGGGGGCGTGTCCTGCTGCGTGCTCACCGGCGTACCTCCACGCACTCGTCGTGCACGCCATGATTCGCAAGCGGCAGCCCCGGAATGTCTCCGAAGGCGCGGTACGCCCCGATTTCACGCGAATGGGCCGGTCGAACTACCCGGGAGGGGCGGCGGCCGGCCCATGTGCGTGCGGACGGTTCAGTCGCGGACGGGCTGCCCCACGACGCGGCTCTCGTAGCGGCCGTCGAGCTTGGCGACCAGGCCGGTGACCTGGCGGGCGATGTCCGGCGCGGTCAGCCCGATCTCGGCCATGACCTCGGCGCGCGAGGCGTGGTCGAGGAAGACCGGCGGGATACCGAAGTCGCGCAGGGGTACGTCGACGTCGGCGTCGCGCAGCGCCTGGGCGACGGCGGAGCCGACACCGCCGGCCCTGCTGTTGTCCTCGACGGTGACGACGACCCGGTGCTCCGCGGCGAGCGGGGCGAGTGCCTCGTCGACGGGCTTGACCCAGCGCGGGTCCACCACGGTGGTGGAGATGCCATGGGCGTCCAGCAGAGCGGCGATCTCCAGACACATCGGGGCGAGGGCGCCGACGGAGACCAGGAGGACGTCCGGCTTGTCCGTGCCCGCCGTACGCAGGATGTCCATGCCGCCCACCGTGCCCACGGCCCTGACCGCGGGGCCGACCGCGCCCTTGGAGAAGCGGACGACGGTGGGTGCGTCGTCGACGGCGACGGCCTCGCGCAGCTGGGCGCGGACCTGGTCGGCGTCGCGCGGGGCGGCGATGCGCAGGGTCGGCACGCATTGCAGGATCGACATGTCCCACATGCCGTTGTGCGAGGCGCCGTCCGTGCCCGTGACACCGGCCCGGTCCAGGACGAAGGTCACTCCGCACCTGTGCAGGGCGACGTCCATCAGGACCTGGTCGAAGGCGCGGTTCAGGAAGGTCGCGTAGACCGCGAAGACGGGGTGCAGCCCACCGGTGGCCAGGCCCGCCGCGGAGACCGCTGCGTGCTGCTCGGCGATCCCGACGTCGTAGATCCGGTCCGGGAAGGCCTGCTCGAACTTGCCGAGGCCGACGGGCTGGAGCATGGCCGCCGTGATGGCGACGATGTCCTCGCGCTCATGGCCCAGCTTGACCATCTCCTCGCCGAACACCGAGGTCCAGTCCAGGCCGGAGGTGGAGATGGGCAGGCCGGTGTCGGGGTGGATCTTGCCGACCGCGTGGAAGCGGTCCGCCTCGTCCTCGAGGGCGGGGGTGTAGCCGCGGCCCTTCTCGGTGAGGCAGTGCACGATGACCGGGCCGCCGAAGCGCTTGGCCCGCTGGAGCGCGGATTCCAGGGCCTCGATGTCGTGGCCGTCGATGGGGCCGACGTACTTCAGGCCGAGGTCCTCGAACATGCCCTGCGGGGCGATGAAGTCCTTGAGACCCTTCTTGGCGCCGTGCAGGGTCTCGTAGAGCGGCCTGCCGACGACGGGCGTGCGCTCCAGGAGGTCCTTGCCGCGGGCCAGGAACCGCTCGTACCCGTCGGTGGTGCGGAGGGTGGCGAGGTGGTTCGCGAGGCCGCCGATGGTCGGGGCGTACGACCGCTCGTTGTCGTTGACGACGATGACGAGGGGGCGGTCCTTGGCGGCGGCGATGTTGTTCAGCGCCTCCCAGGCCATACCGCCGGTGAGCGCGCCGTCCCCGATGACCGCGACGACGTGGTCGTCCTTCTTCAGGAGCTCGTTGGCCTTGGCCAGGCCGTCGGCCCAGCCGAGTACCGTCGAGGCGTGCGAGTTCTCGATGACGTCGTGCTCGGACTCCGCGCGGGACGGGTATCCGGAGAGCCCGCCCTTGCTCTTGAGCTTCGAGAAGTCCTGCCGGCCCGTGAGCAGTTTGTGCACATAGCTCTGGTGGCCGGTGTCGAAGAGAACCTTGTCCTGCGGGGACTCGAAGACCCGGTGCAGAGCGATGGTCAGCTCGACCACGCCCAGGTTCGGGCCGAGATGGCCACCGGTCTTGGCCACCTCCTCGACGAGGAAGGTACGGATCTCGCCGGCGAGCTGGTCGAGCTGCTCGAGGCCGAGCCGGTCCAGGTCGCGCGGTCCCCTGATGCGGGTCAGCAGGTCCACCCATGCCTCCTTGCGTGTGAGCCGGTCGAACTTCTTACCGATCCGCAGAGTCTAATGTTCCGCGGAGGGCGCCGGTCCTCAGGGTGCGCGGTCGTGTGTCACACCTTCGGCGGGAAAGACACGATTTCGCTCGCATACGCGTGTCCCGAAGAACACGCGCGCCGGGAGCGGGAGTGGACGGCCGGCCCATGCCGGGCACGCCTGTGCCCGGCATCCGCCGAGATGCCGGGCACAGGCGCTGGTGCGCAGGGGTGTCAGGCGCGGCCTGCGGTCTTCTGCGTTCGGCGGGAGACCGAGTCGATGACCACGGCGGCGAGGAGCACCGCACCCGTGATCATGTACTGGACGGCGTTGGCCATGCCGATCATGTTCAGGCCCTGCTGGATCGACTGGATGACGATCATGCCGAGCAGTGCGGACCAGACCTTGCCCCGGCCTCCGAAGAGACTGGTTCCGCCGATGACCGCGGCGGCGATGACCAGCATCAGGGTGTTGCCGGCGCCGACGCTCTTGGTGGCACCGCCGGAGAGGCTGGCGATGAAGAGTCCGCCGAAGGCGCCCAGCATGCCGGAGAGGGCGAAGACGGTGATGCGGACCCGGTCGACGTTGATACCGGCGCGGCGGGCCGCCTCCGGGTTGCCGCCGACCGCGAAGACCTGGCGGCCGAAGGTCGTCCGGCGGGCGACGAAGTCCGCGACGATCAGGACGGTGAGGAAGAGCACCAGGGCGAGCGGCAGACCGCGGGCGCCGGCCGGCTCGTTCAGGACGTACGCGACGGCGAAGCACAGGACGGCGACGACGCCGGTGCGCAGGACGACCTCGGCGATGGGGCGGGCGGGCAGGTTCGCGGCCTTGCGGCGCTTGCTGTCCACCAGGAGCGAGGCGGCGTACGCGACGACGGCGACCAGGGCCAGCCCGTAGCCGGCGGCCTTGTCCTCGAAGAAGTAGTTGGTCAGGTTCTCGACGACACTGCCGGAGGGCGTGTTGATCGAGCCCTCGCCGCCCATCATCCAGTCCTGGAGACCGCTCCAGCCGAGGAAGCCTGCCAGGGTCACGACGAAGGCCGGTACCCCGATCTTGGCGAAGAAGAAACCGTGGAGTGCCCCGAGGGCCATGCCGGAGAGTACGGCGACGAGGATCGCCAGCCAGTCGTTCCAGCCGTTGTTGACGTTGAGCACGGCCCAGACGGCCGCTCCGACGCCGGCGACGGAGCCGACCGAGAGGTCGATCTCGCCGAGCAGCAGCACGAACACGATGCCGACGGCCATGATGCCGAGGCCCGAGCTGTAGACCGCGATGTTCGCGACGGAGCTGGCGGAGAGGAAGTTGCTGTTCTGCAGCTGGAAGACGACCGCGATGACGATCAGTCCGATGAAGACCGGCAGCGAGCCGAGTTCACCGCCGCGTACCTTGCGGGTGAACTCCGACCAGTAGCCCTTGAGGCCCTCCTCGCGGACGAGCAGGCGCGGGTCGACGGCGGGTACGGGGGCTGCCGACGGTTCGACGGCGGGCGCCGCCGGGAGTGCGTCGGAGGCGGGCTTCTCCGTGGAGGTCCCGGGGGTCTTGGCGAGGTCGCTCACTTCGCGTCCTCCTTCGTGGCCGTGCGTGCCTGGCGACGCGTGACGGCATTGTCCGTGGCGCCGGTGATCGCGGCGATGATCTCTTCGTGGGAGGTGCTCGCTACGTCGAACACACCGTTGTTGCGGCCGAGTCGGAGCACTGCGACCTTGTTGGCGACGGCTCGGACGTCGGCCATGTTGTGGCTGATGAGGATGACGCCGTGGCCGCGCTCGCGCAGTCGCTCGACGAGGTCGAGGACCTGGGCGGTCTGCTCGACGCCGAGTGCCGCGGTCGGCTCGTCCAGGATGACGACCTTGGGGTCGCCGATCAGGGCGCGCGCGATCGCGACGACCTGGCGCTGCCCGCCGGAGAGCGAGGCGACGGGGATCCGTACGCTCGGGATCCGGATGGACAGCGTGTCCAGGAGCTCCTTGGCGCGCTTCTCCATCGCGATCTCGTCGAGGACGGAGACCTTGCGCAGTTCGCTGCCGAGGAAGAGGTTGGCGACGACGTCGAGGTTGTCGCAGAGGGCCAGGTCCTGGTAGACGGTGGCGACTCCGAGTTCCTGGGCGTCGTTGGGCCGGTTGACCCGGACCGTCCTGCCCTCCCACTCGATGGCGCCTTCGTCGATCGGGTGGACGCCCGAAATGGTCTTGACGAGCGTCGACTTGCCGGCGCCGTTGTCGCCGACCAGGGCGACCACTTCGCCGGGGTGAATCTCCAGGTCCACGTCGGTGAGCGCCTGGACGGCGCCGAACCGCTTGGAGATTCCGCGCAACGCCAACACGGGCGTAGCGGACACGTGAATCATCTCCTTCGCCGCCTGACCGGCGGGGATGGTGCTGCTGAGCGAGAGGGGTGTGCGGAGTGGGCCCGGCGCCCGCCCGCGCTTGCGGGGCGTCGGAAGGGCGGGTGCCGGGCCGGCTGGGAGCCGAGGGGCCGGCCCGCGGGGGTCATGCGCTCCCGCGGGCCCGAAGCCTCATCCCGCGGACCGCCCCCGCCCGGGGGCGGGGCGGTCCGGAAGAGTCCTACTTGACGCCGGCGGCGTCGCAGGCCGCCTTGTACTCGGCGGTGCAGATCTCCTCGGCCTTGTAGACCTCGTCCGCGATGACCGTGGAGGCGATGTTCTCCTTGGTCAGGATCTGCGCGTCGTAGAGCTTGGAGGGGATGCCCTTGAACTCGCCGCTGAGGCTGTCGACCTTGACGGGCGTGAGGTCGTCGATCTTCTCGCCCTTGAGGAGCTTGACAGCGATCTCGGCGGTGGTCTCGGCCTCCGGCTTGATCTGCTTGTAGATCGTGAAGGCCTGGCTGCCCGCCAGGATGCGCTGCAGACCCGCGAGCTCGGCGTCCTGCCCGCCGACCGGGACCTTGACGCCCTGCTTGTCGAGGGCGGTGATGATGCCGCCGGCCATGCCGTCGTTGGCGGAGTAGACGCCCTGGAAGCCCGTCTTGCCCAGCGAGTCGATGGCGGCACCCATCTTCTTGTTGGCCTCGTCCGGCGACCAGTCCGGGATGTCCTGCTCGTAGACGACCTTCTTGACCTGGGTGTCCAGGACGCTGTGGGCGCCCTTCTTGAAGAACGGGGCGTTCGGGTCGGTCGGCGAGCCGTTGATCATCACGACGTTGCTGTCCTTGGCCTTGGCGCCGAGCGCCTTGACCAGGGCCTCACCCTGCAGCCGGCCGATCTTCTCGTTGTCGTACGAGACGTACGCGGAGATCGGGCCCTCGGCGAGCCGGTCGTACGCGACGACCTTGACGCCCTTCTTCTCGGCCTGCTGAACCCAGGACTTGGTGGCCTTGTAGTCGACCGCGTCCAGGATGATGACCTTCACACCCTGCGTGACCAGCGCGTCGAACTGCTTCTTCTGCGTCTCGGTGTCCTGTGCGGCGTTGTTGTACTTGACCTCGCAGTCGTCGCACAGTTCCTTGATCTTCGCCTCCATGAGGGGGCGGTCGAACGTTTCGTAACGCGTGGTCTTGTTCTCCGGCAGCAGCAGGCCGATGGTCTTGCTGTCACCACCGCCGCTGGCGTCCGCGTCGTCACCCGCCTTGCCACAAGCGGCAACCGAGACTGCCATGGAAAGAGCGGCTGTGCCTATGACGATGCGTCGCGTCATTGCGTTCATGGGGGTGTGCCTCCCTGACGAGGCCGCAACGTTGCGGCCGAGGTGGCTGGAAGTCAACTCGGCCGCAAGGGCGGCGTCAAGGAGTAAATCCTTAACGAGATGACAACGGTGCCATTCGTTATCTAAGTGAAGGCAGGAGTGGCCCCGGGAAGGGTGCTCTCCAAAAGGGTTGAATCCCCCATCTCGCTGAGCACGAGGGCCAGCGCGCCCAGCACCTCGGCCCGCCCTCCGAGCGCCCCGGGGAGCACGGAGAGCTGCCGCGCCGCGCTGGGAATGGCATAGCGCGAGACCGAGTCACGGATGGGCGCCAGCACCATCTCGCCCGCCTCCGCGAGGGATCCGCCGAGCACCACCCGGCTCGGGTTGAGCAGGTTGCACAGGTTCGCGACCCCGCTGCCGACGTGCCGGCCGACGTCCCCGATGACCCTGCGGCAGCCCGGGTCACCCTCGCGGGCCAGCTGGACCATTCGCTCCATGGTGAGATCGGACCCGTGACTGGGCTTCAGCAGGGGCAGGACATACCGGGCGGCGGTGAAGGTCTCCAGGCAGCCGCGGTTGCCACAGCGGCAGACAGGGCCCGACTCGTCGAGGGTGATGTGGCCGATCTCGCCGGCCGTGCCGCCGGGGCCCCGGTAGATGTTCCCGTCGATCACCAGGCCTGCGCCGACACCACTGGCGACCTTGATGTACGCGAGGTCCCTGACGCCCCTGCCGCTGCCCCAGACGAGCTCCCCGAGCGCGCCGAGGTTGGCGTCGTTGTCCACGTACACCGGCACGCCGAGGCGGCCGGCGAGCTCCCGGCCGGGATTGATGCCCGTCCAGCCCGGAAGGATCGAGGTGGAGCCCAGCGTGCCGGATTCGACGTCGATCGGGCCCGGTACGCCGAGGCCGACCCCGATGACCTTCCCGGGGCTGATCCCGGTGGTCTGGATCAGGCGGTTGACCAGTTGTTCCGCACGGCCGAACCCCTGTGCCGACGAGGCGTCCACATCGAGTGGCTCGGATTCCTCGGCCAGCACCTGGTGAGCCAGGTTGCCGATGGCCACGCGCAGGTGGGTATGCCCGAAATCCACCCCTATGACAATGCCCGCGTCCCCACTCAGGGAGACGCTCCTGGCGCGGCGCCCGCCCGCCGAGGTGGGGGTCACCTCGACCGTGCCGCTGTCCTTGAGTTCACGGACGATGTTGGAGACAGTGGCTGCGGAGAGACCGGTACTCCTGGCGATCTCGGCCTGGGTCAGGGACCCCGCCATCCTTACGGCACGTACGACCCGCTCAAGGTTGGCCCTATGCAGAGATGTCTGCGACCCCGGAGTCTCCATCGACTCACTCACTCCTGCCGTTTTCTCTAACATGTGAACCCTAAGCTGAGCGTTTTGGGGTGCCCCCCGTCAAGACCTTGAGCAGTCGCAGCCTCCGATGAGCTTGGGGCCTCCACATCCGGACAGGTTCGAAAACAGCAGAAACGGCACGAAACCACCCCCCGGCCGGTGACCGAGAGGTGGTTCCTGGCCCCGGGGGCCTGTTCGTTTCTGCTGACTGTTGTCGCCAGGTCACGCCGAGAGCCGCTGATACGTGAACGCGCCCCGTGGCACCGTCCCTACTTGAGCGCGCCCGCCGTCAGCCCCGCGACGACCTGCCGCTGGAAGACGATGTAGGCGGCGAGGACCGGCAGCATCGCCATGACCAGCCCCGCGAAGAGGCCCGACCAGTCCCCCTTGTACCCCTGGCTGGTGGCCAGTTCGACCAGGCCCTGGGAGAGCACCTTGCCGTCCGGGTCGGTGTTGAGCACCGTCGGCAGCATGTACTGGTTCCACTGGCCGAGGAAGTTGAAGATGCCGACGCTGATCAGGCCGGGCTTCGCCATCGGCAGCATCACCTGGAAGAACGTCCGGGTGTGCGAGGCGCCGTCGAGCATCGCCGCTTCCGCGATCGAGGTCGGCAGGGTCCGGAAGAACGAGGTGAGGAAGAAGACGGTGAACGGCAGCGAGTACGCGATGTACACCAGGATCAGCCCGTGCACCGAGTTCAGCAGGCCCATGTTGTTCATGACGAAGAACAGCGGGACGAGCGCCAGGATGACCGGGAAGCTCATCCCGCCGATGAAGAGGAAGTAGATGAAGCGGTTCCCCGGAAAGTCGAACCGCGCCAGCACGTACGCCGCCATCGAGCCCAGCAGCAGGGTGCCGATGAGCGAACCGCCCACCACCAGGATGGTGTTGAGGAAGTAGTCACTCATGTGAGCCTGGTTCCAGGCCCGTGACCAGTTCTCGAAGTGCAGCGTGTCCGGCAGCGACCATGGCTTCGACAGGATCGAGTCGTCCGTCTTGAAGGATGCCGTCACCGCCCAGAGCAGCGGCATGACGACGAGCACCGCCCAGATGACCAGCACACCGTGCGAGAAGACGTTGAGGACCCTGCCCTCGCCGCTTCTCGCCGGCCCGTCCACCGGAGCCTTCGTCTTCGTCACCGACGAGCGCGGCGCCGGAACGGCGGGCGGGGTCTCAGTGACCTTCATACGTGCTCACCTCGTTCAGCTGTCGGGCCGTTCACCGGGACCGAACTGTTCTGCGTAAGGGCGGCCTTCCGGTCGCCGGACCGCGGGCGGGGCGGCATCAGAACTCCAGCCGCTCACGCCGGCCCAGTCGCATCACGATGCCCGCGAAGAGCATGGTGACGATGAGCAGCCCGACACCGATCGTGGTCGCGTAGCCGGCCTGGGCGTCCCGGAAGGCCGTCTGGTAGACGTACAGCGGCAGGACGGTGGTGGAGTAGTCGGGGCCGCCCGGCCCCATCGTCATGACCTGTACGGCGGTGAAGGCCTCCACGCCGAGCGCCAGGATGCCCATGTAGACCCAGCCGGACTGCACGGTGTCCCAGAGCAGCGGCAGTGTGATCTTGAAGAACGTCGTGATGCGGTCGGCCCCGTCGAGCAGCGCGGCCTCGTAGAAGTCCTTCGGAATCGACGCCATACCGGCGGAGAAGAGGACGACGAAGAATCCGACCGTCGACCAGATCAGCACGACCATCACACAGTAGAGCGCGAGATCGGGGTCACCGAGCCAGTCCGACTGAAGGCTTTCGAGGCCGACGCCCTTCAGCGTCGCGTTCAGCACTCCGGACGTCGGGTTGAACGCGAACTGGAAGAGCAGGGCCACGATCACGATCGACAGAACCTGCGGGAAGAAATAGGCGATCTTATAGAAAGCAGAACCCCGCACACCGGCAACCGCGGCGTTTTTACGCCGACGTCCGCCGACATTGAGCATGAAGGCGAAAAACAGCGCCAGGCCCAGCGTCACCAGCGGCAGCAGCAGTGCGAGCAGCACACTGTGCTGCAGCGACTTCCAGAAGATTCCGTCGTCGAGCATCCGGCTGTAGTTGTCGAAGCCGATCATCTGGAAGTCCGCGCTCAGTCCGGTCCAGTCCGTGAACGAGTAGTAGATGGACTGGGCGAAGGGCCAGATCACGAAGACGGCGTACAACGCCAGCGGAACCGCCAGGAATCCCGCGATGAACCGGTACTTGCCGTGCTGCATCGTTTACCGACCCCGATCTCTGAGCGGGTGCCGCCGCTGGTGACGGTGGCTCACCGGTGCTTGTAGTGCTTGATGGACTGGTCCTTGGCCGCCGCGTCGGCGAAGCCCTGGATCTTCTTGATGGTCTCCGCCGGGGTCGCGCGGCCGGCCATCATCTCCCCGATGCCGGCGCTACCGATCTGCTCCTTCTGCAGCTTGGCGTACCAGCCTTCGATGCGCGGGTTCATCACGTTCTCGCCCGCCTTCGTCAGCGCGTCGGCTGCCGACCGAAGCGCTGTCGTGAGGGCCGGGCCGTCCGTGCCGCCGTCGAGGGCGGTCAGCGACTTGACCTTCTGGGTGAAGTTCTTGGAGGACTCCTCGCTGAGCATGATGCGCAGCTGCTCCATGCCCCCTTCGGGGTTCTTCGCCTTGGCCGGGACGACGAAGGGCTCGCCGCCGGAGGCCCAGATGGTGCCGAAGGGCAGCTTGTCGGACGCGTCGAGGCTGGACGGCGCGCCGACCGTCATCTTGAAGTCCTCGGGCGTGGTGGGCGCTGCCTCGTTCTCCACCCACGAGCCGTTCGGGATGAAGAGGGCCTTGCCCTTGGTCCACTCGGTCTGCGACTGGATGTGGGTCAGACCGGGCGTGCCCTTGAGGATGTAGCCCTTCCTGAAGAGCTCGTAGTACGCCTCGAAGGCGGCCTTGACGGCCGGGTCCTTCCAGGCGTTCGGCTCCAGGTTGTCGATCTTGTCGAGGACCTCGCGGCCACCGATCTTGGCGATGAAGGGGTAGAGCGAGAACGGCAGGTAGTACGCATACCTGCCCGGGTAGGTCCACCCGGCGATGCCCTGCTTCTTCGCCTTCGCGCACAGCGCGAGCATGTCGTCCCAGGTCTCCGGGTACGTCGCGTCGAGCTTTTCGAGGTTGGTCCGGGAGTACCAGACCCCGTAGACCGTGTACGCGTAGTACATGACCCAGACCGGGTCGCCGTCGAACTGGCCCATCTTCAGAACACCGGGGCGCAGCGTGTCGCGGACCTTCTTGGCGGGGTCGTCGTAGGACGGGGCGTCCATCAGCGGCGTGAGGTCGGCGAGCTGCTTCTTGCCGACCAGGACACCCATGTCCATCTGCTCGGCGCCCGAGTTGTCGATCAGGTCCGGCGGGGTGCCGCCGTTGAAGCGCGGCTGCAGGATGGACTGGATCTTCTCGGTCGCGGAGTGCTTGACCCGCGCCTTGGGGAAGGCCTCGTTGTACTTCTTCTCGGCGTCGATGGCGTACTGCTCGCCGAAGCCACCGTTGAAGATGACGACTTCGAGGGCGGCGGTCTCATTGACACCGAGCGGGTTCTCCGCGCTCTTGGTGCCCTTTTCGATTTTCTCGTCGCTTCCGCTGTCGCTGCTCGCGCACGCCGAAAGGAAGCTCATCGTCGGAACGGCGATCAGGCCGAGTGCGGCAGAACGCTTGATCACATCACGACGGCCAAGGCCCTCATTCGTGCGGCCGGAGGTGAATCCCATGCTCAAGTCCTCGCCTTCTCCAGGACTCAGGCGGTGTACCGGTCACCCGTCATGAATTCGCCTCAGGCGAAGGGCTCCGCCACCGCGGTCAGTTGCGCTTGGGTGGTGCACATTGCGGATTGCCGCATGCGGTGGAGAAGTGGCGGAGTAACGTACGACGGGCCACCTCGCGCGCCCACATCCGTTCCCCCTCCCCCGTGTCCGCGTGCCGTTGTGCAGCGGTTGTGCAGACGCCGACAGATATAGTCCACTTGTCGCCAACTGGGCAAGATCGTAAGCAGAGTTGAGCGGCAGTCTTTCCCGAGTTGAGACCTCACGGTCACCTCGGCCCCGCACGCCTTCGCGCGGAATCACCTTTTCCGCAATACGGCCGAATCACCTGCGCCGACCCCACGCAACACCCTTGACACATCCAGCCCCTTGGCTCCCTACTAGAACCCGCATCCCTCGCTGACAACGTTGTCCAAGCATGCCCCCGGGAGGAACGGCTCCGTATGCAGCCCCTACGTAGTCCTCAGCACGATTCGCGCCACAGACACAGTCGCTCCGCCGCGGTCCTCGCGGCCTCTCTCGTCATGGCTCTGGCAGCCCCCGCCGCCGCCCTCGCCCAACCCTCCGGCGCCCCGCAGAAGCCCTCCGGCGACACGTCGTTCAGCTCCTCCTTCGAGGCCGACGAAGAGCAGCCGGACTGGCGCAACACCGTCGACGAAGGCGCCGACGGGAAGAAGCGGGCATCTGGCGTCGACGGTGGGTTCTCCGCCGGGATACCGGGCAATGTCACCGATCAGGTCACGGATCTGCGTGCCAGCGGCGAGAACGCCTCCGGCGGCGAGGTCAAGGAGAACCTGACCGATGTGGAGCCCGGCACCAAGTGGCTGGCCTTCGAGCCGTCGGGCTGGGTCGAGTTCGACCTCGCCGAGCCCACCGAGGTCGTCACCTACGCACTCACTTCGGCCAACGACCACGGCGAGCGGGACCCCAGGGACTGGACCCTCAAGGGCTCCGCCGACGGCAAGACCTGGACGGACCTGGACACCCGCACCGGTCAGGAGTTCTCCGAGCGCTTCCAGACCAAGTCCTACGACTTCACCACGGACACCGCCTACCAGCACTTCCGGCTGGAGATCACGAAGAACAACGGCGCGTCCGGCGCGATCCAGCTCGCCGACGTCCAGTTCTCGGACGGAAACACCTCGACCCCCACCCCCGACGACATGCGCTCCCAGCCCGACCGGGGCCCGTCGGGATCCCCCACCGCCAAGCAGGGCGCGGGGTTCTCCGGCAAGAAGGCCCTGCGGTACGCGGGTACGCACAAGCCGGAAGGCCACGCCTACTCGTACAACAAGGTCTTCGACGTCGACACGGCGGTCACCAAGGACACGCAGCTCTCCTACCTGGTGTACCCGCAGATGGGCGAGACCGACCTCGACTACCCCGCGACGCACGTGGCGGTGGACCTGGCCTTCACCGACGGCACGTACCTGAGCGAGCTGAAGGCCACCGACAGCCACGGCGGACTGCTGACCCCGCAGGGTCAGGCCGACGCCAAGCGGCTGTACGTGAACCAGTGGAACAAGGTCGCCTCGCGAATCGGCACGGTCGCCGCCGGCAAGACCGTCGACCGGATCCTGGTGGCGTACGACTCCCCCAAGGGTCCGTCGAAGTTCCAGGGCTGGATCGACGACGTCACGATCGCCCCGAAGGCCCCGGAGAAGCGCAAGGCGCACCTCTCGGAGTACGCGTCGACCGTGCGCGGCACCAACTCCAGCGGCGGCTTCTCGCGCGGCAACAACATCCCGGCGACCGCGGTCCCGCACGGCTTCAACTTCTGGACGCCGGTCACCAACGCCGGATCCACCAGCTGGCTGTACGACTACGCGCGTGGCAACAACGAGGACAACCTGCCGACGCTCCAGGCGTTCAGCGCCAGCCATGAGCCGAGCCCCTGGATGGGTGACCGCCAGACCTTCCAGATGATGCCGTCGGCGGCCTCCGGCACTCCCGACGCCTCCCGCACGGCCCGCGCGCTTCCGTTCCGCCACGAGAACGAGACGGCGACCCCGCACTACTACGGGGTGACGTTCGAGAACGGCCTCAAGGCCGAGATGGCGCCCACCGACCATGCGGCGCGGATGCGGTTCACCTACCCCGGCGACGACGCGAGCCTGGTCTTCGACAACGTCGACAACAGGGGCGGACTCACCCTCGACCCGGAGACCGGTTCCTTCACCGGCTACTCCGATGTGAAGAGCGGCCTCTCCACCGGAGCCACCCGGCTCTTCGTGTACGGCTCCTTCGACGCGCCGGTCACCGACAGCGGCAAACTGAAGGGCGGCGGCGGTGACGATGTGACCGGCTTCTTCCGCTTCGACGCGGGCAAGGACCGTACGGTCAACCTGCGGCTGGCCACCTCGCTGATCAGCGTCGACCAGGCGAAGAAGAACCTCGCCATGGAACTGCCCGCGAAGACCTCCTTCGACAAGGTCAGGAAGAACGCGCAGAAGGCCTGGGACAAGATCCTCGGCAAGGTCGAGGTCGAGGGTGCGAACGCCGACCAGCTGACCACGCTCTACTCCAGCCTGTACCGGCTCTACCTCTACCCGAACTCGGGATTCGAGCAGGTCGACGGCAAGAGCACCTACGCGAGCCCCTTCTCGCCGCAGACCGGCACCGACACCCCGACCCACACCGGCGCGAAGATCGTCAAGGGTGAGGTGTACGTCAACAACGGCTTCTGGGACACCTATAGGACGACCTGGCCGGCGTACTCCTTCTTCTCCCCGAAGCAGGCCGGCAAGATGGTCGACGGCTTCGTCCAGCACTACAAGGACGGCGGCTGGACCTCCCGCTGGTCCTCCCCCGGCTACGCGGACCTTATGACCGGCACCAGCTCCGACGTGGCCTTCGCCGACGCGTACGTCAAGGGCGTCGACTTCGACGCCGAGGCGGCGTACGAGGCGGCGGTCAAGAACGCCACGGTGGCCCCTCCGTCCTCGGGTGTCGGCCGCAAGGGCATGGAGACCTCGGTCTTCACCGGGTACGCCAACACCTCGACGCACGAGGGGCTTTCCTGGTCGCTGGAGGGCTACCTCAACGACTACGGCATCGCCGAGATGGGCAAGGCCCTCTACAAGAAGACGAAGAAGGCGCGCTACAAGGAGGAGTCCGCGTACTTCCTCAACCGCGCGCAGAACTACGTCAAGCTCTTCGACGAGAAGGCCGGCTTCTTCCAGGGCAAGAAGGCCAACGGTGACTGGCGCCTGCCCTCCGACCAGTACGACCCCCGTGTCTGGGGCTACGACTACACGGAGACCAACGGCTGGGGTTACGCCTTCACCGCCCCGCAGGACAGCCGCGGCCTGGCCAACCTCTACGGCGGGCGCGACGGTCTGGCCAAGAAGCTGGACACGTACTTCGCGACCCCCGAGACCGCCGGACCCGAGTTCGTCGGTTCGTACGGCGGTGTCATCCACGAGATGACCGAGGCACGCGACGTGCGGATGGGCCAGTACGGCCACAGCAACCAGGTCGCACACCACGCCACGTACATGTACAACGCGGCGTCGCAGCCCTGGAAGACGCAGGAGAAGGTCCGCGAGGTCCTCGGCCGGCTGTACACCGGCAGCGAGATCGGGCAGGGCTACCACGGCGACGAGGACAACGGCGAGCAGTCGGCCTGGTTCCTCTTCTCCTCGCTCGGCTTCTACCCGCTGGTCATGGGCAGCGGTGAGTACGCGATCGGCTCGCCGCTCTTCACGAAGACGACCGTGCACCTGGAGAACGGTCGCGAGCTGGTCGTCAAGGCTCCGAAGAACAGCGCAGAGAACATCTACGTCCAGGGACTGAAGGTCAACGGCAAGAAGTGGACGTCCACTTCGCTGCCGCACGACCTGCTGGCCAAGGGCGGCGTGCTGGAGTTCGACATGGGCTCCGAGCCGTCGGCATGGGGCACGGGCAAGGACGCGGCCCCGGTCTCCATCGCCAAGGACGACAAGGCGCCCACGCCCCGGGGCGACGTGCTCAAGGGCGACGGCGCGCTGTACGACAACACATCGGCCACTTCGGCCGCGGTCGAGTCCGCGGACCTGCCGGCCGCCGAGGGCACGAAGGCGGTCCAGTACACGCTGACCTCGGCCACGGCGGCAAAGGCCCCGACGGGCTGGGTGCTCCAGGGGTCGGCGGACGGGACGACCTGGAAGGACCTCGACAAGCGGTCCGGCCAGACGTTCGCCTGGGACAAGCAGACCCGGGTGTTCTCGGTGCAGGCGCCGGGTGCGTACGCGAAGTACCGGCTGGTGAGCACGACGGCGGCGACGCTGGCGGAGATCGAGCTGATCTCCTGACCGCCTGACCGGAGTTGACAGGCCGGGGGCGGCCACCCGCGCGTGCGGGTGGCCGCCCCCGGTGCCGTGGTGCAGCGCGTGTCCCCACGGATACGCCTGCGAATCACCGGGCGCACCGCTCCGGCCGCTCTTCTTCCTTCCGCCCGTGGGCTGATTCCGACCCGCCCACCGGTCTCCACGTGACAGAACGGGCCCCCTCGCACGCAGGGGGCCCGTCCTCCTGTCTCCAGGGTCTTCCGGCGCCGCCCCGCCCGACGAGTCGCTACCCACTATCGGCTAGTCAGGGTACTTTTACCCGTTTTCACGGTGTCCCGACGGACTCTTCCGGTGATCCATGTCATCTCTTAGGCGATCAGGTGATCAGTACGACAATCATCTCGGCTTGAAGGAGCCCAGCATGCACATTTCCGCTTCCGTCCGCTCCCGCAGTGTCCGCGCGGGCACCACGGTGGCCGCCGCGGTCGCCGTCGCCGGCGTCGCCCTGGCCGGAGCTCCGGCCGCGTTCGCCCTCGGTGAGAGCGGCGACATCGACATCCAGTCGGCCGATCACTCGCGTGGCGGGCACCGCGAAGGGGGCATCATCAGGGTCTGCGAGTTCAGACTCGTAGCCACCAACTTCGACGCGTTGCCGTCGATCGGCTGGTCGATCACCGAGCAGCCCCCGGCAACGGCCCCCCTGACCTCGAACACGTTGGCCGACACCCTCCCGCTCTCACAGGGCCGGGCCCAGAGCGACACGTACCGCCTTCCGGACGGTGCTTATCTGCTCCAGTGGCCGGTCCCGGGTGCGGCGCCCAAGCAGAAGACCTTCACGGTCGACTGCGCCCACGAGGGCAAGAAGGAGGGGCGTCACGGCGGCGGCAGCGACGGGGGTTCCTCCCGGGCCGGCAGCGAGAACGAAGAGCGTCGCGGCGACACCGACGGCGAAGGTTCGTCCTGGTCCGGCAGCGAGAAGTCCTACGACAAGCCCTCCGGCGCGGTGCCCGCGGGCGGCGGCGGCGTCCCGGACATGGAGAGCGTGAGCTCCGAGAGCGAGTCGAACGTCGGCGCCTCGGCCGCGCTCGTCGCCGGTGCCGCCGGCATCGCCGGGCTGGTCATGGTCCGCCGATCCGCACGCCGTCGTGCCCGCACCGAGGTCTGACACACGCGACCGACGGCGTCGACGGGGTCCGAGTCGTGCATGCCGGCTCACTACGACCCTGTGCGTGACCTTCTCGCTGGTGACCGGCGTCGTGTGGGCATGCTCGGACCCGTCCGAGGAAGCCTCGTCGGTCACCGCCGCCCGCGGCAGCGACGCCGCGGGCGGCGGGGCGCCGCCGTTCCGGAGGGCACCGCACAAGCCGCAGGCGACGGTGCCGGCCTCGCACACACCGCTGGTGCACTCCCGGCCTGTGAAAGTCGCCGTCGCCGCGATCTTCATCGAGGCCTCCGTCACCGGCCTCACCCTGGACAAGAAGGGCCGGCTCGGTGTCCCGCCGCTGCGCAAGCCGAAGCTGGTGGGCTGGTACAGCAAGGGACCGTCCCCCGGAGAAGCGGGGACCTCTCTGCTCGTCGGCCACCGGGACACCGCGACAGGACCGGCGATCTTCCTCAATCTCAACGCCCTGCGCCGGGGTGACACCGTGAAGGTCACCCGGGCGGACCGGGTGACCGCGGTCTTCACCGTCGACGAGGTGAAGACCTACACGAAGGCCGAGTTCCCCGACGACAAGGTGTACGGCGCCACCGGCCGTCCCGAGCTCAGGCTCATGACCTGCGGGGGGCGCTTCGACAAGAAGAACGGCTACTCCTCCAACGTCGTCGTCTTCGCCCACCTGACGTCACTCAGGAAGAAGGCGGCCTGACCCGGGCGCGCCACACGGAACCTGCCGTCCGTGTGCCTCACGGGCCGCCCGGCGACGGTCGCCCCCCCCGGGCACGACTACGTCCCGCACACGCTCTCGTCGGCCCGCGACTGCTTGACGTCCACTTTCTTCGGCGGGGCGACGGGTGTGCCGGCCTCCTTGAAGTCCGCCCCGAGCACGAGCATCATCGGCTCCGTCCCGGCGGCGTCCTTCGTGCCGGGCTTCAATGCCGAGGCCGGCAGGCCCATGATGTCCGCGAGCGCACGGGCCTGGTCGGCCTGGTTCGGCGCGTACTCCAGCATCGTCGCGGCCACGCTCTTCGGGGCGTTGCCGACGTTGCTCGACTTCAGCAAGCCCTTCGAGTTCTTCAGCCAGCTCAGGACCGCACCCGCCGACCCACCCGGTGCGCCGCCGTTGGCGAGGTCGACGCGCACGTCCGACGCCTCCGCCCGCGGGCCTTCGAGCAGAGCGGCCTGCTTGTCCTTCGCCGCCTTCTGCTCCTTCTTCACCTCGGTGAAGGACACGTCGTTCTGCAGCATGCTGAAGACCTTCGGCGCCTCGACCGGGTCCGGGACGACGGTGACGGGCGTGGGCTCGGCCGGGTTGTCGACCACCGGAAGCGTCATCAAGGTGATGTTCTTCAGGTCGATCTTGCCGAGCTGCCTGGCGAGGGTGACCAGCTTGCCCGCGCTGCCTATCCCCTTGTCCACCGTGAGGGCGTTGGTGGCCGCCTCGGCGACGTCGAGCATCTTCGTGGGGCTGCTCAGCGTGTCTTCCTTCAGCTGCCGCATCATCGACGCGACGAACTTCTGCTGCATCCCGATCCGGTCCAGGTCGCTCTCGTTCTTGAGACCGTGCCGGTTGCGGAGGAACGACAGCGCGTCCTCTCCCGCGATCCGGCTCTTCCCCGCCGGCAGGTCGAGCTTGGACCCGCCGCCTTCGTCCTTGATGGGCTCCTTCAGACACACCTCGACACCGCCGACCGCGGTCGACAGCGTCTTGACCGCGTTGAAGTCGAACATCATGAAATGGTCGATCTCGAGGTCCGTGATGCCCTCGACCGTACGCATGGTGCAGCCTGGATCGCGGCCGTTCACCCCGAAGGACTCGTTGAATTTGGTGGGGGATGCCGAGCCGGCGATGACCTTGCTCGAGGCGTCGGGCTGTTTGGTCTCACAGTCCGGGATCGTGGTCATGAGGTCCCGGGGGATGCTCACCACGGTCGCGTTGGAGCGGTCACCCGATATGTGGAAGAGGAGGGTGGTGTCGGCGTGGCCGGTGACGTTGTCCCGGTTTCCGTAACCCTCGTTGCCCTTTCCGACGCGTATGTCGTTGCCGATGATCAGGATGTTGGCCGGGCCGTCCGCCAGGACGCTGTCGCTCCCCACGTCGCCGATGTCGACCGTGGTGATGTTGCCGTCCAGGCGGCTGTACCAGTAATACGCGTACGCCGACGTCCCGACGAGGATGAACGCGAGGCCGCCCCCCGTCCACATCAGCACCTGCTTCCTGCCGCGCTGCTTGCGCTTGCGGCGGCCGGATCCGGGCGCGGTGTCGGGAGCGGACGCGTTGCGGCGGTTGCGCTGCCGGGGTACGCGGGGGCCCGCGGGAGTGGCGGCACCCTCGGGCGAAGGGCATCCGGCGCCGTCGTCGTCAAGGGGACGAGCCGCTGAAGGACCGTTCAGGCGCATTTCGTACGTGCCGGTTTCAGGATTGACCACCCACTGGTCCGCGGGGTCGACCTCGTCCGCCCCTCCATACGTCTGCGCGTCCATGCTCCCCAGTTCCCTGTCATGTGCCACACGAGTCGCCCAATTGTTCGACGCGTCATCCTAACGGGGCGCCAACTTCTCCATGACCTCTACAACGTTTTCGCAGTTCTCGAGAATCCACGGAGCATCGTTGATGCGCCACCACATCCGGTACTTGGCAACACGGCTGGGCGGCCGGCGCCTCGAAACGAGGAACCGGCCGCCACGCCGTTCGCCGAAGCCCTCAGGAGCGGCGCTCTCCCGCCGTCACTCGGCGAGCTCCCGCACCAGCGGGTGGTGGGTGGTTCTCGACGTCACCGCGCACGCCTCGGCGGCCGCGCGACGGCCCGCACCCGTCCTGGTGTGGATCCAGGCCCTGGCGCTGGGTGCGCGGACGGTGCTGCTCGGCCGCCCTTATGTCCACGGTCTCGCGCTCGACGGCCGGCCGGGAGTGGAGCACGTCATCCGGACGCTCCTCGCGGAGTTCGAGCTGACCCTGGCCCTGTCGGGCTTCACCCGGCCCGCGGAACTCGGCCCCCCTGTCTCGTACGGGCCCCGGGGTCCGGGCCGGCGCCGTGGCCGGACTGACCGCTGCCGGGTGTGCCGCAACGGGCCGCACGGGAAGTCCTGTCAGCAGCCCGCCGCCTCGAACATGCTCTTCGGGATGGCGATGTTCATGGCCTTGACGACCGGCTTGCCGTGTTCCCGGCCGAGGCACGAGACCGCGCCCGTGGCCAGCTGGAACAGTTCGCCGCCGGTGACCGGCAGCCCCAGGTAGCGAGCCGTGAGGACGCGCAGGAAATGGGAGTGGGCGACCAGGGCGATGTCGTCGTGGCCCATACGGGAGGCCGCCGCACCGACCTCGGCCAGGATCCGGTCCGCGCGGTCCGCGACCTCGGACGGGGACTCGCCGGGGTGGTCCTGGGGGCCGGGGGCGACTCCGTCCCTCCAGAGGTCCCAGTCGGGGCGGGTGCGGCGGATCTCCACCGTGGTGATGCCCTCGTACGCGCCGTAGTCCCACTCGTGGAGGTCCGGTGTCACGCGGGGCGCGCGCAGGCCGGCCAGTTCCGCCGTGCGGCGGGCGCGCAGGAGGGGGCTGACCAGGGTCAGGCCGACGGTGCGTTCCGCGAGGACGGGGACGAGCGCGCGGGCCTGACGCTCCCCGAGCTCGGTCAGCGGCAGGTCCGTGTGACTCGTGTGCTGTCCGGAGCGGGACCATTCCGTCTCGCCGTGCCGGATCAGAAGCAGCTCGCCCATGGACTCCACCTTGCGCCGGGGAGCCGGCCCCGGGCGGGGCCGGCTCGGAAAGGGTCGTAAGGGCTCAGCCTACGACCGTCACCGTGTACGGCTGGTCCGTGTCCGTCGTGACGCGGACCTGGCCGCCCTCGTGAACCACCTCGTACGTGGCGGCCACCGCGCCCGTGCGGTCGGGGACAGTCACCGTGCGGGTGAAGTCGCCGGTGCCCTCCGGGGCGTAGACGCGGAGTTCGAGGTGGTCGAGCCACTCGCCGTCAGGGCGGGACTCGTCCGCGCCGAGCGGCAGGACCGCTCCCTGGCGGACCAGCAGCGGCAGGCTGTCGAAGCCGTGGGTCTCGCGGCGCCAGGCGGGGCCGGTGACCGTCTCGCCGGTGAGGAAGTGGGTCCAGGTGCCCTCGGGGACGTAGTACTCCACCTCCCCGTCCTCGGTGAAGACCGGGGCGACCAGGACGTCCGGGCCCAGCAGGTACTCGCGGTCCGCCGTGCGGGCCGTCGGGTCGTCCGGGAACTCCAGCAGCAGGGGGCGCATGGTCGGGACACCCGTGCGGTGGGCCTCGACGGCGGCGCCGTAGAGGTACGGCATCAGACGGTGCTTGAGGCGGGTGAACTGCCGGGCCACGTCCACCGCCTCGTCGCCGAACTCCCACGGCACGCGGTACGACGAGGAGCCGTGCAGCCGGCTGTGCGAGGAGAGCAGGCCGAAGGCGAGCCAGCGCTTGAAGACCGCCGGGTCCGGGGTGCCCTCGAAGCCGCCGATGTCGTGGCTCCAGAAGCCGAAGCCGGACAGGGACAGCGAGAGGCCGCCGCGCAGGGACTCCGCCATGGCCTCGAAGGAGGACCAGCAGTCGCCGCCCCAGTGGACCGGGAACTGCTGGCCTCCGGCGGCGGCCGAGCGGGCGAAGAGAACGGCCTCGCCTGCGCCCCGCTCCTCCTCCAGGATCTCGAAGACGGCCTTGTTGTAGAGGTGCGTGTAGTAGTTGTGCATGCGCTCGGTGTCGGAGCCGTCGTGCCAGACGACGTCCGTCGGGATGCGCTCGCCGAAGTCGGTCTTGAAGCCGTCGACACCCTGGTCCAGGAGGACCTTGAGCTTGGCCTGGTACCAGGCGGTGGCCTCGGGGTTGGTGAAGTCGACCAGCGCCATGCCGGCCTGCCACTTGTCCCACTGCCAGATGTCGCCGTCGGTGGTCTCGACGAAGTAGCCCTTGGCGACGCCCTCTTCGTAGAGGGCGCTCTTCTGCCCGATGTACGGGTTGATCCAGACGCAGATCTTCAGGCCCTTGTCCTTGAGCCGGGCGATCATGCCCTCCGGGTCGGGGAAGACCGCCGGGTCCCACTCGAAGTCGCACCACTGGTACTCGCGCATCCAGAAGCAGTCGAAGTGGAAGACGCTCAGCGGGATGCCGCGCTCGGCCATGCCGTCGACGAAGGAGGTGACGGTGGCCTCGTCGTAGGAGGTGGTGAAGGAGGTGGTCAGCCAGAGGCCGAACGACCAGGCCGGAGGGAGCGCGGGGAGGCCGGTGAGGGCGGCGTAGCGGGACAGTACGTCCTTCGGGGTGGGGCCCGCGACGACGAAGTACTCCATCGTCTGGTCCTCGACACTGAACTGCACCTGGCCGACGGCCTCGGAGCCGATCTCGAACGAGACCTTGCCGGGGTGGTTGACGAAGACGCCGTAACCGCGCGAGGAGAGGTAGAACGGGATGTTCTTGTAGGCCTGCTCACTGCTGGTGCCGCCGTCGGCCTGCCACATGTCGAC
This sequence comes from Streptomyces sp. NPDC002911, assembly GCF_053591835.1. Lineage (NCBI taxonomy): Bacteria > Bacillati > Actinomycetota > Actinomycetes > Kitasatosporales > Streptomycetaceae > Streptomyces > Streptomyces sp. NPDC002911. The sequence goes on along the minus strand of NZ_JBSFUO010000016.1, from coordinate 965 downwards.
GACCTGGCCGTTCTTGACGTACGGCGTGAAGCGCTCACCGAGGCCGTGGACGGTCTCGCCCACACCGAGGGCGAGCTGGGCGAACATGTGGTGGCTGCCGTCGTCGACGGTGGCGAACGCGCTGCCCTTGCGGCCGGCGGAGGTCAGGACCCTGCCGTCCCCGTCGAGGAACTCCAGGCCGAAGGCCCCCTCGGTGGGAAGCCGCAGGGTCAGCGGGCCGCTGGTCAGCTCGGCGGTCGTGCCCTGGGTGCGGGTCGTGGCGGCGGACTGCGGGTCGGCGCCCGGCAGTTCGAAGTCGGGGCCCTTACGGCGCTTGCCGGCGTGGTGGGTGAGACGCACCGCGATGACGCCCTCGGCAGGCGCGTAGGCCTCCACGGTGATCAGCGGAGCGTTCAGCGTGTCGCCGCGGCGCTCGACGCGCTTGACGGCGGCGTAGGCGGCGAGACGGTCGTCGTCGAGGCGGACGTCGCGGACTTCCGTGGCGTACGAGGCGTGCACACCACTGCGCATCTGCCAGAAGCCGTCGGTGAACTTCATGGGGGTGGTCCTTAGCCGATCAGGAGGTGCGGGCGGGACGTCAGGGCGCCATGCGGCAAGCGCGGCTGCGGGTCCTCTCGGTTTTGATCGTACACAAAACAAATGCGCCCGACAGGGCTGGTGCGCGACGGGAATTACCGGAATGCCCGAGTAGCCGAATCGCATGATGTGGCCCCGGATCTGCCATGTTGGCGCCACGTGACCGATACGTCACGGAAATGGTCTAGAAACCTTCGACGGGATGGCGTATTAGTACTGCAAGCAAACAAATTGGCCGGGCGGCGCAGCTGTCATCCGGGCCCGACGTCGACAAGAGGCTGTGCAATGCCGGACCGCTTCACTCCCACCCCCGCGGACAGGTTCACCTTCGGTCTCTGGACCGTGGGCTGGCGTGGCAACGACCCGTTCGGTGACGCGACGCGTCCCGC
>NZ_JBSFUO010000015.1:0-175590 GCF_053591835.1 Streptomyces sp. NPDC002911 | reverse complement strand
CGTTTCACCGGGGCCCTCCGGGCGCTTCCCTTCGTTCTTGCGTTTCCGACTCTATCAGACTCTTTCGTGTCCGATTCCCGGCCGAAGCGGGTTCCCGCCGTTTCGCTTTCCAGTTCTTCGCTTTCGCGTTTTCCTTTCCGGCGGTCCCAACTTTACCAGACTCTTTTCGTTCCGTTTCCGGTCCGAATTTGATTCCGGCGGCCTTTGGAGTGGCCTTTGCCTTTCGGCTGGTCCGACTTTATCAGAAGTTCTGAGTCGAATCTCCCGCCTCCTCGGGGACTCCCGGCGCACAGATGCGCAAGGCACTTCCCGTTCAGGCGGAGTGGCAAACCTACTGGAGCGGGGCGCCGCGATGCAAATCGTGGCGCCCCGCTCCGGGTTGGCGGCCTGACGGCGGCCGTCGGGGTCAGACCTCGACGACGACCGGAAGGATCATGGGACGCCGGCGGTAGGTGTCCGACACCCACTTGCCCACCGTGCGCCGGACCAGCTGCTGGAGCTGGTGCGGCTCCATCACCCCGTCCTGGGCCGACTTGTTGAGGGCGTCCTCGACCTTGGGCACCACCGCGGTGAAGGCACCGTCATCGATGCCTGAGCCCCGGGCCTGGATGTGCGGACCGCCCACGATCTTGCCGGACGAGCTGTCGACCACGATGAAGACCGAGATGATCCCCTCGTCGCCGAGGATGCGCCGGTCCTTCAGGGACGTCTCGGTGACGTCGCCGACCGAGAGGCCGTCCACGTACACGTAGCCGGCCTGGACCTTGCCGACGATCTTCGCCTTGCCGTCGACGAGGTCGACGACCACGCCGTCCTCGGCGATGACGATGTGGTCCTTCGGCACGCCGGTCAGCGCACCGAGTTCGGCGTTGGCCCTGAGATGGCGCCATTCGCCGTGCACCGGCATGAGGTTCTTCGGCTTGCAGATGTTGTAGAAGTACAGCAGCTCGCCGGCCGAGGCGTGGCCCGAGACGTGAACCTTGGCATTGCCCTTGTGGACGACGTTCGCACCCCAGCGGGTCAGGCCGTTGATCACGCGGTAGACGGCGTTCTCGTTACCGGGGATCAGGGACGACGCCAGGATCACGGTGTCGCCCGGGACGATCCGGATCTGATGGTCGCGGTTGGCCATGCGGGAGAGCGCGGCCATCGGCTCGCCCTGGGAACCCGTGCAGACCAGCACGACCTCGTCGTCGGGCAGGTCGTCGAGGGTCTTGACGTCGACGACCAGGCCGGCGGGCACCTTCAGATAACCCAGGTCACGGGCGATCCCCATGTTGCGGACCATGGACCGTCCGACGAAAGCGACCCGGCGGCCGTACTCGTGGGCGGCGTCCAGGATCTGCTGGATGCGGTGGACGTGGCTGGCGAAACTCGCCACGATGATGCGCTTCTGGGCGTTGGCGAAGACCGTACGCAGGACGTTGGAGATGTCCTTCTCCGGCGGGACGAAGCCGGGAACCTCGGCGTTCGTCGAGTCGGAGAGCAGCAGGTCGATGCCCTCCTCGCTCAGCCGGGCGAAGGCGTGCAGGTCGGTGAGACGGCCGTCCAGCGGGAGCTGGTCCATCTTGAAGTCACCGGTCGCGACGGCCAGGCCCGCTGGAGTGCGGATGGCGACGGCGAGAGCGTCCGGGATGGAGTGGTTGACCGCGATGAACTCGCAGTCGAACACGCCGATGCGCTCGCGCTGCCCCTCGACCACCTCAAGGGTGTAGGGGCGGATCCGGTGCTCCTGGAGCTTGGCCTCGATGAGCGCGAGGGTCAGCTTGGAGCCGATCAGCGGGATGTCCGGCTTCAGCCGGAGCAGATACGGCACGCCACCGATGTGGTCCTCGTGGCCGTGTGTGAGGACGATGCCCTCGATGTCGTCCAGGCGGTCCCGGATGGTGGTGAAGTCCGGCAGGATCAGGTCGATGCCGGGCTGCTCCTCCTCGGGGAAGAGCACACCGCAGTCGACGATGAGCAGACGGCCGCCGTACTCGAAGACCGTCATGTTGCGGCCGATTTCGCCAAGGCCGCCCAGCGGGGTGACCCGCAGGCCGCCCTTGGGGAGCTTCGGCGGGGTACCGAGTTCAGGATGCGGATGACTCAAAAGACTCTCCTTACCACGCGCGCCACGTACCGCTGAGGGCACGTGGCGCGTATGTCGATCGTGCACTTGCTGTTGTCAGGTGGTGTTTCCGCCGCGAGTGTCCCCGCGTATTCAGTTGTGAAGTCCGTGGTCAGAGCTGTACCCCACCGGCGGCCAGATCGATCTTGAGCTGGGCCGTCTCCTGTGCGGTGAGTTCCACCAGAGGGAGGCGCAGCGGACCGGCGGGCAGGCCCTGCAGGGTGAGCGCGGCCTTGGTGGTGATCACGCCCTGGGTGCGGAACATCCCGGTGAAGACCGGGAGCAGCTTCTGATGGATCTCCGTGGCCTTCTGCACATCGCCGCCGAGGAACGCCTCGATGAGCGCGCGCAGCTCCGGAGTGACGACATGGCCGACGACGGAGACGGAACCGACGGCGCCGACCGAGAGGAGCGGGAGGTTGAGCATGTCGTCGCCGGAGTACCAGGCGAGGCCGGACTGAGCGATGGCCCAGCTGGAGCGGCCCAGGTCTCCCTTGGCGTCCTTGTTGGCGACGATCCTGGGATGCTCGGCGAGTCGCACGAGCGTCTCTGTGTCGATCGGCACACCGCTGCGGCCGGGAATGTCGTACAGCATCACCGGCAGTCCGGTGGAGTCCGCGATGGCGTTGAAGTGCCGGAGGAGGCCCTCCTGCGGCGGCTTGTTGTAGTACGGCGTGACGGCCAGCAGGCCGTGGGCGCCGGTGCGCTCCGCGGAGCGGGCCAGCTCGATGCTGTGCCGGGTGTCATTGGTGCCGACACCCGCGATGACGTGGGCCCGGTCTCCTACGGCTTCCACCACAGCCCTTACGAGCTGGTCTTTCTCCGCGTCGCTGGTGGTCGGGGACTCGCCCGTGGTGCCGTTGATGACCAGGCCGTCATTGCCTGCGTCCACCAGATGGACGGCGAGCCGCTGGGCGCCGTCGAGGTCGAGTGCGCCGTCCGCCGTAAAGGGCGTGACCATAGCGGTGAGGACCCTCCCGAAGGGGGTCTGCGGAGTGGAGATCGGAGCCATGGGTAACACGCTACTCGTTGCTCGGCGCGCCGCGCTCCCTCGGGGGACGAGGAAGAGGAACCCGGCACTGCCTGCTCGGGGGTTCAAGCAGTGCCGGGTCCGTTTGATCAGCCTAGATGAACTTCATGAAACGTCGCAATACGGACACCGCCTACGGGGCTACCCGCCCGTTTTTATTGAATGCGGCACTAGTGAGCGGCATCAGGTTCTGCCAGTGCTGTTCCATCTGCTCGCCGACCATTTCGATCTCGCGCTGCGGGAAGGACGGCACCTTGGCCAGCTCGTGCTGCGTGCGCAGGCCGAGGAAGTGCATGAGCGAGCGGGCGTTGCAGGTGGCGTACATCGTGGAGAACAGGCCGACGGGGAGCACGGCGCGGGCGACCTCCCGGGCGACTCCGGCGGCAAGCATCTCCTGGTAGGCGTCGTACGCCTGGCGGTACGAGGCCTCCATGGCGCGGCTCGTGAGCTCATGCTGCTCCGGGGTCCCCTCGACGAATTCGTACTTGCCGGGGCGGCCCTGCTGGATGAGTTTGCGGGACTCCCCCGGGACGTAGAAGACCGGCTCGAGCTCCCTGTAACGACCCGATTCCTCGTTGTACGACCAGCCCACGCGGTGCCGCATGAACTCGCGGAACACGAAGATCGGGGCACTGATGAAGAAGGTCATCGAGTTGTGCTCGAACGGACTGCCGTGCCGGTCCCGCATCAGGTAGTTGATGAGCCCCTTGGAGCGCTCGGGATCCTTGGTGACCTCTTCCAGGGACTGCTCCCCGGCCGTGGACACACGGGCTGCGAACAGCACGTCGGAGTCGCTGGCCGCTGACTTCACCAGGTCAACGGTGACATCGCTGCGGAAGTGGGCCTTCGTGGGCTCAGGGGTGTCGGTCACCGGCGGGGGTCCTTCCAATGGCGTCGCTCGGGCGGCGTCCACTCTACGGGCCCCGGGGACGGCATCCGTCAGTGGGAAAATTCGCACGGGTTCGGCGATTCGGGGCACCGATCGGGCCTTTCGTACGTCTGACTCATTAGCAGCACCCGTCACAGAGTTCAAGGAGAGCTTCCTCATGTTCCGCCGGCGTGAATCCGTCCCGTTCTCGTTCGTCGCCGAGGCCGACCGATTCCGCAGTAATGTCACTCCGCCTCCCCGCCGACGCGCCAGTCGCTCGCAGCTGGCCGCCCATGGCCTCGTAGGTCTGACGCTGGTCGCCGGCTTCGCCGGCTCACTGCTCCTCGGCCTGCCCGCTCTCGACACCGACCGGACACCGTCCCACAGCCAGACATCCGAGGCTTCGCAGCACCGCTGACCCGTACGGGCCCCCTGGGGTGGTCGGCCGGTGGGCTGCTCGGTAGCCTCACCGGGCACAGCAATCGAGCGTGCTTGTGAGTGAGGATCAGTCGTGCCCCTGCCCTTCCTGACGGCCGACCGCGCATTCGACGCGGACGCAGAGGACATCGCGCTGCCGTTCGACGACCACGACAGCTGGCGGCGGCCGTACCGCCTCGGTCCGTGGCGGGTCGCGGCGGCAGCCACCCTGCTGCTTCTGGCTTCCTTCGTGCTGCTTGCCGCGATGATCATCACGTTCACCGGGTCGCTGTCCGGTGCCACCGCGATTTTCGCACTCGCCGCCGTGGTGATCGCCTGCGCACTGCGGCTGCTGCGGGTCGGTGCCTGGGTGAGCCGGCACGGCGTACGCCGTGTGGGCTTCTTCCGTACGACCACCGTGCGGTGGGAGGACACCGCAGCGGTGCGCACCGTACAGCAACCGGTGAAATGGCTCGGTCTCCCGCGCACGGTGCAGGGACAGGCCCTGATCGTGGTGCGCAAGAGCGGCGACCCGTTGGCGCCGCTGGTCACCGACCGCAACGGGGACTTCCTTGCCCGTGGCGAGGCGTTCGAGCGCGCTACGGACTCGGTCGAGGCCTGGAGCGACGAGTACCGCACGGACTGACGGTGCCGCGGCCCCCCGCTGGGTGTTCCGGGCCGCAGAGACACCTCACGAGCCGGTACGGCGCCGCTCAGGCGCGTACCGGCTCGTTCGTGCGCAGGGCGATGGCACGCTGCATCGCCTTACGGGCGCGTGGGGTGTCCCTCGCGTCCTGGTAGGCGACCGCCAGCCGGAACCAGCAGCGCCAGTCGTCCGGACTGTCCTCGGTCTCCTCACGGCGCCGTGCGAACACGGCGTCGGCGGAGTCGCGGTCGATGCGCCCGGACGGGGTGCGCAGCAACTCGTCGACGGGGAGGCCGCCCTCGGCGTCCAGTTCGGCGGCCAGGGCGTTGGCCCGGCGGACGAACTGCGTGTTCTTCCACAGGAACCAGATCCCGATCACCGGCAGGATCAGCACCGCTACGCCGAAGGTGACCGTGAGCAGCGTGCCGTGCCGGATGAGCAGAACGCCCCGGCTGCCGGCCAGGACGAAGTAGAAGACCAGGACGGCAGCGGTGACGACGTAGGTGAGCTTTGCGCGCATGGGGTTGGGCCCAGTCAGTTCAGGTCGAGGAAGTGTTCCAGGCCGAAGGTGAGGCCGGGAGTGGTCACCACGCGGCGGGTGCCGAGCAGGATGCCCGGCATGAAGCTGCTGTGGTGCAGCGAGTCGTGGCGGATGGTGAGGGTCTCGCCCTCACTGCCGAGCAGGACCTCCTGGTGGGCGAGAAGACCGCGGAGCCGGACCGAGTGGACCGGGATTCCGTCGACGTCCGCGCCGCGCGCACCGTGCAGCGCCGTCGTGGTGGCGTCGGGCTGCGGCGCCGCTCCGGCCCTTCCGCGGGCCGCGGCGATGAGCTGGGCGGTGCGGGTGGCCGTACCGGAGGGTGCATCCACCTTGGCGGGGTGGTGGAGCTCGATGACCTCGACGGACTCGAAGTAGCGGGCGGCCTGTTCCGCGAACTTCATCGTGAGGACCGCGCCGATGGAGAAGTTCGGCGCGATGAGCACACCGGTCTCCGGCGAACCGGAGAGCCAGGTGTTCAGCTGCGCGAGCCGTTCGTCGGTCCAGCCCGTGGTGCCGACGACCGCATGGATCCCGTGCCGTACGCAGAAGTCGAGGTTGTCCATCACCGACGCGGGTGTGGTCAGCTCGACGACCGCCTGGGCACCGGTCTCCGTGAGGGTCTCCAGCGTGTCGCCGCGGCCGAGCGCAGCCACCAGCTCCATGTCGTCGGCGGCCTCCACGGCTCGTACCGCCTCGGAACCGATGCGTCCCTTGGCGCCGAGAACGGCCACGCGCAGCTTGCTCATGTGCTCTTTCCTTACGGGGTGGTTAGGAGACCGCTTCCTGGAGGCGGTCCGCCTGCTTGTCCTTCAGCGGGCCGATGACCGAGAGCGAGGGCCGCTGTCCGAGGACGTCGGCCGCCACGGCCCGGACCTCGTCGGGGGTGACCGCCGCGATCTTGGCCAGCATGTCATCGACGGACATCTGTTCGCCCCAGCAGAGCTCGCTCTTGCCGATGCGGTTCATGAGCGCGCCCGTGTCCTCCAGGCCGAGGACGGTGGAACCGGCGAGCTGGCCTACGGCGCGGCCGATCTCCTCGTCGCCGATGCCCTCGCTCGCCACACGGTCGAGCTCGTCGCGGCAGATCTTGAGGACGTCGTGCACCTGGCTGGGCCGGCAGCCCGCGTACACACCGAAGAGCCCGCAGTCGGCGAAGCCCGAGGTGTACGAGTACACGCTGTAGGCGAGCCCACGCTTCTCCCGTACCTCCTGGAAGAGGCGGGAGCTCATGCCGCCGCCGAGGGCGGTGTTCAGGACGCCGAGTGCCCAGCGGCGCTCATCCGTCCTGGCCAGGCCGGGCATACCGAGGACGACGTGGGCCTGCTCGGTCTTGCGGTTCAGCAGTTCGACGCGGCCCGTGGCACGCAGGGTGCGGGAGCCCTCGCGCGGTGCCGTGGGTACGGCGTCGGTGCGGCTCAGGGCACCGGCGCGCTCGAACGCTCTGCGGACCTGCCGTACGACCGTGGCGTGGTCGACGTTGCCGGCGGCGGCGACGACCAGGTGCGTGGGGTCGTAGTGCTTCTTGTAGAAGCGGGCGATCTGGGCGCGGTTCAGCGCGTTGATCGTGTCGACCGTGCCGAGGACCGGGCGGCCCAGCGGGGTGTCGCCGAGCATGGTGTGCGCGAACAGGTCGTGCACACAGTCACCCGGATCGTCCTCCGTCATCGCGATCTCCTCGAGGATGACGCCGCGCTCGGCGTCGACGTCCTCAGGGGCGATCAGCGAGCCGGTCAGCATGTCGCAGACGACGTCGATGGCCAGTGGCAGATCGGTGTCCAGCACCCGCGCGTAGTAGCAGGTGTACTCCTTCGCCGTGAAGGCGTTCATCTCGCCGCCGACCGCGTCGATCGCGGACGAGATGTCGAGGGCGCTGCGCTTGGCCGTGCCCTTGAAGAGGAGGTGTTCGAGGTAGTGCGTCGCGCCGTTCAGGGTGGGTGTCTCGTCGCGTGATCCGACGTTGGCCCAGATCCCGAAGGTGGCGGAGCGTACGGAGGGCAGCGTCTCGGTGACGACCCGGAGACCGCCCGGAAGGACGGTGCGGCGGACGGTGCCGACGCCGTTGCTGCCCTTGAGAAGCGTTTGGGTACGGGCGACGGCCCGCGCCTCCGAGGAGGTGCGGGCCGTCGTCACGGAACTACGGGACGTCACTTGTCGGTGTCGTCCTTCTTCTCGTCCTCTTCACCCTCGATGACGGGGATGAGGGAGAGCTTGCCGCGGGAGTCGATCTCCGCGATCTCGACCTGGACCTTGGCGCCGACGCCGAGCACGTCCTCGACGTTCTCCACGCGCTTGCCACCGGCGAGCTTGCGGATCTGCGAGATGTGCAGCAGACCGTCCTTGCCGGGCATCAGGGAGACGAACGCACCGAAGGTGGTGGTCTTGACGACCGTACCCAGGTAACGCTCGCCGACCTCCGGCATGGTCGGGTTGGCGATGGCGTTGATCGTGGCGCGGGCGGCCTCGGCCTGCGAGCCCTGCTGGGCACCGATGTAGATGGTGCCGTCGTCCTCGATCGTGATGTCCGCGCCGGTGTCCTCCTGGATCTGGTTGATCATCTTGCCCTTGGGGCCGATGACCTCACCGATCTTGTCCACCGGGATCTTGACGGTGATGATCCGGGGGGCGTTCGGGGACATCTCGTCCGGGACGTCGATGGCCTCGTTCATGACGTCCAGGATGTGCAGACGCGCGTCACGGGCCTGCTTCAGCGCGGCGGCCAGGACCGAGGCGGGGATGCCGTCGAGCTTGGTGTCGAGCTGGAGCGCGGTCACGAACTGCTTCGTACCGGCGACCTTGAAGTCCATGTCGCCGAAGGCGTCCTCGGCACCGAGGATGTCGGTGAGGGCGACGTAGTGGGTCTTGCCGTCGATCTCCTGCGAGATCAGGCCCATGGCGATACCGGCGACAGCGGCCTTGAGGGGCACACCGGCGTTCAGCAGCGACATGGTGGAGGCGCAGACCGAGCCCATGGACGTCGAGCCGTTGGAGCCCAGCGCCTCGGAGACCTGGCGGATCGCGTAGGGGAACTCCTCGCGCGACGGCAGCACCGGCACGATGGCGCGCTCGGCGAGCGCACCGTGGCCGATCTCGCGGCGCTTGGGCGAGCCCACGCGGCCGGTCTCACCGACGGAGTACGGCGGGAAGTTGTAGTTGTGCATGTAGCGCTTGCGGGTCACCGGGGAGAGGGTGTCCAGCTGCTGCTCCATGCGGAGCATGTTGAGGGTGGTGACGCCCAGGATCTGGGTCTCGCCACGCTCGAACAGCGCCGAACCGTGCACACGCGGGATGGCCTCGACCTCGGCGGCCAGCGTACGGATGTCCGTGACGCCGCGGCCGTCGATGCGGACCTTGTCCTTGATGACGCGCTCGCGGACCAGCTTCTTGGTCAGCGCGCGGTAGGCACCGGAGATCTCCTTCTCGCGGCCCTCGAAGGCCGGGAGGAGCTTCTCGCCCGCGATCTCCTTGATGCGGTCCAGCTCCGTCTCGCGCGCCTGCTTGCCGGCGATGGTGAGCGCCTTGGCGAGCTCGGTGCTGACGGCGCCGGTGAGCGCCTCCAGGACGTCGTCCTGGTAGTCGAGGAAGACCGGGAACTCGCCGGTGGGCTTGGCAGCCTTGGCGGCGAGGTCGGACTGGGCCTTGCAGAGCGCCTTGATGAAGGGCTTCGCGGCCTCGAGACCGGCGGCGACGACCTCTTCGGTCGGGGCCTCGGCGCCGTCCTTGACGAGCTGGATGGTCTTCTCGGTGGCCTCGGCCTCGACCATCATGATCGCGACGTCGCCGTCCTCCAGGACGCGACCGGCGACGACCATGTCGAAGACGGCGTCCTCGAGCTCGGTGTGCGTCGGGAAGGCGACCCACTGGCCCTTGATCAGGGCGACACGGGTGGCGCCGATGGGGCCGGAGAAGGGCAGGCCCGCCAGGATCGTGGAAGCGGAGGCGGCGTTGATCGCGACCACGTCGTACAGGTGGTCGGGGTTGAGCGCCATGATCGTCTCGACGATCTGGATCTCGTTGCGCAGGCCCTTCTTGAAGGAGGGGCGCAGCGGGCGGTCGATCAGGCGGCAGGTGAGGATCGCGTCCTCGGAGGGCCGGCCCTCACGGCGGAAGAAGGAGCCGGGGATCTTGCCGGCCGCGTACTGCCGCTCCTCGACGTCCACCGTGAGGGGGAAGAAGTCGAGCTGGTCCTTGGGCCGCTTGGAAGCGGTCGTGGCCGACAGCACCATGGTGTCGTCGTCCAGGTACGCGACGGCGGAGCCGGCGGCCTGCTTGGCCAGACGGCCCGTCTCGAAGCGGATGGTGCGGGTGCCGAAAGTACCGTTGTCGATCACGGCTTCGGCGTAGTGGGTCTCGTTCTCCACTAGTGATTTCTCCATACTCGTCGTCTTTCGTCCTGCCGCCCGTGTGACGGAGGACGGTGCGGAGAAGCGCACCGTGTGTGCGGGCCGGTCTTCGATCGAAGCTCCCGGGCGTTGTCCCGGGGGCCACTACCGAGGACCGGCGGCGGCCGTGGGGCGCCTCTCCTCGTTCTGTTGTCGTGCGTCCAGGTTACTGAGCCTGACCCCGGTCACGCACGTACAGCAAAGGGAGCGGCCCCCTGGAACCGGGTGCCGCTCCCTCTCACAGCGTCCTTACTTGGCGCCGCCGGCCGCACCGCGGCGGATGCCGAGGCGGTCGACGAGCGCACGGAAGCGCTGGATGTCCTTCTTGGCCAGGTACTGAAGGAGGCGGCGACGCTGGCCGACCAGGATCAGCAGACCACGACGGGAGTGGTGGTCGTGCTTGTGCGTCTTGAGGTGCTCCGTCAGGTCCGAGATCCGGCGGGAGAGCATGGCGACCTGGACCTCGGGGGATCCGGTGTCACCCTCCTTCTGGGCGAACTCGGACATGATCTGCTTCTTCGTAGCGGCGTCGAGCGGCACGCGTACTCCTCTTGGTGTTCGATGCGCCCACGAGTGCCCCTGGTCTTGATCTCAGGGGAGCTTCCGTGACTCGGAGGCGAAGGTCCGATGAGCGCAGCCCCCAGGATGATCCGGGGACGCGTACACAAACGGCCACAGGTCAGAGTACCAGCCGTTCGGAGCGCCCCCGACGGGTGTCAGCTGGTGAGTGCCCGGATCGAGTGATAGACGTCGAAAACGGCGAGACACAGCGGCAGCAGCGTCAGGAGCACGCAGGCCTCGGCGATCTCCAGGAAACGTCCCCAGAAGGGGGTGACTCCCTTGCGCGGCACGATCAGCCCGATGGCGGTGATCAGCGCGGCGACCCCGGCGACCGCGGCGGTCAGCCAGATCGTACGGATGTCCAGGCCTGCGGTGTCCCCGCCGAGCGCCTCGCGTATGAGGGCGACCGGCGGGTTGAGCGACAGTCCGAGGCCGAGGAGCACGAGCGCGGCGAGGCCCGCACCCAGGGCGCAGCCGACCTGGGCCGTGTAGCGGAAGAGGTGGGCACGCATCAGCATCGCGGCCCCGGTGGCGAGTGCCAGCAGCTGACCCCAGACGCTGTCCGTGAAGCCGAGCACCGCCGCTGCTCCCACGGCGACGAGCGCGCATCCGCCGACGAGGCCGACGAGCAGTTCGTGGCCGCGCCGGGCCTGGGCGGTGATGCGCTCGGCGTCGACCGGGCCCTGCGGTGCCGGGTCGGACGTCCCGTAGTCACCGACGGTGGTACGGGGCGGCTCGAAGCCGATCGGGAGACGTGCGAAGCGGGTGGAGAGCCCTGGCAGGAAGGCGAGGAGCCCCACCGAGAGGGGTGCGCACACGGCCGCGGTCTCGGCCGGCTCCATGCCGGTCATGATCGCGACGAAGGTCACCAGTACGCCGATGACGGAGGCGAACACGAAGGCGACGAACGTCCCGTCACCTTTCGGGGCGGCGATCATGAGGATCACCGACGCCACCAGCACAGCGGCGCAGGCGAGCAGGAACTGGAGCCTGCCGATGCCCTGGCCCGCACTGAGCGGGAGGAGCCCGGCTCCGGCGACGGCGGCGTTGGTGAGTGCACCGATCCCCAGGGCGATGGACGAACCGCGGTCCGCGTAGACACGCGCGCGTACGCAGGCCAGCGCGAGAAGGAGCAGGGCGGCGACGGCGGCCAGGATGCCCGGCAGGCCGTGCATGTCGTGGTGGACGTCGGAGGTCCACAGCACGAAGCCGAGCAGGGCCAGCAGGACGGAGCCGCCGAAGAGCCCGGCCGAGCGCATGAGAGCGTCGCCCCAGAGGGTGCGGTCCCGGGCGACGGCCGTGGCGACGGCGTCGGAGACGTCGTCGAAGACGGCGGGGGGCAGCGACTCCGAGAAGGGCCGCAGGGACAGCAGCTCACCGTCGAGGATGCGCTGGCCGGCCAGCGTGCGCCCGCTGTCGAGGACGGTGCCGTCACGGCGCACCAGGTGATATCCGACCGGGGCGCCCTGCGCGGGGCTCTGCCCCGACAGCCGGAGGATCTCCGGGTAGAGGTCGGCGACGGGGATGTCCTCGGGCAGCGCCACGTCGACGCGGCTGTCGGGCGCGACGACTGTGACCCGGCAGAAGCCGGTTCCGTTGCCGGCCGGAACTCCGGGACCCGGCCGCCCGGATCCGGTAGCCGCCGTTTGGGCCGTCATAGTCACGCGCTGCTCCCCCTCATGATTCTCCTGGACCTCCTGTCATACGCACCCCTGGATCACGGGCTACGACTGCGTCCCGAATGACCCATTTTTTTGCGGTAGTTAGCGGATGCGTACACGCGTCGCGACACCCTACCGCCCTCGGGTCACCGGGTACGCCAGTAGGATCCCTCCGCGGACGGAACCCGTCGCCACGGGGGCGCCGATAGGAACAGTTCCGTCCGGCAAGGGAATTGGTGAGCTGTGAGCCAGATTGTCGTCAAGCGCCCACCGCGGGCCCTCCCCTCCGAAGTTCCGGGCGAGCAGGTGCAGTTGCAACCTCCGCCTGAGTTGCCCCGCGGGCAACAGGAGGGGGTGATGATGCAACTGCTGCCGATGCTCGGCATGGGTGGTTCCGTCGTCTTCTTCTTCATGACGCCGAACCCGATCATGCGGATCATGGGCATGATCATGATTGCGTCGACGATCGCGATGGCCATTGCGATGATCATCCGCTTCCGTCGCGGCACCCAGGGTCAGCTCGCGGACATGCGGCGCGACTATCTGAAGTATCTGACGCAGACCCGACGCGCTGTGCTGCGGACCGCCCGGCAGCAGCGTGACGCGCAGTTCTATCTGCACCCGTCCCCGGAGCAGCTGTGGGCGCTGGTCGCCGAGGGCAGCCGGGTGTGGGAACGCCGTGTCGCAGACGCCGACTTCGCGCACGTACGCATCGGCCTCGGCAGCCAGGAGCTCGCCACGCCGCTCGTCGCGCCGGACACCGCGCCGGTCGATGAGCTGGAGCCGCTGACCGCCGGGGCGATGCAGCAGTTCCTGACGACGCACAGCACGCTGGACGGGCTGCCGATGGCGGTCTCGCTCCGCGCCTTCTACCACCTGACGATCAGCGGCGAGGCGGAATCCGCGCGTGCCACCGCCCGCGCGATGGTCGGGGCGCTCGCCTCGCTGCACTCCCCCGAGGACCTGGTCATCGCCGTCGCGACCGGCCGGGACGCCGCTCCGCGCTGGGAGTGGACCAAGTGGCTCCCGCACGTCCAGGCACCGGGCTCGGCCGACGGCGCCGGAAGCCGCCGTCTGATCAGCACGAGCGTCGCGGAGCTGGAGGAGATGCTCGCGGGCCGCCTCGACGGCCGGCCTCGCTTCCAGCCGGGCGGTCAGCCGATCCTCGACCAGCCGCATGTCGTCGTCGTACTCGACGGCGAGTCCGTACCGGCGACGTCCGCGCTCGCATCGGCCGAGGGCCTTCAGGGCGTGACGGTCGTCGAGATCGTCACGGGCCAGGTCAGCGGAGCGCGCGGCGGTCTCTCCATCGTGGTCGACCCCCACTCGCTGCAGCTGGAGTCGGGGCACGGCCTGGTGTACGACGGTCTTCCCGACCTGCTGAGCCATGAGGCGGCGGAGGCACTGGCGCGTCAGCTGGCCCCGCTCCACGTGGCCTCGGGCGGGGACGACGACGAACCACTGCTCGCCAATCTGGAGTTCACCGATCTGCTGAATCTCGGTGACGCGGCCTCGGTCGACGTCAGCCGGACCTGGCGGGCCCGCTCGCAGGCGGAGCGGCTCCGGGTACCGATCGGCGTGGGCGAGGACGGTGCCCCGGTGATGCTGGACCTCAAGGAGGCGGCACAGGAGGGCATGGGGCCGCACGGCCTGTGTGTCGGCGCCACCGGTTCCGGCAAGTCCGAGCTGCTGCGCACGCTCGTGCTGGGCCTCGCCGTCACCCACACCTCGGAGACGCTGAACTTCGTCCTCGCGGACTTCAAGGGTGGTGCCACCTTCGCCGGCATGGCACAGATGCCTCACGTCGCAGCGGTGATCACCAACCTCGCGGACGACCTGACGCTGGTGGACCGCATGGGCGACTCCATCAGCGGTGAGCTCAACCGCCGCCAGGAGATGCTGCGCGACGCGGGAAACTACGCCAACATCCACGACTACGAGAAGGCGCGGGCCGCAGGCGCCCCGCTGCAGCCCATTCCCTCGCTCGTCCTGGTCATCGACGAGTTCAGCGAGCTGCTCACGGCCAAGCCGGACTTCATCGAGATGTTCGTACAGATCGGGCGTATCGGCCGTTCGCTGGGCGTCCATCTGCTGCTGGCCTCGCAGCGTCTCGAAGAAGGCCGGCTGCGCGGCCTGGAGACCTATCTGTCGTACCGGATCGGTCTGCGGACGTTCTCCGCGGGCGAGTCCCGGGCCGCGCTGGGCGTGCCCGACGCCTACCACCTGCCCAATGTCCCCGGTTCGGGCTATCTGAAGTACGGCACGGACGAGATGGTGCGCTTCAAGGCGGCGTACGTCTCCGGGGTGTACCGCTCGGGAGCCCAGCCGGCCGCGCACTCCGGCCCTCTGCCGATGGACCGCAGGCCCGTGGTGTTCACTGCGGCTCCGGTGCCGGTGCGTTACGTACAGCCGACGGCGCAGCCCGGCGTACCTGACGCGCGCACGCCCGAGGACGACGCCCTGGCGGACACGGTGCTCGATGTGATCGTGCGCCGGCTGGAGGGCCGGGGGGCCTCCGCGCACCAGGTGTGGCTGCCGCCACTGGACAACCCGCCGTCGCTGGACGAGCTCCTGCCGGGGCTCTCCGCGGTCGAGGGACGGGGACTGACCCAGCCCGGGTTCGAGGGTTCGGGACGACTCGTCGTACCGCTGGGTGTGGTCGACAAGCCGTACGAGCAGCGTCGCGACACGCTCTACCGGGACTTCTCCGGCGCCGCCGGCCACATGCAGATCACCGGCGGCCCGCAGTCGGGCAAGTCCACGCTGCTGCGGACGCTCATCGCGGGCTTCGCCCTCACGCACACGCCCCAGGAGGTCCAGCTCTACGGGCTCGACTTCGGTGGTGGCGGCCTGTCCTCGGTCTCCGGCCTCCCCCACGTCGGCGGCATCGCGTCCCGACTCGACCCCGAGCGGGTGCGTCGTACGGTCGCCGAGGTGTACGGGATCATGGCGCGCCGCGAGGAGTACTTCCGCAGCGCGGGCATCGACTCCATCGCCACCTTCCGCAGGCTGCGGGCGCGCGGCGAGATCTCGGTGACGGACCAGCCGTGGGGTGACGTCTTCCTGATCATCGACGGCTGGGGCAACTTCCGGACGGATTACGAGGCCCTGGAATCGGCGGCCATGGACATCGCTCAGCGCGGTCTCGGCTACGGCATCCACCTGATCGTCACGGCGTCGCGTTCCATGGAGGTCCGGGCCAACCTCAAGGACCACCTGATGAACCGGCTCGAACTGCGCCTCGGTGACGCCATGGACTCCGAACTGGACCGCAAGGCCGCGGTCAACGTACCCCCCGGTGTACCCGGGCGTGGTCTGACGCCGGAGAAGCTGCACTTCATGGCCGCGGTACCGCGGATCGACGGCATCAACTCCGACAGCGACCTCTCCGAGGCCACGGCGGCCATGAACCAGGAGGTCGCCCGGCACTGGACGGCGGCGCCCGCCCCCGCGGTCCGCCTCCTCCCCCGCGAACTCCCGGTCCACGAGCTGCCCGCGGGCTACGCGCAGCCGGAGCGGGGCATCGCGTTCGGAATCGACGAGAACAACCTGGAGCCGGTCTTCCTCGACTTCGAGCGGGACCCGTTCTTCCTGGTGTTCGGCGAGAGCGAGTCCGGCAAGTCCAATCTGCTGCGCCTGCTCATCAAGCAGCTGACCGAGAGGTACGACGGGAACGCCGCCAAGTTCTTCGTCATCGACAACCGACGGGCGCTCCTGGACGTCACCCCGGCGACGCACCTGGCGGAGTACGTGCCCATGTCCAACAACATGGAGCACCACGCGGACGCGCTGTACGACCTGATGAAGCGCCGTACGCCCTCGCCGGATGTCACGGCGCAGGAGCTGCGTGACCGCAGCTGGTGGAGCGGCCCCATGGTCTACGTGGTCGTCGACGACTACGACCTGGTCTCCACGTCCAGCGGGAACCCGCTGGCCAGGCTCACGGAGATGCTGCCGTTCGCCCGCGACGTCGGCGTGCGGTTCATCATCGCCCGCAGCACGGCGGGGGCGGGCCGCGCGCTGTACGAGCCCTTCATGCAGCGCATGCTGGAACTGGGGGCGCAGGGCCTGATGCTCTCCGGCGACCCCATCGAGGGAGACATCCTCGGCAACGTACGACCGCGCCCGATGCCTCCGGGGCGCGGGGTGTTCGTCACCCGACGCCGCGGGAATCCGCTGGTCCAGTCGGGGCTCATGGACGGTTAGCGGCAGGACGTAGGGCAGCGACGGGGCGGCGCGGTCCCACCGGTTCACGGTGGGTGTGCGCGGCCCCGTCGCTCGTCCTCACGCATCGGACCGGACCTGTAGGAGGAGGCGGGCCTTGAACGCGCTGAGCGTGATCGTGATCGTGCTGGCTGCCGGGCTCGTCGCCATGGGCTGTGTCAAGGCGGAACGGGTCCGGGGGTGGCGCGCGTCGTTCGATCCTTCGGCGCCCGAAATCTCCGATTCCGCCTTTGTTGTCGCGCGCGTCATCCTCTTCGGGGCGGCGGCGGTCGGCGTCTTTTCGGGGTTCCGACTGCTGGCAGTCTCCGCGGATGCGGAGTGGAGCGATGACGAACTGTCCAGTGCGGTCAGCCAGGCCACGTCGGAGCTGAACGGCACTTCACGCTTCGGCGACATCTCCGGTGATGACAGCGGCTTCGATCAGGACATCGCGGCGATGATCGAAGAGGAGATCGTCGAGAACGGCGGTGGCGGCGCCCCGCAGAGCGGTGTGGACGCCGGCGCCGCGGTCGGCAACAAGCCCTCCGACGCCGACTACACGGTCCAGGCCGCGGGCGCGGACGGCGCCTTCTGCCTACACGTCGTACGCACGCGGTCGAAGGACGGGGACTACGAGCCCCCTGGCGTGGCGGGCGGCCCCGGCTCCGTGACTGTCCCGAGTTATGACTTCTCGGTGACGAGCCGCGAAGGCGCGTGCTGAGGTCACCGGCCACCAACGGTGATCCCGCACCGATCGCACCGGCCGGGCCCGGAGCGCGGCGCCGCCGCCGTGTACCCGGCTACGGGGGACAGCGCGAGCGGAACCACGCATTCCATCCTCGAATCGGTGAATGTCGAAATGGCAAGAGGCACTTTTGGGCCAGGTGGTCGCCAGGGTCGATCACCGCAAAACGGCGCGCGAACTACCTTTCCCATGCCTCTCACGGGCCCCTGAGACGTAGCCCGACGCCCGATCACATACCGGCCGCGACCGTCGTCCGCAAGCCAACGAGGCTGGAATCTGTCGTACCCGACCCTCGTACACCTTGCTAGCTTCCAGGTCGCAGAGGCATCGCACAGTACATGTGAAAGGGCGGTACATGACCTCCCCAGCTCCAGCGCCGAAGATCCCTCAGCTCTGGGTTCCTCTCCCCTCGGGGATCCATCCCAGCTGGCGTGAGATCGACGACCGCTCGGCCGCCTGGCTCGATCGATTCGGCCTCTACTCCGACCGGGCACAGCGCGAACGACTGACACGCATCTCCGTGGGTGAGATCACCAGCCGCGGCGCCCCCTCAGGGCGCGTCGCGGCGTTGCAGTGGACATCGGACTTCCTGATGTGGCTCTTCGCCTTCGACGACGAGTTCTGCGACGAAGGGCCGGTCGCGGCATCCCCGGACGCCACTGTGCTCATCACCACCAAACTCCAGCGCGTGGTGGACGTCCCCTGGGCGGCGCCCACCGACGACAACTACAGCGTCGCCTTACGCGAGTTACGCCTGCGGCTCGACGACCTGACCTCACCCGTGCAGACCGCCCGCTGGGCCTCCAGCTTCCGTGCGTACCTGCAGGGCCAGATCTGGATGGCCGCCAACAGCGCCGAAGGGAGGATTCCCAGCCTCTCCGACCACCTGGCGGTCAGACTCGACTCCTCCGGAGTCAAGATCTTCTCCACCCTCAGCGAGATCATCCACGGATACGACCTCCCTGCGGCCGACTACGAGCGCCACGACATCCGGGGGTTCGTCGAGGTCTTCGCCTCGATCATCGGCTGGTCCAACGATCTGGTCTCGTACCACAAAGAGCGCCAGCGCAGCCAAGAGGGATACGGAAACATCGTCGACCTCATCGCGCACGAACGAAACTGTTCACTCGACGAAGCGGTGCGCGAGACCGCCGTGATGCACACCCGCGCCATGGCTCTCTATCTCCGACTCCGCGACCAGATACTGCGCGACGCCGGGCCTGAACTCCGCCGATGGATCACGGACTGCGACTCCTGGATCCGCGCCGACTACGACTGGTCCCTGGCCACCCACCGCTACGTCAATCCGGAGAACCCCGCCGACCTTCCCGCGGGCAGCGCCGCCTCGCCCTTCCAGGAACGGGAAGCGGACAAGCCCTTGCCGATCGCCAGCATCGCTTGGTGGTGGACTCTGCTGAAGGGCTGACAGCCTCGTGTCGCAGACGTGCGGCCGGCCGAGTGCGAGGCGCTCGAGCCAGGGATGACACGACACAGGTCAGGGTGGGCACCTCCCGTGCGTGCCCACCCTGACCTGCCTGCTCCGCTCCGCAGAGCGCTTTACTCGAAGTTGGCCCGCGCCCGCTTGTCGCCGCCCTGGTAGGCCGCGCCGGCGTCGCGTACCTTGCGGGAGATCTCGGTCAGGGCCTTCTCGATCGCCTCGGCGTCACGGTCCCAACCAGCCCGCGACTGGTCGTACGCCGTCTTGGCCTCGCCCACCCAGAGCTCGGACGCACTGGCGACCACGCGCTTGATCGCCGCAAGGTCCTCCTGAAGCTGCCTGCTCTGCCGGTCGATGTCACCGGCGGCCTGCTCCAGGCTCGAATAAGTGACAACCATCGTGCCGTCGTTGGTCGGCATACGGTCCTCCAGTTCAATCTAGTTCGATGTGATGGTCCGTACGCAGTACGGATGCCAAAAGGCTCAGAGAGAGTTGAGCGCCGAGGGCGGAGGGGTGATCGCAGCGGTCTTGGCCTCCGCGCCGGCCGAGTGGCCTTCGACGACGTCGACACCCTGGAGGGCCGCCTTGATCTCGTCTTCGGTGTTACCCGAGATCACGCGCGCCGCCTTGATCGCTTCCTGGAAGTTGGCCAACCGGACGGCGATGTTACCCATCCTCCGGTTGACTTCATCCTGCTTGGTGTTGAAGGCGGTGGCGCCAATACCCTTCCAAGCGCCTTCCAGGCTGTCGATCGTCCCCTGCAGGGTCTTGATCTGAGCCTTCACGGAGTCGAATCGCCTGCCGAGCTCATTCTCGATCTTGATGAGCGCATCATCTGAAAGCTTCTGATCTGCCATGGTGCTGGCTTCCCTTCTGGTGCTCTTCTTCGGTCCGGCATGAGAGCCGGGAGTGGGTATGAGGAACTACGGTCAGTCAGGCGCTACGGCGCCTGCGAGCCAGCAGGAAGCCGCCGACGCCGAGTACGAGCACTACGGCCACTCCACCGATGATCAGGCCGAGTTGACTGCCGTCACTCTTCTCTGTGCTGGAGCCTGCCATGGCTGCGTTCTCAGCCTTCTCCTTCTTCTCAGGCTGTGACGAAGCTGATGCGGATGCGGCAGGCGAGGCTGCGGAGCCGGACGTCTTCTCCTTGGTGAGAGGGCTGATGTCCGGGGCGCCAGGCGTTCCCTTGCCCTTGAGGATGTTGACGGCCGGGCGAATGACGCCGTGACCGAGGTAGTTGCTGAGCGTGCCCTTCTCCCAGTCACCTCGCCCAGCGGTGTCGAAGAGGACGTTGAGGACCTGGTTAGCCGTCCAGTCCGGGTGGGCCGACCAGATCAGGGCGGCGGCGGCTGATGTGATGGCCGTGGCGGCGCTGGTTCCGTTCCCCTGGCAGTAACGTTCAAAATTGGCGTCGCACCAGCGCGGAAGGTCATCACCGGGTGCGGCGATGTCCACGAAATCACCGTGCTGAGAGCTCTCGGACACCTTGCCCTGGCGGTCCGTTGCTGCAACACCGACGACTTCTGGATACGCTGCCGGATAGACTGGCTTGTTGCCCTTCTTAGCTTCATTACCAACAGCGGCAAAGAAGAGTTTGCCCTTGCTTTGCGCGTATTTTACCGCTTCGATTTCTTGATCCAAATTGAAATCGTTGCCGAACGACATGCTGATAATTTTGGCATCACTGTCGGCAGCGGCCCGAATCGCATCTGTCGTATCCAAGGAATTCAGGGAGTCCTTCGTCTGCCAATCAGCATCAGCGACTCTCATCGGGATAATTTTCGCCCCCGGAGCTAGCCCCTGCAAACCTCCGCCCTGACCTGTGCCAGCAATCAACTCAGCCATAGTGGTGCCATGGCCGGTGTAATCGTCGGTCTCGTCGCCCTCGGCGCCCGTAGCATCAAGTCCCTTGAGGACCTGCCCCTTCAGAGACGCCGTAGACGGGTTGACGCCAGTATCGATGACAGCAACCTTGACGCCTTCGCCCCTGGTTGTCTTCCACATCTCTTTGGCATGCATGGGCTCGAGGTACCACTGCTTCGACTGCACATCCTCGGCGACCGCAGAGGGAGCAGCCCCTGCGAATCCCACACTCCAGGCAGCGGCCACGGCCATCGCGCCGAGCAGGCGCCCTCTCAGTCGGAGAGGGCTATGGTGCTTCCGGGTCTGGCTCATTACTGCTGTCATCCCGACTTCCGAACCTTCCCTGTACCTACTCGATGACCGGCGGCGCGACTCCACGCCGGCCGGCCTCCCACGTCTCTCTGTCTTCCGTCAGGTAGTCCGGGCGGGGCGTGCCGTCGTCCTGGTCCTCGTCTCCGGAGTCCCTTCGCCCTGCAGGGCCGCGTACAAGACCCGCGCCGCCTACGGTGAAGCCCTTCGCGCCGGCGCCAGGTCGCGCAGCGCCTCCACGGGGTGTGCCCACAACTCCACTGGTACTGGGAGTGCCTCGCCCACCAGAGCGGGACGCATTGCTCGTGCCACCAGCTCCGACGACACCGCGCTGGCCGACGGCTCCAGGACCGCCCGCCCGTGCCGCTCCTCCGGCACCGATGACGTTGCCGCGCGCAACACCACGCGTACCTCCGGGCGTCCCCGCGCCTGGAACGGCACGCTGAGGGGTCCCACCAACGATGCCGCCTCGGCCTGCACGTGGGCCGGTAGCTCCGGACGTGCCTGCGTGGCCTGCCGCTGTGGGCCTGCCTCCAGTGACACCGGACCGGCCGGCAGTGGGGGTCTGCGGCCCGCCACCAGCGCGTCCGGCGGTCCCGGACGCCGAGCCCCCGCTCATTGGCGCCGCAGGGCGCCCCACTGGCGATCCTGCGCGGTTATTCGCCGCAGGGCCGCCTCCTGCTCGGGCGCCGCCGGTACCCGCCTGGCCGGCGGCTCTGGGCGCGCCCGTTGCTGACTGCGGTCCCCGTGAGCTACTTGTCACGGGGTTCACAAAGCCGTTCGCCACAGGAGGCGTCGGGCCTCCCCCAGTCGCCGCAGGACTTGAAGTCGGTGCTGGAGACGGCGCACCTGGAGTCGTCACCGAGGACGGCAGGGTGGCGACACTATTGATCTCTGTCGATGTGCTCGTATCCAAGACGGGCGCCACCGCCACGGGCGCCTCATAGCCATGGCCGTTTGCTGCAGAGCCGTGACTGCCGGGCACCGTATGCCCAGGCACATTTCCAGAGCCCCCGCTGCCCGACGTCGCGGGGCCACTCGACGCCCCGGAGCCCGGCCCCTCTTCTTCGCGCCGATTGCCGTGCGGCCTGGGCATCGCCACATCGAGCTTCTTCTCGAACCGCGGCGGCTCCTGCGCAGCCAGGGTCTCCTCCGAGACCGCGTAGTACGAAGCCAGTCGGTTCGCCTGGTTGATGGCCTCCTGGCGGTCCTTCTCGACCTTCACCGCCGCCGCGTACTCCGCGTTGCCCTCGACCCGCTTCGGGGCCTCGATCTCGTCGGGGGACTTGCGGACAAGACGGCTGTCGCGTGGCGGGAGGGAGCTACGTACCGAAGCAAGGCCCGTGCCCGCGACCGTGATCTGTGTCCCGGCCACGTCCGCGAAGTCACCCAGCTTCTCGGCATGGGCGACCAAACCCTTGCCCCAGTCACGGAAAGCGATTCCGGACTCGCCACGCCAGTCGACCTCCGCAATGAAGTCCCTCAGCTCCCCCGACGCCTTCTTGATCGCGTCCCTGGCCTTCCAGAGAGCCAGACCCGCCTCCTCGAGGTCCTCCGGCTTGGAGTTCTCGATCAGGTCGATCATCGCGTTGAGCTGATGACTCTCGAAGGACGTCCGTCCCGAGGACCCGGCGGAGCCCCCGATGCCGAACGGGGCAGCGAACGCCGGGAAACTGCGGCCGAAGTCCGTGACGAACAACTGTCCCTGAACGCGTCCCTCATCCAAGTTCTGCTGCTGTGCGGGGGTCAGTTCCGGCTGCTTCTCGTCGCTCATCAGCTATCACCCAGGTCGTCGTAGGCAGAGCCGGTCTTGCTGTCGGAGCGCGGCTGCTCAGGCTTGTCGGTCTTCTCGCCCTGCGCCCGCTTCCGCTCCTCGTCCAGATCCATCCGGATCTCGTGGAACCGCCGCCGCGTGTCGTCGTCCACGTTGTCGAAGCCGACCGCCGCCGCGTGCACGCCGAGGTTCAGGTACTCGATCTGGTCGCCCAGGGACTTCGAGAGCGTGACCAACGACTCGTGGACCCGGTTGTACTGGGTGTAAAGCCCATCCGCTTCCGCGAAGCATGTGTTCTGGCCACTGAAAGCGGTGCGCGACACCGATTGTGCCGCGACCTTCGACTTGCCGGCCGGTGAACTCTCGAGGTCCGCCAGCAACGTGTTCACGCTTTTCTGGAACTTCTCCAAGGCGCCTACCCCGCGGCGGAGATCCCCTTCGCCTTCAGTCACGCTGCTGCCCTTCCCCGTTCCCCGTTTGCTCAGTCCGTTTCGCGTTGCTATCGCACCCGCGTGAACCGCACTGAACCCATCACGTCACTGTAGCCAATGGCACTGACAGGGCCAACTGTCTTGTCCATCACGTAACTTCCCGGGACGGCGACGCCCGATCCGCACCTCACACACCGCCCGGCCGCCGCCGCTGCCTGTCGCGCATCGTCACGGCTGTGCCCGCGATGGCGGCGACCAGAACTCCCCCGCCGACCACGACGTAGGTCGCGAGCCGGGCGTTGCGTTCGTCGGCGGTTTCGCCCAGCTGGATTGCTGCCGGGGCCGGCGCCTCGCCCTTGCTCACGCCTTCGTGCGCCACCGGTTTCTCGATGGGCTTCTCGTCCTCGGTCAGGGCGCGCACGGGGTCCACGACGCCCCAGCCGACCAGGTGGTCGTGGCCCGCGACCGAGCGTTCCGCCGTCTGCTCGATCTGGGCGACGATCTGCTCCTGCGTCCAGTCCTTGTGCTTGGCCTTGATGAGGGCCGCGACTCCGGCGACGTACGGGGCCGAGAAGCTGGTGCCGTTGTCCGAGCAGTGGCCTCCGCCCGGGACCGTGGAGATCATGTCCACGCCGGGGGCCGCGACGCCCACGAAGTCTCCGGACTGGGAGAAGGCCGCACGTTCGTTGTTGCGGTCCGAGGAGGCGACGGCCAGTACACCGGCGTACGAGGCCGGGTAGGTCTTCTTGACCTTTCCGCCCAGCCCGTCGTTGCCGGCCGAGGCCACGACCACGACCTCCTTGGCCAGGGCAGCGTTCACCGCCTGCTCCAGGAGCGGCGTGGGCTTCACCGCGTTGGCCGTGTCCTGGGAGATGTTGATGACGTCCGCGCCCGCTTCGTCGGCGGCGTAATCGATGGCCTCTGCCAGTTTCTCCGCAGTCCCGTGGCCTTCGGCGTCGTTCTGCTGGATCGGGATGATCGTCGCGTCCGGGGCCAGGCCGGTGAATCCGGTGCCCTCCGCCTCACGCGCGGCGATGATGCCGGCGACCTTGGTGCCATGGCCGACCATGTCGGTGGTGCCGTTCTCGTTGCCGCGCTCGATCGTGCTGCCGTTCTCATCCTTGAGGTTCTTCGGCAGGAAGTTGCGGCCGCTTCCGGTGT
This sequence comes from Streptomyces sp. NPDC002911, assembly GCF_053591835.1. Lineage (NCBI taxonomy): Bacteria > Bacillati > Actinomycetota > Actinomycetes > Kitasatosporales > Streptomycetaceae > Streptomyces > Streptomyces sp. NPDC002911. The sequence goes on along the minus strand of NZ_JBSFUO010000015.1, from coordinate 151,450 downwards.
CCACGGCCTTCGTCAGCTGCGGGTTCTTGATGTCGACGCCGGTGTCGATGACCGCCACCCGCACCCCTTTGCCGGTGGACTGCTCCCACAGTTCGTCGATCAGTACGCGTTGCAGCGCCCAGGGGCGGCCCGCGTACTTCTTCGAGGGGAAGGTGCACTGGGTGGAGTCGACCGCGGCCGCCGACGGCACCGGCAACGTGACGAGGAGGACTCCGGTGGCGGCTGCGGCCGTCAGCAGCCGCCGGGAGCGAGTGGAAGTGAGGTGCGTGGTCATGTGGTCGCTCCTCACGAACCCTGCGGCTGACGGGCGGCGCCGGTCGAGAGGCGAGGGCCCGTCGGAAGGAAGACGGACCAGGCGGCGGGGACAGGCGCGGGATCGACGTCCTTGTACCCGAGCTGGTTCTGCGCCGCCTGCGCCTCCTGCCGCCTCTGCTCCCTCTCCTTCTCCGTGCCGGACTCACCGATGCCGGAGTCGTTCTCCACGCCGTCGCCGTTCGACTGCATGGCGTAGCGCAGACCGGTGTCGGTCACCAGGAAGAGAGGACCGGATTCAGGGCTGGACCCCTTGAACTGCCGGAACAGCTGGCCGGATCCGGGCGTGACGTAGGCGCTGCTGGAGCCGGTGGGAAGCGTGGCGGGAAAGGCCTTGCCCGCCCAGGTGCTGAGCGTGCCGGCTCCTGTGTCCTCGGAGACGCCGCGCAGGACGTTGCACACGGTGTTACGGCTTCCGCTGTCCGTGCTCGCGGAGTTGACGGGCGTCGGCTCGCTCGTGGGCCAGTCCCGCTCCTGCCCGAACGCCTCACCGGGCTCGAAGGCCCCGGCGCTGACGGGCTTGACCTTGCCACGCTGGTCGAGGCTGACCAGGGCACGGCTGCTGAGCAGGAGTTGGGCGACGAAGTCGGAGACCGGGGCGACCCTGCCCGGGAGGACGACGTACTGCTGGGTCCTGGTGCCGGCGGTCGTCGCCAGGATCATGCCCACCCTGTTGTCATCGGACTGCAGCTTCCCCGGAACGCCCGCGTCGGTACCGGGAGTTCCTTCGATGGCCGGGAAGGCGACCTCGTCCCCGGTGTGCAGCGTGGCGAGCCAGTCGGCGGACACCCGCTGGGGCGTGCGGCCCGGGTCGACCAGGGTGCGCAGCAGCAGTTCGTCGTTCTCCACCGGGTACGCCTTGCCCTTGGCATCCACGATGTAGCGGGTCCGGTCCGGTCCGGGGCCCTCGACGTACATCAGCTCGCCGCCTCGCAGCCTGCCCGCGCCCTCGGTCTTCTTCTGCTCGCGCTCCGCGAAGACGAACGCGGCCTTCTGGATGGCCCTGCCGCCCTCACCGGGCCGCTCGCAGACCGCCCAGCGCTTGGCGGAGCCGGCTTCGGTCTTGTCGGGCAGACGGTCCGGCGCGTACGGGATACCGAGGGTCGCCCCGTGCGGGATCTTGCCGCTGTCGAGGACCGATTCGTCCACGTTGACGACCGTGCCCTTGTCCGGAGCCAGGAGGAGCTTGGCGCTGGACATGTTGAGCACCGGGTGGAGCTGTGTCTTGCCGTCGGTCTTCAACACCACATAACGGGTAGTGGATTTGCTGGCGATGATGACGTTCTCGTAGGGTGTGTCCCATTTCTGGGGTGCCACCGGCTTGAACATCCCCCAGGCTCCGAACACCGCCAGGACGACCACGCCGACGATCGCTCCCGGCACCACCGCTCGGAGGGGGCGCGGGGCACCCTCTTCCGAGCCGGACGGGTGGGGCTGCAGGAACTGTGCGACCAACCTCCGCTTCGCGAAGGTGTAGGCATTGAGTTCGTCCCGCCGTGATGCCATGTGCGCGCTGCCCCTTCTCCCCAGTGGGCGACCAGGTTCCCACACCCTCCGCGGGCCGCTGCCCCCGACCGGGACCCCTACTATGCCTGTTGGCACTTGGCTCTCACCGCTCAGGTAGGGTGATCGCCCGATCAACGCCCGTGAAAAAAACGGTGAATACGGACACGAGGGGGCAACGCGGCGATGGGTGCAGCGACGGGGGAGCGCACGAGGCGGTCCACGCGCCGAACGTCCGGCTCTTCCCGGCGGCAACGCAGCAACGGGCCTGACGGCGCGGCTCCCCACCGACCGGCGGACGCACCTGCTGCGACCACCCTCCATTCGATCTCCAGGACCGGCCGTGTCGGGCCCGCGCTACGGCAGATGGTGCTCATCGAAGCAGCCCTGGCGGTCGCCGTGGTGGGGGCGGCGCTCGGTGGTGCGTGGCTGATCCCCGCCGGCGTGATCGCCTGCCTCCTGGTCCTTCTCGCGGTGGTACGCCGCCGGGGCCGGGCCGTGCAGGACTGGCTGTCAACGGTGTCGTCCCTCCGCCACCGCAGGCGTACGGCCACGGCGCCCGCCACCGAGACGGAGCCTCAGCTGGCTCCGGTGGCGGAGAACGTGCCGGGATTCGCTCCCTATATCTATGTGGACGGCGCCCGCCGCACCGTGGGCATGGTCGGGGACGGCACGTTCCTGACCGCGGTCGTCCGGGTCGAGGCGAGCGGTGAGTCGCTCCGTCAGGCGATGGGCGCCCGTGCCCTTCCGCTGTCCCTCCTGGGCGACGCGCTCGCGGTGGACGACATCGTGCTGGAGTCCGCGCAGCTCGTGCAGCAGGTACGGCCCGCTCCGGCGCCGCATCTGCCGGAGCGGTCGGTGGCCCGGCTCTCGTACGCCCCTCTCCAGGACCGGACCGGGGCGCCCGCCCTGCGGATGACCTGGGTGGCGGTGAAACTGGATCCGGAGCTGTGCCGGGAGGCCGTGGAGGCCCGCGGTGGCGGGATCGGAGGCGCTCAGCGTTGTCTGGTGCGGGTCGCTGACCACGTGGCGAGCCGGATCACCGGGGCCGGGTTCCGGGCCTCGGTGCTGGACCAGGAGGAGCTGAACTCCGCTGTGGCGACGTCCGCGTGCGCCAACCCCATCCTGTCGGCGCGCGCCGGACGCCCGGATGCCGCACCTCAGCGGCGTACGGCGGAGACCACGCGGGTCTGGCGCTGCGACGACCGCTGGCACACCACCTACGCGGTGGACCGCTGGCCCGAACTGGGCCGGGGGGCGACTCCGCTCCCGCGGCTCGTCTCGCTGCTGACCTCGGTACCCGCGTACGCGACGACGTTCAGTCTGACGGTGCGCCGAGGTGCGCACCAGGGGCACGTGTCCGTGCGCGGCCATGTACGGATCACCGGCGGGTCGGACACCGAACTGGTCGGCGTACGAAGGACCTTGGAGCAAGCCGCTCGGCACGCGGAGGTCGGCCTCGTACGGCTGGACCGAGAACAGCTGCCGGGCGTCCTGGCCACGCTCCCGCTGGGAGGCGCGCAGTGACGAAGCACATCGCTCCGAGGCGGGGGCTGCTGGGCCCCCGCCATGCGGGCCACACCCTGGCCGCGGACCACCTGGGCGCACTGTCGCTGCCGGTGGGTGACGACGGGGTGATCATCGGCGACGACGCCGAAGGACACCCGCAGATGATCGGGTTCCACCGGCCGACGCCGTACGACGTCCTGTTGATCGGCGGTCTGTGGACCGCGCAGGTGCTGGCGCTGCGTGCGGCCGGTACCGGTGCGCGGGTGGCGGTCGAGACGGGGCGTACCCAGGCGTGGACCACGCTGGCGCAGGCCGCGGGTGCCGGTCTGGAGTGCATCTCGCTCCATGACGTGGGCCGGGTTCCGCCGACCGGGGCGACCGTGGCCAGCCCGGTGGTGGTGGTGCGCGACTGCGGCATGCGTCCGCCCCGCGGCCGGGTGGTGTCCTCGCCGTGGCAGTCGGTGCTGACGCTGCTGCCCTATCTGAGCCCGGTGGCCCCCCGGTTGATGCGGGCGGCGACGCTCGTGGGCATTCAGCGGGTGTCACCGGCCGAGGCGGAACAGATCGGCCGGATCCTGGGACTGGCACGCGCCGAGAGCGAGGCCCTGCCCACTCTGGCGGACGGTGTCACCCTCTGGGTGGCGGGTCGCGAGCGCCACTGGGTGATGACCGGTGCGACGGACGTCGAGGCGGGACTGCTGGGCGCCGCTCGCAGGATGGACTGAATCCTGTCCCGTTCACCCCCCGGATCCGCCGCTTTTCAGGATCATGGGAGGGAAACGACACAGTTCGACCGAAGGGGACGTGCGCATGGGCACCCAGCAGGAAAAGGACGAGCTCTACGCTCTCGACATCTCGGATGTTGAGTGGCTGAGCGCACCCGGTACCGAGGACGTCGAGGAACGGGTCGAGATCGCCCATCTTCCGGGAGGTGCGGTCGCCATGCGCTCGTCACTGGATCCGGAGACCGTGCTGCGCTACACCGAGGCGGAATGGCGCGCGTTCGTACTGGGCGCGCGGGACGGTGAATTCGACCTCGAGTAGGCGACCGCGCGGGGCGGGGGCGGCTGTCCGGGACAGCCGCCCCCGCCCCGTGTCCGGACCACGTCCCGGTGCACGACAAATAGCTCGTTCCCTCACCTTCTGCCGTATTCGTTTCGCGCGAGGGCCGCACGTGCTCTGAGGGACAGTCGTAGCTGAGCGATACGGCCTGCCGTAGTGCGCCCCATGGCGATTAGGGTGGGTGAGGGCGCGGCAGAGGAACCTGCGGGCAGGCACTGTGCGTCGCACGGGGAAGAGCCGGGCGGACCGGACAACGGGAACGGTCGCCCCCACCCACCACGGCACAAGGGTGCTCGACCACACCAGGAGGCAAAGTGAACGGCGATCGGGACGAAATCAGCGGGGGATGGAACACGCCCGTCGACGAGTCGTCCGACGCGGATCCCGCCGAGATGACGGGTGAGTTCACCATCGACTACACCCCGCCCGCCTGGTACACGCAGAACGCGCCGGGTGACTCGTCGGGAGGAGCGGGGTCGCACCTGGCCCCCCCGCCGCCGCACGGGGCGCCGGTCTCCGTGCCGGGGCTGCCGTCCTCCGGCGGTTTCGAGCCCGGCTGGCGGCCGGCAGTGCCGTCCGAAGCCGCCTCCGCCGCGTCGTCCGAGCCGCCGTCGCCTTCTTTCGCACCCACACCTCCGGCATCGGCGTCGGTCACCCCCTCGTCGGGCTCGGAGGAGCCGGAGGCTGTGAGCGGCGCGTCCGGCGCGTTCGGTGGCGGCGATGTGGAGAGCGGCGCCACCATGCGGTTCTCACCTGCCGCATTGAAGCAGGAGATCGCCGAACGCGAGGCGGCCAAGTCCGAGGCGGAGCTTTCGACGCCCGGTTCCGGCGATTCCGCCGAGTTCACGCCCCCGGGCGAGGCCGACGGCTCGGCCCCGGCCGGTCCGGTGGGCGGGAACGCCGCGGAAGCGGTCGACGAGACCGACACCCCTGAGGCGGACGCTGCGCAGGTCCCCGTACGGGCAGCTGACGGCGAGCCGGAGACGGACGACGGGCAGACCGACGGGCCCGCGGACCCCGTGGCGGACGCTCCTCAGGACGCGTCGCCTCCGGACTCGACACCTGCGGACTCGACACCTCAGGGCGCGTCTCCGGGCGGCACACCGTCCGCCGACCCCTCCCAGGGTGCCGTGCCGGCGGACACACCGGCCCCGTGGTCGCCGTCGCCGCCCGCACAGGGTGCCCTTCCGCCGCTGCCGCCCGCCTTCCAGCCGGCCGCGCCGCAGCCGAGCGTGCCTCAGCCCGCACAGCAGTGGCCCGCACAGCCGCCCGCTCCGGCGGCCGGAGCGCAGGGGGGCTACGGATTCCCCCAGGCCCCGACGCCGCCACCGCCCGTGCAGGCGTCCCCGCCGGCGCCCGAGCAGCCGTTTCAGCCCAACGCGCCCGCGCCGCACGGTGGTTACGGGTTCCCGCAGGCGCCCCAGCACGGCGGTTACGGATTCCCGCAGGCACCGCAGCAGCAGTTTCCCGCGCAGGGCGCACCGCAACTTTCGCCGGGCGCACAGCCGCAGGGCGGTTACGGGTTCCCGGCTCCGGGGGCCGGCCAGCAGCCGCAGTTCCCCCGGCAGCCGGCCCAGGGCGCGCCGAACCTGCCCACCCCACAGCAGCAGCAGCAGCAGCCCGAGGCCTACCAGCCCCAGCCGCCCGCGCCCCAAGCCCCGCCCGTCGACCCGCGCACCGGGTCCGCCTGGCCGACACCGGTCACCCATGACCAGCGCGAGCGCTCGGTGCCGGGTGCCCCGCTCGGGTACACGGCCGCCGTGGAGCTGTCGTCGGACCGGCTGGTCCGGGGCAAGCAGAAGGCCAAGAGCAGCCGTACCCCCTCCGCCGCCTCCCGCTTCAAGCTGGGCGGAAAGAAGGAGGAGATCGAGCGGCAGCGCAAGCTGGACCTCATCCGGACACCGGTGCTGTCGTGCTACCGGATCGCGGTGATCAGCCTCAAGGGCGGGGTCGGCAAGACCACGACGACCACCGCGCTCGGCTCGACCCTGGCCACCGAGCGGCAGGACAAGATCCTCGCCATCGACGCCAACCCGGATGCCGGCACGCTCGGCCGACGGGTGCGCCGCGAGACCGGGGCCACCATCCGCGACCTGGTCCAGGCGATCCCGTACCTCAACTCGTACATGGATATCCGGCGCTTCACCTCGCAGGCGCCCTCCGGCCTGGAGATCCTGGCCAACGACGTGGACCCGGCGGTCTCCACGGCCTTCAACGACGAGGACTACCGCCGGGCGATCGACATCCTGGGCAAGCAGTACCCGATCATCCTCACCGACTCGGGCACCGGCCTGCTCTACAGCGCGATGCGCGGTGTACTGGACCTCGCCGACCAGCTGATCATCATCTCGACACCCTCCGTCGACGGCGCCTCCAGTGCGTCCACCACGCTGGACTGGCTGTCGGCGCACGGCTACGCGGAATTGGTGCAGCGCTCCCTGACCGTCATCTCCGGTGTCCGCGAGACCGGAAAGATGATCAAGGTCGACGACATCGTGCAGCATTTCGAGACCCGCTGCCGCGGCGTGGTGGTCGTACCGTTCGACGAGCACCTGTCGGCCGGCGCCGAGGTCGATCTCGACATGATGCGTCCGAAGACCCGCGAGGCCTACTTCAACCTCTCCGCTCTCGTCGCGGAGGACTTCCAGCGGGCCCAGCAGCAGCAGGGGCTGTGGACGGCGGGCGGCAGCAACCCGCCGCCACAGTTCGCCCCGCCCATGCCGGGAGGGCAGCAGACGCCCGGTCAGCAGGTGCCCGGCCAGCAGCCGTACGGGCCCCAGCCCGGCCGGCCCTCCCCGGGACAGCCGTACCCCGGACAGCCGCAGCAGCCGTATCCGCCCCAGCAGCCGTACGGCGGGCCGCAACCGTACCCGGGACAGCAGCCGTATCCGGGACAGCAGCCGCACCCGGGACAGCAGCCGTACGGCGGGCAGCAGCCGTATCCGGGACAGCAGCCCCCGCCGCAGCAGCCGTACCCGCCGCACCCCGGCCCGGGCGCGCAGAACAACGGCTGGCAGCAGACGTTCTCCCAGCCGCCGGCCGGCGGGGGTCCGGCCGGGCCGCCTCCGCCACCCACGCCCCACGACGGCCAGGCACATCAGCCCGGACAGCCGGAACCGCAAGGCCCCGTTCCGCCGGCGGGCTGGCAGCAGCACCCTCCGCAGCCGCCGCCGGCGCCTCAGCAGTAGGGCAGTAGAGGTCTAAACCAATGAGGGCCCGCACCATGCACACGGTGCGGGCCCTCATTGCATTACCGCAGACCACACACGGTTTGACGGACCGTTGACGCGACTCGACCGCCGCTGATAAACCTTCGCATCACCAGCTGGCGAACCAGAGATCATCCCGCCTTCACCGTGCGAGTCATGACGCGAGGTCACGTCCATGGTCACAAGATTCCCTCCACGCCCCTCCCGCCCACGCGGCCGCCTGCGTATCCTCCTCGCCTCCGGAGTCGCCGCGCTGGCGCTGGCCGCCGGATCGGTCGTCCCCGGAAACCCGCTCGGCCCCGCCCTGCAGGAGGCGCAGGCCGCCGACGGGAAGTCGACGCTCACGGTCGCGGTCGCGCAGAGCGTCGACTCCCTCAGCCCGTTCCTCGCGCAGCGGCTGCTCTCCACGAGCATCAGCCGGCTGATGTATGACTTCCTCACCAACTACGACGCCAAGGACAACCACGCGGTCCCGGGCCTCGCCACCGCGTGGGAGCCCTCGGCCGACAAGCTGACGTGGACGTACACCATCCGGACCGACTCGACGTGGTCGGACGGTGAGAAGGCCACCGCCGAGGACGCGGCGTGGACCTTCAACACGATGATGACCGACGAAGGAGCCGCGACCTCCAACGGCAGCTTCGTCTCCAACTTCAAGAAGGTGACCGCGCCCAGCCCGGACAAGCTGGTCATCGAGCTGAAGCAGCCGCAGGCCACGATGACGGCGCTGGATGTGCCCATCGTGCCCAAGCACGTCTGGGAGAAGGTCGGTGACTTCTCCAAGTTCAACAACAACACGAAGTTCCCGATCGTCGGGAACGGCCCGTTCATCCTGACGGACTACAAGGTCGACAGCTATGTGAAGCTCGAGGCCAACAAGGACTTCTGGCGCGGCGCACCCAAGTTCGACGAGCTCGTCTTCCGGTACTACAAGGATCAGGACGCCGCCGTCGCCGCCCTCCGAAAGGGTGAAGTTTCCTTCGTCGCCGGCAGCCCGAGCCTGACCCCCGCACAGGCCGCGTCCCTGAAGACTGCCGACAACATCAAGGTGAACGACGCCCCCGGCCGGCGCTTCTACGCGCTGGCCGCCAACCCCGGCGCGCGGACCAAGGACGGCGAGAGGTTCGGCGACGGGCACCCGGCGCTGCTGGACCAGAAGGTCCGCCAGGCGCTGTTCATGGCCGTGGACCGCACGGCCGTCATCGACAAGGTCTTCCAGGGCTACGCCGTAGAGGGCGAGGGCTACATCCCGCCCCGCTTCGGCTCGTACTTCTGGAAGCCGTCGGCCGAGCAGAAGCTCGCCTACGATCCGGCGAAGGCCGGCGCCCTCCTCGACGAGGCGGGCTACAAGAAGAACAGCGCCGGCAAGCGGACCGGGAAGGACGGCAAGCCGCTCGACTTCCGCATCCTGTGCCACGCCACGGACCCCAACGACAAGGCGGTCGGCAAGTACCTCCAGGAGTGGTGGGGCGACCTCGGTATCGGCCTGGACGTCGACTGCCGTGACAACGTCTCCGACCCCTGGTACGCCGGTGAGTACGACCTGGCCTTCGACGGCTGGTCCGTCAACCCTGACCCCGACTTCGTCATGTCGATCCACACCTGTGCCGCACTGCCGGCCAAGGCGAAGCAGACTGCGGCGACCGACAACTTCATCTGCGACAAGCAGTACGACGAGCTCTACGCGAAGCAGCTGGCGGAATACGACCCGGCCAAACGGGCCGACCTCGTGAAGCAGATGGAGTCGCGGCTGTACGACACGGGGTACATGAATGTCATGGCGTACCCGAATGCCGTCGAGGCCTACCGCACCGACCAGATCGAGTCCATCACGACCATGCCGTCGGACGCGGGCAACATCTACGGTCAGGACGGTTACTGGAGCTGGTGGTCTGCGGTCCCGGCCGCCGGTGCGTCGGGCGATTCGTCCGACGGCAGCGGCAGCACCACCGGAGTGCTCATCGGTGTCGGAATCGCCGTAGTCGTCCTCGCCGGTGGCGGGCTGCTGTTCGCCATGCGTCGTCGTTCCACCGCGGAAGACCGTGAATAGCCCATGAGCACAGAAAGCACTCCCGCGCTCGTGAAGGGCGCGGCGGGCGTGGACACTGTGCGGATCGACGGCCCGGCTCCGGCCGGGCCGTCGGCCCGCGGTCCGCGCGCCCGCAGCACGACCGTGTATCTCCGCTATGCGGCGGGGAAGCTGGCCGGTGCGGCCGTCTCGCTGTTCGCCGTGCTCGTCACCAGCTTCTTCCTGTTCCGCCTGATCCCCGGCGACCCGGTCAAGCAGATGACCGGCGGACGTCAGGTGTCGACCGAGCAGATCGCCGCGATGCGCAAGGAATTCGGCCTGGACCTGCCTCTGTGGCAGCAGTTCACCGAATACTGCGGCAAGGCCTTGACCGGGGACTTCGGTACGTCGTACCAGTTCCGCGCACCCGTCATGGACAAGATCAGCGAGGCACTGCCGGCGACGCTGCTGCTCACCGGCACCGCGTTCGTGATCTACACGGCGATCGGCATCTGGCTGGGGGCCAGGTCCGCCTGGCGTAACGGTTCGACAGGCGACCGCTTCCACACGGCCTTCGCGCTGACGCTGTACTCGGTGCCCTCGTTCTGGCTCGGCCTGCTCCTGATCATCACCCTGTCGGTCGGCATCGGGCCGATCCCCGGACTCTTCCCGACCGGCGGCATGGAATCCGGCAGCGAGAGCGGTTTCGCCTACGTCCTGGACGTGGCCCACCACCTCGTGCTTCCGGTCATCACCCTCGTCGCCGTCGAGTACGCCCGCACCCTGCTGGTGATGCGCTCCTCACTGCTCGACGAGATGGGCAGCGACTATCTGACGACGGCCCGCGCGAAGGGGCTGCGCGACGACCTCGTACGCCGCAGGCACGCCGTTCCCAACGCGATGCTGCCGACGGTGACGCTGCTCTTCGTCAACCTGGGCAATACGGTGGCGGGCGCCATCCTGGTGGAGACGGTGTTCTCCTGGCCCGGCCTGGGCGGGCTGTTCTACCAGGCGCTGAGCGTGCCCGATCTGCCACTGGTGCAGGCACTGTTCTTCGTCTTCGCCGCCTCGGTGATCCTGATGAACACGCTCGCCGATGTGATCTATCCGCTCCTCGATCCCCGGGTGGGCCGATGACGACCACGACCGACGCCGCGCCGGCCATCAGCCCGCGTGCACTGGCCTGGACCCGCCGACGCCTTGCGGCGGCCCGCTTCTGGCGGCAGTACCGTGGCCACCGGTCCGGCCTGGCCGGCCTCGCCGTGCTCGCGCTGATCGCCCTGACCGCGCTGGCCGCCCCGCTGCTGGTGGGGGCGGACTCGCAGAGCGTCACCGACGCGCCGGGCGGCCCGCTGGAATCGCCGAGCGTGGAGTTCCCGCTCGGCACCGACCAGTTCGGCCGCAGCCTGCTCGCCCTCCTGGCGTGGGGGACGCGGGTCTCGCTGACCGTCGGCCTCCTCGCCGCGTTCCTCTCCGTCGCCATCGGGACCCTGGTGGGCATCACGGCCGGGCATTTCAAGGGCTGGTACGCCAACGTCGTCATGCGGATCACGGACTGGTTCCTGGTGATGCCGACGCTGGTGCTCGCCATCGCGCTGGCCACCGTGCTCTCGCGGTCCCTCTGGACGACGGTCCTCGCCATCGGCGTGACGACCTGGCCGACGACCGCGCGGCTCGTCCGTGCCCAGACGCTGTCCGTGGAGTCGCGACCGTACATCGAACGCTCCAAGGCCCTCGGCGGCGGGCACGGCCACATCATGTCCCGCCATGTGCTGCCCAATGTGATGCCGCTGGTGCTCGCGCAGACCACGCTGGTGATCTCCACCGCCATCCTCACCGAGGCGACCCTCGCCTTCCTCGGGCTCGGCGATCCCACGATCGTCTCCTGGGGCGGGCTGCTCCAGGACGCCCGTGAGGCCGGAGCGGTCAGCTCCGGCAACTGGTGGTACCTCGCTCCGCCCGGACTCGCCATCGCGGTCGTCGCCCTCGCGTTCACTCTGTGCGGCCGCACCGTCGAGTCCGTGCTCAACCCTAAGCTGGGGGTGCCCCGTTGACCGCCGTGAAGACCGAGAGCGTTCCGAAGCCGGAGACCGGGCAGCCGTTGCTCGACGTCCGGAATCTGCATGTCACGTACGGCTCCGGGGCCTCGGCCGTGCCCGCCGTGCGAGGTGTCGACCTGCGGGTCGAGGCGGGCCAGAAGCTGGGCATCGCCGGGGAGTCCGGTTGCGGGAAGTCGACGCTGGCCCTCGCGCTGCTGCGGCTGCTGCCCGCGTCCGCGACCCTGAGCGGCGAGATCCTGCTGGACGGCGAGGACGTCCTCACCATGAAGTGGGGGCGGCTGCGCGCCGTGCGCTGGGCGGGGGCGTCGATCGTCTTCCAGGGCGCGATGCACTCGCTGAACGCCGTGCACCGCATCGGGGACCAGATCGCCGAACCGATCCTGCTGCACGGCGAGGGGACGCCGGCCGCCGCGCGCAGGCGCGCCGGTGAACTGCTGGAGCAGGTGGGACTTCCGGCCGCGCGCGCGGACGCCTATCCGCACGAGTTGTCCGGCGGTCAGCGCCAGCGGGTGATGATCGCGATGGCGCTGGCCTGCGACCCACGGCTGATCATCGCCGACGAACCCACCACGGCCCTCGACGTGATGATCCAAGCGCAGATCCTGCGGCTGATCGAACAGCTCGTCAGCGACCAGGACCTCGGCCTGATCATGATCAGCCACGATCTGGCGGTGCTCTCCGACACCTGCGACCGGCTGTCGGTGATGTACGCCGGCCGGGTCGTGGAGGAGGGCCCCGCCAAGCAGGTGTACGAGAGCGCGAGGCACCCCTACGGCAGCGCCCTTTCGGCCGCCTTCCCCCGCATCGGCGACCTCGCGTCGCGGCACGCGCCACGGGGCCTGCCGGGTGACCCGCCGGACCCGTCTGCGCTTCCCTCCGGCTGTACGTTCCATCCGCGCTGCTCGGCGGCGCTCGACTCCTGCGCCACCGAGGACCAGACGCTGCGGCCGGCCGGTCCGTCCCGGCGGGCGGCCTGTGTGCTGGTGGAACCGGAAGCCGCGTCGGCCGGTCCGCTCGGCGGTACCGAGGAAGCAAGGAGCACCTCATGACGACCACTCCCCCGGCTCCCCTGCTCAGTGCCCAGGCGCTGAAGGTCGCGTTCCCCGGCCGGCGCGGGGCGGCGACCGCGCGGGCGGTCGACGGGGTCGACCTCGACGTCCGTCCCGGTGAGATCGTCGCCCTGGTCGGAGAATCGGGCTGCGGGAAGACGACGCTGGCCCGGTCCCTGCTGGGCCTGGTGCCGCCCACGGCCGGCCGGGTCACCTTCGACGGCGAGCCCCTGGACTACGCGGGCCGGGCCCTCAAGGCGTACCGCAAGCGGGTGCAGCTGGTGCTCCAGGACCCCAGCGGCTCCCTCAACCCCCGCCACACGGTGTACGACGCGGTGGCGGAGGGCCTGCGTATCCACGGCTACGCGGGCGACGAGCGGACGGCCGTGTCCGGGGCGCTGGCGCGGGCGGGACTGCGGCCTCCGGAGCGGTTCTTCCTGCGGTACCCGCACGAGCTGTCCGGAGGTCAGCGCCAGCGCGTCGTGATCGCGGGCGCGCTGGTCCTGGAGCCGGAGCTCATCGTCGCGGACGAGCCTGTTGCCTCGCTGGACGCCTCCGTACGCGGTGAGATCCTGGCGCTGCTGCTGCGGCTGCGTGACGAACTGGGCCTGTCGGCGCTGGTGGTGACCCATGACCTGGGGCTGGCGTGGAACATCGCGGACCGGGTGGCGGTGATGTATCTCGGCCGGATCGTGGAGACGGGTGACGCCGAGCAGATTCTCACGGCTCCCCGGCACCCGTACACCCAGGCGCTGCTGTCCGTGCTGCCGGAGGCGGACGGCGAGCCGGTGATCCTGACGGGTGAACCGCCGGACCCCTCGAAGGTCCCGTCAGGCTGCCGCTTCCACGCCCGTTGCCAGATCCTCGCCTCGGGCGAGGCGGAGCGCGCGGGGGTCGCGGACGCGTGCCGTACGAAGGACCTGCCGGTCCTGGAGGGGGACGGCCGGACCCAGGTCGCCTGCCACTGGGCGGCACGGGGCGCGGCAGCCTCCTGAGCGGTGTGGGACGGCTGGGCACGTTCACCGACCAGGACGCCCGCACCGCCCTGGACGTGTTCGCCCCGGCACCGGACGGTCCGGACGCCTACCGGGCCGCCCATCCGCAAGCCACCCCGGAAGAACTGCTGGAGACGGTGTGCTCCGACAGCACCTTCCGGATGCCGTCGTTGCTGCTGGCCGAAGCGAACGCCGCAGCCGGCGGCAGCTCGTTCCTCTTCGAGTTGCCGCTCGCTTCCCCGGCCCTCGGAGGAGTCCTCGGCGCCTGTCACAGCCTCGACGTCCCCCTGGTCCTCGGCCCGGTTCGCCACCAGCGGCGATCCCGGATGGGCCGCCTATCACACCGGCCAACAGCTCACTCGCGTTCTGGCCGCCGAATCGAGGACCCGGTCGTACCCCGAGCAGTCCTCCCGCCGGATCCGGGACGGTCGGCCCCCGCCCCCTTCGATCTCACGTGGACCTGGCCGGAGACACAGAAGTCCGGGCTGCCGGGGATGCAGGCCCGGCGCTAGGTCTCGCGTCCGTGATGGAGCGTGCCCGTCAGCTCACCCAGAGGGCGACCCGTGCCGCCCCAGCGGTGCTGGATGATCTCGGCGGCGATGGAGACGGCCGTCTCCTCCGGCGTACGGGCCCCCAGGTCGAGGCCTACGGGGGAGGCGAGGCGGGCCAGTCCCGCCTCGTCCACCCCGGCCTCCCTCAGCCGGGCGATCCGGTCGGCGTGGGTGCGCCGGCTGCCCATCACGCCGATGTACGCGGCGGGTGTGCGCAGCGCGGCGGCGAGCAGGGGCACATCGAATTTCGGGTCGTGGGTCAGAACGCAGATGACCGTGCGCGCGTCCACCGCGGTCGATTCCAGATAGGTGTGCGGCCAGGCGCAGACGACCTCGTCGGCCGTCGGGAAGCGCTCCCGGGTGGCGAAGGCCGGGCGGGCGTCGCACACCGTCACCCGGTAGCCGAGGAAGGCTCCGATGCTCGCGGTGGCCGCCGCGTGGTCGATGGCGCCGAACACGAGCATGCGGGGCGCGGGGGCGTACGCCTGGACGAAGACGGTGACGTCCTGCATCCGGCGCTCGCCGTGGGCGCCGTACCGGGTGATGCCGGTGACTCCCTGGGCGAGCAGACCGCGCGCGTCGTCGGTGACGGCCGCGTCGAGCCCTTCGTCGCCCAGCGAACCGCCGACCCGTCCGGCGAGGACCACCCGGCGGGCGCCCGGCGGAGCCGCTCCGGACACCACGGTGGCGAGCGCGACGGGTTCTCCGGAGGTGATGGTGTCGACGAGCTCCCGCAGCGCGTCCCGGTCGTCGGCCGCGACGTAGGGCTGCACCAGGACGTCGATCGTGCCACCGCAGGTCAGCCCGGCGCCGAAGGCCTCGTCGTCGCTGATGCCGTACGTCCGCAGCCGGGGCCGGCCCGTGGTGAGCGTCTCGGTGGCGACCTCGTACACATCGCTCTCCACGCAGCCCCCGGAGACGCTGCCGGCCACCGTGCCGGTGGCGGTCACCGCCATGGCCGCGCCGGGGGCCCGCGGCGCGCTGCCCCGCACCGCGACGACGGTGGCCAGGGCGAAGGGCGTACCGGCCGCGTGCCAGTCGCGCAGTTGTGACAGCAGTTCACGCACGTGCGGACGTCCTCCCGGCTCGACGGCTCCTGCCCCCGACCATGCCCCGGTGCCGGCGTGCGCACCACAGGAGAGCGTGTCAGGCCCGTTCGTACGCCGCGATCAGCTCGCTGGACCGCTTCACATCGGCGGCCATCGCCACGAGCAGGTCATCGATCGACTCGAACTTCAGCATGCCCCGTACGTAGGCGAGGAAGTCCACCGCCACGTGCAGCCCGTACAGGTCGAGGCCGACGCGATCGATCGCGTACGCCTCGACGGTCCGCTCCGTGCCGTCGAACTGCGGGTTCGTGCCCACGGAGATCGCGGCGGGCATCGCCTCGCCGTTCACCGTGAGCCAGCCCGCGTAGACGCCGTCGGCGGGGATCGCGGTGTGGGGCAGGGTTTCCACGTTCGCCGTGGGGAAGCCGAGCTCGCGGCCCCGCTGGGCGCCGCGCACGACGACACCCTCGACGCGGTGCGGGCGGCCGAGGATCTCCGCCGCCCCCGCGACGTCGCCCTCGGCGATCAGCCGGCGGGTGAGCGTGGAGGAGAAGGGCTCGCCGCCGCCCGCGTCGCCGCTCACGTAGAGGTCGATGACCTCGGTCTCGTAGTCGTACGTCGGGCCGAGCTCGGCGAGGAACGTGACGTTGCCCGCCGCCCGGTGTCCGAAACGGAAGTTGGGGCCTTCGATGACCAGCTTCGCGTGCAGCCTGTCGACGAGCACCTTCACGATGAAGTCGGCGGGCGAGAGCTGCGAGAAGGCGGCGGTGAACGGAAGGATCAGCACCGCGTCCACCCCCAGCCCGGCCATGAGCTCGGCCCGCCGGTGGTGTGCTGCGAGCAGCGGCGGGTGCGTGCCGGGGCGGACGACCTCGCTGGGGTGCGGGTCGAAGGTGACGACGACGGAGTGCACGCCGAGCTCGCGCGCCCGCTCGACGGCACGGCCGATGATCAGCTGGTGTCCGCGGTGCACCCCGTCGTAGGACCCGATGGTGACGACGCTGCGTCCCCAGCCCTCAGGGATGTCCTCCAAGCCACGCCAGCAGTGCACTGTGACCGCTCCTTGCCCGAACCTGTGTACGTGTGTGTCCATCACGCAGGTCTAAGACTGCCATGCTCACGTCCCGCGGCCTGCATCGGCATCGGGATCCCGGACCGTGAACCCCCCAGGGCCTCGACCGTGCGCAGGGCGCTGGGGCCCACGACGGCGGCCCACTCCTGCGGGGCGTCCGCCAGCCACCGGGCGACGAGGGCTGCGAAACCGGGGACGCCCCGGGCGAGTTCCACGAGACCGCGGTCGAAGCGGGCCGCGCCCTCGGGTGTCCGTACGAGGAGCATCCCGGTGCGGTGCACCAGAGCCCGTGTGCGGGCTTCGGGGCGGCGGCCGGAACCGGCCGCGGCCGCCCGCAGCAGGGCGTCGAGGACCTCCGGGTCCCTGCCGGTGTCCTGTTCGAACTCCAGCAGAACGTCCAGCAGCTCGGCCCGCAGCGGCCTCGAAGCGGTGCTCCCCGGAGCGGCCAGCACCTGGGCCAGCGCGGCGCGTACGGGCGGCGGCGCGGGGCGGCCCCGCAGCAGCCCGGTCATCAGGGGCAGCAGCAGCGCCCGGGAGGCCGGACTGTGCTCCAGCCTGAGGTCGACGTATGCGGCGGCCTGCGGCCCGGCGTCCTCGCCATGGCGGCTGCGGCTGTCGATGTATCGGCGTACGAGACCCGGGGCGTGCAGCGCCAGGGCCGGGGTGTCCAGGGAGGCGAGTTCCCGCAGGATCTCGCCGGCGGTCTCCCCGGGCAGCGACAGGCGGGCCTGCAGCGCGGCGAGTACCGGTTCGGGATGCTCGGGGTAGACCGTCGTGAGCAGGGTCACCGGTAGCCGGGGGTCGCCCGCGGCGAAGACCCGCAGGGCCTGCGCCAGGTAGCGGCCTCCTGTCCCCGGATCCCGTACGAGGACGGTGAGCGCCTGGGCGTGCAGGGCCGCGTCGTCCGGTCGGGCAAGCAGGGTGAGCGCCGCGCCGCGCAGCAGGGCGCGCTCGGGGTCGGGAAGGGTGCGGGCGGCGGCGGCGAGCGTGGCGTGGACGGCTGCGGCGGAGCGCCGGGCGGGCCGCTCCTCGTCGCGCGCCCACCGGTCGACGGCCCGGCAGAGGGCGGCCGGCTCGTCCTCGGCGAGGGTGGCGAGCAGTTCGGCGGCGCGCGGGTGGTCGGTGTCGACGAGCGCCTCGGTCAGACCGTCGACGGCGAGGTCCCGGCGGGCGTACAGGAGGGCCTGCGCGGCTGCGGCCACGGTGAGCCGCATCGGCACGCCGTCCTCGGCGGGCAGGGGGCTCTCGTCGGTGAACCAGCGGCACAGCAGTGTCTGGACGGTCGTGGGGTCGGCGGCCAGGCGCCGGGACACGGCGTCCAGATAGCGTTCGGCACCGTCCGTGCGGGGCGCGCCGTCGGCGGGCAGGAGGCGGCGCAGCAGGTCGATCCGGTCGTCCTCCGGCAGCCGGATACGACGCCAGAACCACGGCCTGAATTCGGCGTAGGGACCGAGAGCGGCCGGTCCGCCGCCGCACGGGGAACGCCGGGTGATCCGTCCTGCGAGTACCCGCAGCACTCCGAGGTAGGGCCGGGCGTCCGGCACCTTGAGCAGGCTCTCCCGGAGCAGGCGGGCCGCCCACCAGGTCGCGTCGGCGAGCCGCTCCCGTGGATCGGGTGCGGACGGCAGGCGGTCCATCGCCTCGATCAGGTCCGCCATCCGGTGGGCCAGCACCGCGTGTCCCTGCCGCCGCTCCAGCAGGAGCATCGCATGGAGCACCGGGCCGATGCGATGGCGCGGCACGGGGAGGTTCCGGGGTGCCGCCGGGTCCTTCGAGGCAGGTAAGGGCTGGGCGGGTACAGACTGCGGAAGCTCTTCGGACGCCCCCTCCGCGTGCCAGCGGTGGACCAGTGAATGCAGCGCCGCGTCCAGGTCGAGGTGCGCGCCCTGCACCCAGTCGCCCAGCTCCTCGTGGGCGAAGCGGTATCCGGCGCCCGCGGGCAGCAGCAGCCCTTCGGTGAGAACAGCCGAGGCCCACCCCGTGCGCCAGGGGAAGATCTCCTCGAACGCCGCCCTGTCCAGCTCGCCCTGTCCGGGTCCGAGGCAGCGCCTGGCCGCCTCGTGGACCTGACCGGCCGCTTTCGCCGCCAGTCTGCGGACCGCCGTGCCCCGGAGCCGAGGTTCGGCCTGAGCCCCGATCCGGACGGCGATACGGACGCAGGTGAGGTCCAGATGTGCGGCGAAGACCTCCTCGGTACCCGGCCTGCCGGGCACATCGGGAGGCAGGGCGGCCCGCACCTCGGCGAGCAGGCGCAGGGTGAGGGGGTGCCGGTCGTGGCCCGGCGCGATCGTGCCGGGCGGGATGCCGTACCGCTGACCGGCCCGGTCGGCCTGTTCCGCCGTGAGGTCGCCGAGCCGGACTGCGGGCGGCGAGCCCCCGACCGGCCCCTCCGGGCGGTGCAGGACGCCCGGCGCATACAGCGCGCCGGCGGTCTCCCAGTGCTCGGGGCGGCAGGCGACGGCCATCCGTACCCCGTGGGTCAGGAGCCACTCAACCGTCGCACCGGTCCACCCGGCGAGCCGGTGGGCCAGCAGGGGCGGCATCTCCTCCGGGCCGTCCATGACGACCAGGAGTGGGTTCCCGGACGCCGCGGCGAGGCCGGCCACCCGCTCGGGGGTGGCTTCCTCCATGTCGCCCCGGGCCCCGGCAGCGGTGACGATCCTCCCGGAGCGCTGCAGAGCCCGGCTCATCACGTCGGTCACCGAGGTGTCCTCGGCCAGCAGATCCGCTCCGCGCAGCCAGAGCGTCAGGGCCGGCACGGGCCCGCCGGTCCGGCGGTCCGCGAGCGCGGCGAGCTCCGTGGTGCGGCCGGTCCCCGGAGCGCCGACCAAGCCGAGCACGGTCGCCGTACCGGTCTCGAAGGCGCTGAACTCGGCGCTGACGCGGGGGCGTTCGACGGCCCCCGGGCCGGCGGGCCGGCCGTCGGCATGGCCGAGCGAGGTCGCGGTCAGCTGGAGCGCGCCCGCGAGGTTGAGGTCGCAGCCGTATCCGGGGACCGCGCTCGCGTTGCGCCGGAGCACCTCGGCCAGCGGCCCCGGGGCGTCCTGGAGATGCAGCGGCACCGCGAGCCCGGCGGTCTCGCGCCCCGCGCTCAGCGCGGTCGACAGGACGCCCAGGACGGCCCCGGTGCGCGGATCCGTCACCGGCCCGCCGACGGCGGCTCCGCCGGAGCGCAGCGCGTCGCGCCCGTCCGTGCCGAGCGCGAGCTCCAGCGCCTCGCTCACGGGATGGTCACGACCGCCCTCGGAGTACGTGGCCGAAGTCGTGCCGAGCACCCGGGCCTCGCGCCAGCCGTGGGCGGCGATCCGCACATAAGTGCCCGTCCCGATCTGTTCGCGTACGGCGATGGGGAGCGGCTCCACCCCCAGGGTCCCGTGGCCGCCGGTACGCAGCAGGGCCAGGCCCAGAGCGGGCAGTGCGGTGATGTCGTCGGGGCCGACGGGGCAGCTGCGGCCGTCGGCGGCCAGCAGTGTCAACGGCTCGGGGCATGCGACGGCCTGGTGGCTGGTGACGACCGTGCCGCGCTCGTCCGCGACGAATCCGGTCCCCCGCGGCCGGCCGGCCTGATCGCAGATTCTCACAAGTTTCGACCGGTCCCCGCTGCCCATGGACCGACGGTAGATCCCAGGAGATCGACACCAGAAACGAACGGGGCGAAAGCGCCCCCCTCGCACCCCCCGGTCACTCCGAGCGCCCGCCCATTGGGGTGAATTTGCGGGTACATGTGGACAGGAATGGTCACGGGAGGGGGATCGTGGAGCGGACGCTCGAAGTGACCGGGGGAGGCGCCCGCTCCACGATGGGCCGAGCCCATGAGGGGAACCCGTCAGCCGAAGACGGCGAGGCTCTTGGCCTTGCCCTTCTGCTCCTCGACGAGCACCAGGAACGCCCCGTCGGGCCCGAAGACCCCGACCGGCCCCGGCGGATGCGACGGCATGTCCACCCGTACGCCGTTGAGCAGCAGCTTGGCGCGCTTCTCGTCCACGTCCCAGCGCGGGAAGGCCGAGGCGGCCGCCTCGGCCACCGGCATCACGGTCAGCTCCTGCTGATGCTGGTCGAGGGTGCGCGCCGCGTCGAGGCCGTACGGCCCGACGCGGGTGCGCCGCAGCGCGGTCAGGTGCCCGCCGACGCCGAGCCCGGCGCCGAGGTCGCGGGCCAGGGCGCGGATGTAGGTACCCGAGGAGCAGACGACGGAGACGACCAGGTCGACGACCGGGGTGCCGTTCTCCGCGACCGCCTCACGGACGTCGTAGACCCGGAAGGACGAGATGGTCACCGGGCGGGCCGGGATCTCGAACTCTTCGCCGCCACGCACCCGCGCGTAGGACCGCTTGCCGTCGATCTTGATGGCGCTGACCTTGGACGGCACCTGCATGATCGGGCCGCTCAGGGCGGCCACCCCGGCGTCGATGCCCTCACGTGTCACCCCCGAGGCGTCGGTGGACGAGGTGATCTCGCCCTCCGCGTCGTCGGTGACGGTGTCCTGGCCGAGCCGGATCGTCCCGAGGTACTCCTTCTCGGTCAGGGCGAGGTGACCGAGCAGCTTGGTCGCCCTCTCGACGCCGAGTACGAGGACGCCGGTCGCCATCGGGTCCAGCGTGCCGGCGTGGCCGACCCGTCGGGTGCGGGCGATGCCGCGCATCTTGGCCACGACGTCGTGCGAAGTGAAGCCGGACGGCTTGTCGACGATGACAAGGCCGTCCGGCGTTTTGTTCTGCGTCATGCGGAAGGTGAGCCCTCGCCGTTCTCGTCCTCGTCCTCCGGCTTGCGGTACGGGTCCGCGTCACCGGCGTACGCGGCACCGGAGGATGCCTCGCGGACCTTGGCGTCCGAGGCGCGTGCCCGGTCGAGCAGGTCCTCGATCGCCTTGGCGTTGTCCGGCAGGGCGTCCGCCACGAAGGCCAGCGTCGGGGTGAACTTCGTCCCCGCCGCGGCGCCGACCGCCGAGCGCAGGATGCCCTTGGCGCTCTCCAGCCCGGCGGCCGCGCTGGCCCGCTCCTCGTCGTCGCCGTAGACCGTGTAGAAGACCGTGGCCTCCCGCAGATCGCCGGTGACACGGGTGTCCGTGATGGTCACGTGCGTGCCCAGACGCGGGTCCTTGATACCGCGCTGCAGTTTCTCGGCGACCACCACCTGGATGAGGTCCGCCAGCTTCTTCGCCCGCGCGTTGTCGGCCACTGGTCCGTCTCCTTAAGCCTTGCTCAATCGTCTTCGTCGCTGTGCAGCCGCCGTCGTACGGACAGCAGTTCCACTTCTGGCCGGCCCGCGATCATGCGTTCACACCGGTCGAGTACGTCTGTGAGGTGTCCGGTGTCCCCGGAGACCACGGCAAGACCGATCTCGGCCCTGCGGTAGAGGTCCTGACCGCCCGTCTCCGCGACGCTCACCGCGAACTTGCGGTGGAGTTCGGCGACGATCGGGCGGACCACAGCGCGTTTCTCCTTCAGCGACCGTACGTCGCCGAGGAGTAGATCGAAGGACAGAGTCCCCACATACATGTATGTCCGGATGTCCCGCCGGTTCGGGTTCGCGCCCTGCCATCGCTTGGCAGGGACACCCAGAACCGTACACGGAACGGCCGGGGCCGATCGACGGAAATACGACCCGTCGACCGGCCCCGACTGCGGAGGAGAGCCCGGGGGGTCTCCCCCGGGCATCCCCGTTGATCAGCCTCGCGGCTTCTCGCGCATCTCGTACGTCGCGATGACGTCGTCGATCTTGATGTCGTTGAAGTTTCCGAGGTTGATACCGCCCTCGAAGCCTTCGCGGATCTCGGTGACGTCGTCCTTGAACCGACGCAGACCGGAGATGTTGAGGCTCTCCGCGATGACCTTGCCATCGCGCAGCAGGCGCGCCTTGGTGTTGCGCTTGACCTCGCCGGAGCGGACCAGCACACCGGCGATGTTGCCCAGCTTGGACGAGCGGAAGATCTCGCGGATCTCCGCCGTGCCGAGCTCGACCTCTTCGTACTCCGGCTTGAGCATGCCCTTGAGGGCCGCTTCGATCTCCTCGATCGCCTGGTAGATGACCGAGTAGTACCGGACGTCCACGCCCTCGCGCTCGGCCATCTGCTCGGCACGCCCTGCGGCGCGCACGTTGAAGCCGATGACGATGGCGTCGGAGCCGGTCGCCAGGTTGATGTCCGACTCGGTGACCGCACCCACACCACGGTGCAGGACCCGGATGTCGACCTCTTCACCGACGTCGAGCTGGAGCAGCGAGGACTCGAGAGCCTCCACCGAACCGGACGCGTCGCCCTTGATGATGAGGTTGAGTTCCTGGACCAGACCGGCCTTGAGCGCCTCGTCCAGGTTCTCCAGGGAGAACCGGACACCCTTGCGGGCGAAGTTGGCGTTGCGCTCGCGGGCGGCACGCTTCTCGGCGATCTGACGGGCCGTACGGTCCTCGTCGACAACCAGGAAGTTGTCGCCGGCACCCGGCACGTTGGTGAGACCCAGGACCAGGACGGGGGTCGAGGGACCCGCTTCCTGGACGTTGTTGCCGTTGTCGTCGAGCATCGCCCGGACACGGCCGTACGCGTCGCCGACGACCATCGTGTCGCCGATGCGCAGCGTGCCGCGCTGGACGAGGACGGTCGAGACGGCACCGCGGCCGCGGTCGAGGTGGGACTCGATCGCAATACCCTGCGCGTCCTGCTCCGGGTTGGCCCGCAGGTCGAGCGAGGCGTCGGCGGTGAGGACGACGGCCTCCAGCAGTGCCTCGATGTTGAGGCCCTGCTTCGCGGAGATGTCGACGAACATCGTGTCGCCGCCGTACTCCTCGGCCACCAGCCCGAACTCGGTGAGCTGACCGCGCACCTTGGTCGGGTCGGCACCCTCGACGTCGATCTTGTTGACCGCGACCACGATCGGCACCTCGGCCGCCTTGGCGTGGTTCAGCGCCTCGATCGTCTGGGGCATCACACCGTCGTTCGCCGCCACCACGAGGATCGCGATGTCGGTGGACTTCGCACCACGTGCACGCATGGCGGTGAACGCCTCGTGACCCGGGGTGTCGATGAAGGTGATGCGGCGGTCCTCGCCGTTGACCTCGGAGGAGACCTGGTACGCACCGATGTGCTGCGTGATACCGCCGGCCTCGCCCGCAACGACGTTGGTCTTGCGGATCGCGTCCAGCAGCCGGGTCTTACCGTGGTCGACGTGACCCATGACGGTCACGACCGGCGGGCGGGAGACCAGGGCCTCTTCGCCGCCCTCGTCCTCGCCGAACTCGATGTCGAAGGACTCGAGCAGCTCGCGGTCCTCCTCCTCGGGGCTGACGATCTCGAGTACGAAGTTCATCTCGTCCGCGAGCATCTTCAGCGTCTCGTCGGAGACGGACTGCGTGGCGGTGACCATCTCGCCGAGGTTCATCATCACGCCGACGAGCGACGCCGGGTTCGCGTTGATCTTCTCCGCGAAGTCGGTCAGGGACGCACCGCGCGACAGCCGGACAGCCTGCCCGTTGCCACGGGGCAGCATGACGCCGCCCACCGACGGGGCCTGCATGGCCTCGTACTCCTGGCGCCTCTGACGCTTCGACTTGCGGCCACGACGCGCGGGACCGCCGGGACGGCCGAACGCACCCTGTGTGCCACCACGGGCACCCGGGCCGCCGGGACGTCCGCCGAAGCCGGGACGACCGCCGAAGCCGCCGCCACCACC
Source organism: Streptomyces sp. NPDC002911 (assembly GCF_053591835.1). Classification (NCBI taxonomy): domain Bacteria; kingdom Bacillati; phylum Actinomycetota; class Actinomycetes; order Kitasatosporales; family Streptomycetaceae; genus Streptomyces; species Streptomyces sp. NPDC002911. The sequence continues at coordinate 127,407 of NZ_JBSFUO010000015.1, read as the reverse complement.
GGGACGGCCTGCGCCGCCACCGCCACCGGGACCACCGGGACGGCCGGCGAAGCCGCCACCGCCACCACCGGGACCGGCCGGACGGCCTGCGAAGCCGCCGCCACCGGGACGACCGCCACCGCCACCACCGGGACGACCGCCACCGCCGGCACCGGGACCACGGCCACCGCCGGGGCCACCGCCGGGACGCGGGCCCGCAGCGGGACGCTGCGGCATCATGCCGGGGTTCGGACGGTTACCCGAGGGGGCGCCGCCCGGACGGGGAGCCTGCGGACGGGGCATGCCGCCCGGAGAGGGACGTGCACCACCCTGACCCTGGGGGCGCGGGGCGCCACCGGGACCGCCCTGCGGGCGCGGGGCGCCGGGGCGCTCCTGACCGCCGCCGGGGCGCGGGGCACCGCCGGGACGGGGCGCCTGGGGGCGCGCCATACCGGTGGAACCGCCGGAGGTGAAGGGGTTGTTACCCGGACGGGGACCGGCCGGACGCGCGCCGCCGGGGCGCGCTGCGCCCTGGCCCGCGGGACGTGCGGGACGGTCTCCGCCGCGCTCGCCGCCGCGCTCGCCGCCACGGCCGCCGTCACGCTGGCCACCGTCGCGGCCGCCGTCACGCTGACCGCCGGCCGGAGCCGGACGGGCAGGACGCGGCCCAGGGGTGGCACCCGCGGGACGCGGGGCCTGCTGGGGTGCGGCCGGCTGCTGGGCCGGAGCCGGAGCCGAGAACTCCGCGGCGGGCACCGGAGTGACCGGGGCGGGCTTCGGCGCGGGCTTCGGGCCCGGACGGGGGCCCGCGGACGGCACGGAGGGCGCCGCGGGGGTGCTGCTCGCGGGAGCCTCGGCAGCGGCCGGCTTGGGGGCCGGGGCGCCGGGCTTCGGAGCAGCAGGACGTGCCGCAGCGGCCGGGGAGGGCGCTGCGGGCTTGGAGGGGGCGGCCTTGCGGGGCGCGCCAGGCTTTGCAGCGGACCTGCCGGCGTTGCCGCCGGGACCCTGCAGTGCGTCGGTCAACTTGCGTACGACCGGCGCCTCGATGGTCGAGGACGCCGAACGGACGAATTCACCGAGTTCTTGGAGCTTGGCCATGACGACCTTGCTCTCAACTCCGAACTCCTTGGCGAGTTCGTATACCCGGACCTTAGCCACTTCGCTCCTTTTAGGTCCGGGTTACCGCCGGACCGTCGCTACTTCATGGGCGTACTCATCGCGTACTCATCGAGTGCTCATCGCAATCTCGACCTACTTCCAACTCGCGAGGTACCTGACCGCACGGGGACCCGTGCCGTTCACTTTCCTACGGTGTCACCCGCTCGACGAACCGCTGCAGTGCCGCGGACTCGAACGGCCCCTTGGCCTTGAAGGCCCGGGGGAATGCCCGGCGGCGGACCGCCAGGTCGAGACAGACAGAGACGGGGTGTACATACGCACCCCGGCCGGGCAGCGTACCGCGTGGATCAGGGACAGTTTCTCCCTCGTCCACCACGATGCGCAGCAACTCGCTCTTGGCCGCTCGCTCCCGGCATCCCACACAGGTTCGCTCGGGGCAAGCGCGGGCGTGCGTCCGGCCAGACACGCTAAGTCTACCTCCCCGCACCGACCTCACCCCTTCTTCAGGGCGAAAATCGAACGGATGTTGTCGTGATCTCAGCGCCGCGGCGCTTTGATCTATTCCTTCGGAGCCGCTCCGGCCACCCTCGGGCGGCCCGGAGCGGGTCCGCGGTCAGCCGCGCTGGGAACGCTCCCGGGCGCGCTCGGCGCGCTCACGGTCGGCGACGTCACGCTCGGCCTCGGTCTCGGTGTCCGGGCGGATGTCGATGCGCCAGCCGGTGAGCCGAGCGGCCAGGCGGGCGTTCTGCCCCTCCTTGCCGATCGCCAGCGACAGCTGGTAGTCGGGCACGGTCACCCGGGCGGAGCGCGTCCCGAGGTCCACGACCTCGACCTCGCTCACCCGTGCGGGCGACAGCGCGTTGGCGACCATCTCAGCCGGGTCGTCCGACCAGTCCACGATGTCGATCTTCTCGCCGTGCAGCTCGGCCATGACATTGCGCACACGACTGCCCATCGGGCCGATGCAGGCGCCCTTCGGGTTGAGACCGGCCCGGGTGGAACGTACGGCGATCTTGGTGCGGTGGCCCGCCTCGCGGGCGATGGCCTCGATGACCACCGACCCGTCCGCGATCTCCGGAACCTCGAGGGCGAAGAGCTTCTTCACCAGGTTCGGGTGGGTGCGCGAGAGCGTCACGGAGGGACCGCGCACACCCTTGGCCACCCGTACGACGTACGTACGCAGCCGCAGGCCGTGGGTGTACTCCTCGCCCGGCACCTGCTCCTGCACGGGCAGGATCGCTTCCAGCTTGCCGATGTCGACCAGGACGTTCTTCGGGTCCTTGCCCTGCTGGACGAGGCCCGTGACGACGTCACCCTCGTGGCCCGCGTACTCGCCGAACGTCCTGTCGTCCTCGGCGTCGCGCAGCCGCTGCAGGATGACCTGCTTGGCGGTGGTCGCGGCGATACGGCCGAAGCCGGACGGCGTGTCGTCGAACTCCTTGGGCTCCTGGCCCTCCTCGAGCTCGGCCGGGTCGTCCTTCGCCCACACCGTGACATGGCCGCCGGCGTCCAGCTCGACGCGCGCACGGCGGTGGCTTCCCTCGGTGCGGTGGTACGCGATGAGGAGGGCCGACTCGATCGCCCCGACGAGCACGTCGAAGGGGATCTCCTTGTCCTGCGCCAAGCCCTTCAGAAGCTTTACATCGATGTCCACGGCTACGCCTCCTCTTCCTTCTTGTCCTTGCGGTTGAATTCGATCTCCACGCGCGCCTTGGCGATCTCGGCGAAGGCGACACGGCGCGACGTGGGCTTGCGGCCCTTGACGCCCGGCACTTCGAGATCGAGTCCCTCGTCGTCCACCGCGAGGATGCGGGCCACCAGCTCGCCGCCCTCGCTCAGGGTGAGCCTGGCCAGCCGGCCGATGGCGCGTACGTAGTGGCGGTGCTCGGTCAACGGGCGGTCGGCGCCCGGAGAGCTCACCTCGAGGACGTACTCGCCCTCACCCATGGCGTCGGTCTCGTCCAGCGTCTCGGAGATGCCGCGGCTGAGTTCCGCGCAGGTGTCGAGCTCCACGCCGTCCTCGGAGTCCACGATGACCCTCAGCACCCGGCGGCGGCCCGCGCGGGAGACCTCGATCTCCTCGAGGTCCAGATCCTTGGCGCTGACGAGCGGCTCCAGCAGTTCGCGCAGCCTGTCGCTCTGGGTGGTGCTCATCCGGGTGACTCCTCGGCCGCGTGTGCTGTTGTGGGGATCGTCGCGTGTCAGGTCAAAGGGTATCCGGTCCGCAGGGGTGTTGCCGTCCGCCTCCCGCCCGGCCGCAGGTACGCTCACCACCGGTGATCACTTGAGGTCAGAAACTGTCAAAAACCAGGCTGAAGGAGACATGTGCGCCGCACGGGGATGACGCGCAGGGGTGCGCTCACCGCTACGGGAGCATTCGCCATGGGTGCGGCGCTGACAGGCTGCGGGGGCGGGCAGGGGGCACGAACGGCCCCCGGGAGCACGGACGCCCGGGCTGCCTCGCTCCGGGCGGGGACGGCGCTGCGCGCGGCAGCCGCCCGTGACAGTGCCTCGCTGCTCTCCCGCTACGAACAGGTCGCGGCCGCCCACCCGGTGACGCGGGCCGGCCTGGCACCGATGGGCGCCGCCGTGCGGGAGCACCTGACGGCCCTGGGCGGACCGGCGAAGGCCGCGGGCGGCTCTCCCGCCCCGCCGGCCGCCGCCACCGACGCGCGTGCTGCCTTGAAGGAACTGGCCGCCGAGGAGCGCCGGGTGGCCGACGGCCGCGCCACGGCCCTGCTGCCCGCCGACCCTGAACTGGCCAGGCTCCTGGCCTCGATCGCCGCGGCCGGCGCGGCCCACGCATATCTGCTGACCGAACTGGCCAAGGAGATCCCGGCATGACACAGGCGGCCCGGACGGACGGCACGGACGACACCGAGGGGACGCTGCGGGCCACGCAGGCCGCACTCGCCGCCGAGCACGCCGCGGTGTACGGGTACGGGGCGCTGGGCGGCCGGCTGGAGGGCGACCGCCGTGGCGACGCGACGGCCGCCGGCGACGCCCACCGCGCCCGGCGCGACGCGCTCGTACGGACGGTGCGCGACCTGGGCGGTACGCCGGTGGCGGCGCACGCGGCATACGCTCTGCCCTTCGCCGTGCGCGATCCGTCGAGCGCGATGCGGCTCGCCGCCGTGTTGGAGGACCGGGTCGCGGGCGTGTACTCCGATCTCGTACGGGCCGCCCGGGGGCCGCTGCGGCAGGATGCCGCGGGCGCGCTCCGGGAGGCCGCGGTGCGCGCGGTGCGCTGGCGTGGCACCGGCGTAGCCTTTCCCGGGCTCACCGAGAAGGCCGCCCCGCTCGCCGAAAGGGCGGAGGCAGGCTCCACGGACGTCACGCGCTGAGCCACCGGGCACGCTCTGAAAGGGAACAAGGCACGTATGGGTTTCGAACCGCCGCAGCGTCTGGTGCGAGCGCTCGGCGAGACGTACGGGGACGCGGCCGCCGCCGAGTGGCTCGGGCGGCTCCCCGCTCTCACCGGCGACGCGCTGTCCGCGCACTCGGTCTCCCTCGACCGGGTGTGCGCCCCCGGCGGGCGCAGCAGCCTCGTCCTGCTGGTGCGCCGGGCGGACGGCACACCGGCCGTGCTGAAGATCGCGCCTCCCGGGGCCGCTCCCGCGCTCGAGCGGGCGGCCCTCGAGCACTGGAACGGCTGGGGTGCTGTCGAGCACCTGGTCGCACCGGGCGCCGCGGCGCCGGATGAGAGCCTCCTGCTGGAGCGGCTGCACCACGAGATGTCCCTGCGTTCCCTCCCCGAGGCGAAGGCGCTGCTGGAGGCCGCCGGCACGGTGCGGCGCCTGTGGGTCGAGCCGCCGGCCGGCCACGCCTTCGAGACCGTCGCCGAGCGCACCGCCGGGCAGGTGGAACCGATGCGGGCCGCCGCCGCACTGGACCCGGCCCTCGAACCGCTCGTCTCGGCGGCCCTGGCCGCCCGCGAGGAGCTGGTCCAGGACTCCGACGAACTCTTCCTGCTGCACGGCAACTTCCGGCAGAGCAAGGTCCTCTCCGGCGAGCGTGCCCCGTGGCTCGCGGTCGGTCCGGAGCCGCTGACCGGCGAGCGTGCGTACGACCTGGCACGGCTGGTGCGTGACCGTGTCGAGGACCTGATCGCGTCGCCCGGCGGTGCTGTGACGGCCCGTCGCCGGGTCAAGAAACTCGCCGACTCGCTGGAGGTCGACCCGGCGCGGCTGCGCGGCTGGACTCTGTTCCGGGCCGTCGAGTCCGGCACGCGGGCGCTGACGGCTGGACGCAGGCAGGACGGCGAGCTGTCGCTGGAGTTCGCGGGCTGGCTGTAGCCGCACGCACGAGGAGGGCCCCGCGGTGCGCGGGGCCCTCCTCGCTGTCCGGTCGGTGTCAGCCCTGGTCGGTCAGGCGGGCGATCGCCTCGTCGACGGTGAGCTCTTCGCGCTCGCCTGTGCGGCGGTCCTTCAGTTCCAGGACGCCTTCGGCCGAACGGCGGCCGGCGACAAGGATCTTCGGGACGCCGATGAGCTCTGAGTCGGTGAACTTCACACCCGGCGAGACGCCGGCGCGGTCGTCGACCAGGACGCGCAGGCCCGCGGCATTGAGCTTCTCGGAGACATCGAGGGCCAGCTCGGTCTGGAGCGCCTTGCCGGCGGCGACGACGTGCACGTCGGCCGGGGCGATCTCACGGGGCCAGCACAGGCCCTTGTCATCGGCGGTCTGCTCGGCGAGTGCGGCCACCGCGCGGGAGACACCGATGCCGTACGAGCCCATCGTGACCCGGACGGGCTTGCCCTGCCGGCCGAGGACGTCGAGGTTGAAGATGTCGGCGTACTTGCGGCCGAGCTGGAAGATGTGGCCGATCTCGATGGCGCGGTCCACCTGGAGGCCGGTGCCGCACTCGGGGCAGGGGTCGCCCGCCTCGACGACGACGACGTCGAGGTAGTCGTCGACCTCGAAGTCGCGGCCCGCGACGACGTTCTTCGCGTGCGTGCCCTCCTTGTTGGCGCCCGTGATCCAGGCGGTGCCGGAGGTGATGCGCGGGTCGGCGATGTAGCGGACCTTCTCCAGGCCCTGCGGGCCGACGTAGCCGCGCACCAGGTCGGGGCGGCCCACGAAGTCCTCGGCGGTGACGAGCTCGACGACGGCCGGGGCGAGGTGCTCGCCGAGCTTGCCGAGGTCGACCTCGCGGTCGCCGGGCACGCCCACGGCCACGATCTCGCCGTCGACCTTGACCAGGAGGTTCTTCAGGGTGGCGGAGGCCGGGACGCCGAGGTGGGCGGCGAGGGTCTCGATGGTCGGGGTGTCGGGGGTGTCCAGCTCCTCGACGGGGGCGACCGCGGAACCGTCGACGGCCGTGGCCTTGAAGGTCACGGCCTCCGTGTTGGCGGCGTAGTCGCAGTTCGGGCAGTCGACGAAGGTGTCCTCGCCGGCCGGGGCGGGCGCCAGGAACTCCTCGGACGCCGAGCCGCCCATGGCGCCGGAGACGGCCGAGACGATGCGGTGGTCGAGGCCGAGGCGCTCGAAGATCCGGATGTAGGCGGCGCGGTGGAGCTGGTACGCCTCGGCGAGACCCTCGTCGGTGGTGTCGAAGGAGTACGAGTCCTTCATCTGGAACTCACGGCCGCGCAGCACACCGGCGCGGGGACGGGCCTCGTCGCGGTACTTGGTCTGGATCTGGTACAGGATCACGGGCAGGTCCTTGTAGGACGAGCACATGTCCTTGACGACCTGGGTGAAGATCTCCTCGTGGGTGGGGCCGAGGAGGTAGTCGGCACCCTTGCGGTCCTTGAGCCGGAACAGCAGGTCACCGTACTCGTCGTACCGGCCGCTCGCCTCGTACGCCTCCTTGGGCAGCAGCGCCGGGAGCAGGACCTCCTGGCCGCCGATGGCGTCCATCTCCTCGCGGACGACGCGGGTGATGTTCTCCAGGACCTTCTTGCCGAGCGGGAGCCAGGACCAGATACCGGCCGCGGTGCGGCGTACGTAACCGGCGCGGACGAGGAGCTTGTGGTTGAGCGTCTCGGCGTCCGCCGGGTCGTCGCGCAGTGTCTTGATCATCAATCGGGACATGCGCTGGACCTGGGCCATGATGAACTCCTGCTCGGAAGGGTGGTGAGCCCGAGGTTAGCCGGGGGGCCCGCGCGGGCGGAAATCGATTCCTCAGACCGACCGGCGCATGGGGCGGCGCAACGGAAGGGGCGCACCCATCACCACGTACGGCTTGGGCGCGCTCGGGAAGAGCACCTGCCGGGCCAGGTCCTGGTAGCCCAGGGCGCGGTAGAGGCCGCGGGCGGGGCTCTCGGTGTCGATCGCGGAGAGGATGGAACGGGGCAGGGCGACGGCGTCCGTGATGGTGGTGATCAGGCTGCGGCCGATGCCGCGCTGCTGGAACGCCGGTTGGACGTGGAGTTCCGTGATCACGAACGAGTCGTCGAGCCAGCCGTCGGATCCGGTGTCGCGCAGGTACGGTTCGACGACGCTCGACCACCAGTGAGCACGGTCGTTCGGCAGCCCGTAGACGAATCCGACGAGCCGTCCGTCGGCGGCGGTGGCGCCGAGGGCGCGGGCCTGCGGGTGGTCGAGGTGCCGCAGCACGATATGGCGACGTACGTCGATCTCGTCCTGGGAGAGGCCGAAGGCGACGGCCTGCACGGCGAGTGCCTCGTCGACGCGGGCGGCGAGGTCGAGCGGTCCGACCACGATGCCGGGGGTCCCGGAGCCCCAGGGGGACGTGGGAGTTGCTGCTGCCATGCGGGAACCCTACTGGCCGTACCGTCCGGTCAGAACAGCACGCTCATGAACGCGCCCGTCTCGCGGAAGCCGACGCGGCGGTAGGCCCTGCGCGCGGCGGTGTTGTAGTCGTTCACGTACAGGCTGGCGACCGGTGCCACATCGCTGAGCGCGTAGCGCAGGACGGCCGCCATGCCCGTTTCGGAGAGCCCCTGGCCCCGGGCTTCGGGTGCGACCCAGACGCCCTGGATCTGGCAGGCGTGGGGGGTGGCCGCGCCGATCTCGGCCTTGAAGAGGACCTTGCCGTCCTCTATCCGCGCGAAGGACCGGCGGGCGGTGATCAGTTCGGATACCCGCGCCTGGTAGAGGAGCCCGCCGTCACCGGCCAGCGGGGAGATGCCGACCTCCTCGGTGAACATGGCCACGCAGGCCGGCATGAGGACGTCCATCTCCTCCTTGCGGACCCTGCGCACGAGCGGGTCGGGCGCCACCTCGGCCGAGGGGCGCTCGGTCACCATGAGGGGCTGGTTGGGCCTGACCTCGCGAGCGGGGCCCCAGCTCGGTTCGAGGAGGCGCCACAGTTGGGCCGTGGCGTCGGCCGGGCCGACGATCGAGGAGCAGCGGCGGCCGGCCCGCCGGGCACGGTCGGCGAAGGCCCTGATGGCCTCGGGGGTGGCGCAGATGGGCACGAGGTTGGCCCCGGAGTAGCAGAGCGAGCGCAGTCGGCCGTCGGCGTACCAGCCCCACATCTCTCCGCCGAGGCGCCAGGGATCGAGTCCGGCGATCTGGACACGGGACGTGACGAACGCGTTGTCCACGGGTTCGCTCTCGAGGATGGCGAGCGCGGCGGGGAGCTCGCCGGGGTCGAGGACCCGGGTAGTGGTCTGCGTCAACACTGGGGCCTCACCGAACGGTCTGCTGATGTCCGCACTGTACCCAACAAGGCTGTGGGGCGCCGCCCCGGACGGAAAGGCCGGTGGGCGGGGAGACACGGCTGTGCCCCGCAGGCCGCGGCCTGCGGGGCACAGAGAGGCGGGGTCAGCCGGCGATGGAGACCTGGGGCTCGCCCGAGGCGATGCCCTCCTTCTCCATCTGCTCAGCGATCTTCATGGCTTCCTCGATGAGGGTCTCCACGATCTTCGACTCAGGGACGGTCTTGATGACCTCGCCCTTCACGAAGATCTGCCCCTTGCCGTTGCCGGACGCCACACCCAGGTCGGCCTCACGGGCCTCGCCGGGTCCGTTCACGACACAGCCCATCACCGCGACCCGCAGCGGGACCTCCATGCCCTCCAGGCCCGCGCTCACCTGGTCGGCCAGCTTGTACACATCCACCTGCGCGCGGCCGCACGACGGGCACGAAACGATCTCCAGCCGCCGCTGCTTCAGATTCAGCGCCTCGAGGATCTGCAGCCCGACCTTGACCTCTTCCGCCGGAGGAGCCGACAGCGACACCCGGATCGTGTCCCCGATCCCCTCCGAGAGCAGCGCACCGAACGCCACGGCGGACTTGATCGTCCCCTGGAACGCCGGGCCCGCCTCCGTCACCCCCAGGTGCAGCGGGTAGTCGCTCTGCGCCGCCAGCTGACGGTAGGCGTTCACCATGATGACCGGGTCGTTGTGCTTGACCGAGATCTTGATGTCCCGGAAGCCGTGCTCCTCGAACAGCGACGCCTCCCACAGCGCCGACTCCACCAGGGCCTCGGGCGTCGCCTTGCCGTACTTCTTCAGCAGCCGCGCGTCCAGCGAACCCGCGTTCACACCGATACGGATCGGTGTGCCCGCGTCGCCCGCCGCCTTCGCGATCTCCTTGACCTTGTCGTCGAACTGCTTGATGTTGCCCGGGTTCACCCGGACCGCCGCGCAGCCGGCGTCGATCGCCGCGAAGACGTACTTCGGCTGGAAGTGGATGTCCGCGATCACGGGGATCTGCGACTTCCTCGCGATCGTGGCCAACGCGTCGGCGTCGTCCTGCGTCGGACAGGCCACCCGCACGATCTGGCAGCCCGACGCGGTCAGCTCCGCGATCTGCTGCAGTGTCGCGCCGATGTCCGACGTACGCGTCGTCGTCATCGACTGCACCGACACCGGCGCGTCCCCACCGACCGCCACCGACCCGACCTGGATCTGGCGGCTGACCCGTCGGTCGGCGAGCTTGGTCGGAACGGCCGGCATTCCGAGAGAAATCGCAGTCATGCGCTGAGCATCCCCAAGGTGTGGATCAGTGTGGATCGAGGTCCCGAGAACGGCGGGCTCCGGGCTTCGAGGTTACGGCACCGGAAGGGAACGGGGCGCACCCCTGCTCTCAAACCGCCGGATGGGTGGAGGCCGGACACCACGTGTGGGGCCGGCCGCCACCCATGAGACGTGTGGGGCGTGTGAGACGTCAGGTGATCTTCACCGGGTTCACGATGTCGGCGACCAGCACCAGCAGCGTGAAGCAGATGAAGATCCCGGCGACGACATAGGCGACCGGCATGAGCTTCGCCACGTCGAACGGGCCGGGGTCGGGGCGCTTGAAGACCTTGGCCACATTGCGGCGCAGGGCTTCCCAGAGCGCACCCGCGATGTGCCCGCCGTCCAGCGGGAGCAGAGGCAGCATGTTGAACAGGAACAGCGAGAGGTTGAAGCCGGCCAGCAGGAACAGCATCATCGCGATCTGGTTCTGGGCCGGGATGTCGAGATTCATCACCTCGCCACCGATCCGGGCCGCGCCGACCACGCCGACCGGTGAGTCGTCGGCGCGCTCGCCGTCGCTGAACGCCGCGTTCCACAGATCGGGAATCTTGGAGGGCAGGGCGATGATCGAATCGACGCCGTTCTCGATCATGTCGCCCATGCGGACGACCGAGTCGCCGAAGGAGAGCGGCAGGATCTCCGTCCTGGCGGCGAAGCCGAGGTATCCGGCGCTGACGTACTGGTCGGGGACGACCTCGCCGTCGGCGTCCTTCTTGGCGACGGCATTCTTCTTCAGCACGGCGCTCAGGGTGTGTTCCTGACCGTCGCGCCGCACGGTGACGGTGGCCGGGCCGATGGTATGCCGGATCTTGTCCGAGAGGGTGGCCCAGTCGTCGATCTTCTGACCGTTGAAGGCGACGATCGTGTCGCCCTCCTTCAGGCCCGCCGCCTTGGCCGGCGAGACCGGGTCCGACGCCTTGCAGGTGTCGCGGTTCTCACTCTGCGCGATCACGCACTGCTGGACGCCCGCGACCTCGGTGGTCTGCGTCTGGAAGCCGAAACTCATGGCCACGCCCATGAAGATCGCGACGGCCAGGACCAGGTTCATGAAGGGGCCGGCGAACATCACGATCACGCGCTTCCACGGCTTGCGCGTGTAGAAGAGACGCGTTTCGTCGCCCGGCTCCAGCTCTTCGAAGGCGGCGGATCGGGCGTCCTCGATCATGCCGCGCCACGGTGAGGTGGAGCGTGCTTCGATCCGGCCGTCGGGCCCGGGGGGGAACATGCCGATCATGCGGATGTAGCCGCCCGCCGGAATGGCCTTGATGCCGTACTCGGTGTCGCCCTTCTTGCGCGACCAGATCGTCGGACCGAATCCGACCATGTACTGCGGCACTCTGATGCCGAAGAGCTTGGCCGTCGAGAGGTGGCCCAGTTCGTGCCAGGCGATCGAGAACAGCAGACCCACGGCGAAGATGGCGATCCCAAGGATCGTCATCAGGATCGTCGTCATGCTCATACGTGCGCCTCCGCTGTCGCTTCCGCCGAGAGTTCGCGGGCCCTGGACCGGGCCCAGGTCTCCGCTTCGAGGACGTCCGCGACCGTCAGCGAAGTTCCCGTGGCGGGGGTGCCGTGTTCGGCGACCACCGCTGTGACCGTATCCATGATTCCGTTGAACGGCAGCCGTCCCGCCAGGAAGGCGCCCACGCACTCCTCGTTGGCCGCGTTGAACACGGCGGGCGCGGTACCGCCCAGGGTGCCCACGTGCCGGGCGAGCCCGACGGACGGGAACGCCTCGGTGTCGAGCGGGAAGAACTCCCAGCTGGAGGCCGTCGTCCAGTCGAAGGCGGGAGCCGCGTCCGGGACCCGCTCGGGCCAGCCGAGACCGATCGCGATGGGGCCCCGCATGTCGGGCGGGGTCGCCTGGGCGAGGGTGGAGCCGTCGGTGAACTCCACCATCGAGTGAACGTACGACTGGGGGTGGACAACGACCTCGATCCGGTCGAACGGAATGTCGTAGAGGAGATGCGCCTCGATGACCTCGAGGCCCTTGTTGACCAGGGTCGCGGAGTTAACCGTGATGACCGGGCCCATGGCCCACGTCGGGTGTGCCAGGGCCTGCTCCCGGGTCACGTCGGCGAGCTCACCGCGCGTACGCCCGCGGAACGGGCCGCCGGACGCGGTCACGACGAGTTTGCGGACGTCGGCGCGCTTCCCCGCCGCGAGGGCCTGGAAGAGCGCGGCGTGCTCGGAGTCGACCGGGATGATCTGGCCGGGGGCCGCGAGGGCCTTCACCAGCGGGCCGCCGACGATCAGCGACTCCTTGTTGGCCAGGGCGAGGGTGCGGCCCGCCTTCAGCGCGGCGAGTGTGGGGGCGAGGCCGATCGAGCCGGTGATCCCGTTCAGCACGGTGTGGCAGTCGCTCGCGGCGAGTTCCGCGGCGGCGTCCGGACCGGCCAGGATCTCCGGGAGCGGCTCTCCCGCACCGTAGGCGTCACGCAGGGCCTCCCGGAGCGCCGGCACCTTGTCCGCGTCGGCCACCGCGACCGTGCGCACCCGCAGCTGCCGCGCCTGCTCGGCGAGGAGCTGGACCCTGCCGCCCGCGGCGGAGAGCGCGGTGACGCGGAAACGGCCGGGGTTGCGCAGGACCAGGTCGATGGCCTGGGTGCCGATGGACCCGGTGGAGCCGAGGATCACCAGATCCCGGCGGCCTTGCGCTGCGTCGAAGACGAGATGCGGATCGGCGAGGGGTGCGGGGCTGTCGCTCATGGCCCCCATTGTTGCCGCATCCGCTGTGCGCGCTGACAGGGCGTCCCCGTCAGCGGGTGCCTCAGGCCTGCCCTGCACGGAATCTCCTGCACCGGCCGCCATGGCGGCCTCCGGGACCCGCCGATGTCCTCGGTGCCCAGGATCTCGCCCCGGAAGGCGCGGCCGAGGCCCGATCGCGCGGCATCCTGCTGGCGAACGCAGCCGCTTCGTGCCGGGGCGCAACGGACATCACGTCCGCGCGGTCCTCGCCACGAACTCCGCGAACGCCTCGTGGAACCGGGGAAAGGTCTTCCGTACGCAGCCGGGGTCGTCGTAGCTCATGCCGGGCGTGCGCAGTCCGGTGACGGCGAACGACATCACGACGCGGTGGTCGCCATGGGTGACGATCTCGGTGGGGCGCGGGGTGCCGGGGTGGATCTCGATCCAGTCGGGTCCGGTGTGCACGGTGATGCCCATGTTCCGCAAGTTCTCCGCGCAGGCCTCCAGCCGGTCACACTCCTTCACCCGGGTGTTGGCGACGTCCTCGATCCGTACCGGTGAGCCGGCGAACGGCGCGATCGCGGCGAGCGTGGGCATCGTGTCGGAGATGTCGCGCATGTTGACCGTCAGACCGGAGAGCCGGCCGGAGGACCGTACGGTCGTGGAGTCCGCCGTCGTACGGACGTCGGCGCCCATCCGGCGCAGCACGTCGGTGAAGCGTAGATCGCCCTGGAGCGCGTCCGCGCCGAGGCCGGGGACGGTGACCTCACGGCCGGTGAGGGCCGCCGCGGCGAAGAAGTAGCTGGCGGTGGAGGCGTCGGGCTCCACGGCGTACGTGGTGGCGCGGTAGCCGCCGGGAGGGACGGTGAAGGTGTTCCCCTCCCGGGCGACCTCGACGCCGAAGCTGCGCATCATCGCGAGGGTGATCTCGATGTACGGCGCCGAGACGAGCTCCGTGACGTCGATCCGGAGGCCTTCGGCGGTGAGCGGGCCGAGCATGAGCAGGGCGGTGAGGTACTGGGAGGACTCCCCGGCGTCGAGGGCGAGTTCGCCGCCCTTGACGCCCGACGCCTCGATGGTGAGCGGGTGGTGACCCTCGGCTCCTTCGTGGCGCACGCCGACGCCGAGGGCGCGCAGGGCCTCGGTGAGCGGGGCGAGGGGGCGGCGGCGCATCTGCGCGGAGGCGTCGAAGCGGTAGGTGCCGGTGGCCGCTGCGGCGGCGAGCGTCGGCAGGAAGCGCGCGGTGGTGGCGCCGTCGCGGCAGTGGATCTCGGCGTTCTCGGCGGCGGGTCCCGACGGGCGCCCCTCGATGTGCCATCGGTCCGGCTCCCGGCTCACCCCGTACCCGAGGCGGGTCAGTCCCTCGGTGAACCCCTCGGTGTCGTCCGAGAGCAGGGGCCTCAGGAGAGTGGTGGTGCCGTCAGCAGCAGCGGCCAGGAACAGGGCGCGGGCGGTGACGGACTTGGAGCCGGGGATTTCGATGGCGGTCACGGGCGCCCATCCTGCCCTGGGGCGGACGTGACCACGGGGCGCGTCCAGGCAGTGGACGCGCCCCGCAGAGGTGCCGGGTTCAGCGGACGGGCCGGTGGACGTCGTCCGCGGTGGCGGGGCCGGGGGTGGCGTCCGCGATCCAAGGGCCGTCGCCGCTGGGGTCGATGACACCCTCCTCTAGCCAGGTGTAGGTCCCGGAGAGGACACCGTCGACGACGCGCTTGTCGATGTCGTCGGTGTTGGACCAGAGACGGTTGAAGAGCTCCTCCACACGGATACGGGACTGTCGGCAGAACACGTCTGCGAGCTGGTACGCCTCGCGCCCGTGGTCGTTGTCGGCCCGCAGGTACTCGGCCCGGACACAGGCGGCGCTCATCGCGAAGAGTTCGGCGCCGATGTCGACGATCCGGCCGAGGAAGCCCTGCTTGGTCTCCATGCGGCCCTGCCAGCGGGACATCGCGTAGAAGGTGGAGCGGGCCAGCTTGCGGGACGAGCGCTCGACGTACCGCAGGTGGGCGGAGAGGTCGGGGTGCCCGGGGACGCGGAACTCTCCGAAGGCGTTGGGCAGCTGGCCGGGGCCGCTGACCAGCTTGGGGAGCCAGCGGGCGTAGAACCCGGCGGCGTTGGCGCCCGCCTTCGCCTTGGCGGAGAGCGGCTTCTCGGGGTCGATGATGTCGCCGGCGACCTTGAGGTGGGCGTCGACGGCCTCCCGGGCGATCAGCAGGTGCATGATCTCCGTGGAGCCCTCGAAGATCCGGTTGATCCGCATGTCACGGAGCATCTGCTCGGCGGGGACGGCACGTTCGCCGCGGGCGGCGAGCGAGGCGGCCGTCTCGAAGCCGCGTCCTCCGCGGATCTGGACGAGTTCGTCGGAGATCAGCCAGCCCATCTCCGAGCCGTACAGCTTGGCGAGCGCGGCCTCGATACGGATGTCGTTGCGGCTCTCGTCGGCCATCTGCGAGGAGAGGTCCACGACCGCTTCGAGGGCGAAGGTGGTGGCGGCGATGAAGGAGATCTTCGCGCCGACCGCCTCGTGCCGGGCGACCGCCCTGCCCCACTGCTCGCGGACCGCCGACCATTCACGGGCGATCTTCAGGGACCACTTCCCCACGCCCACGCACATGGCGGGCAACGAGAGACGGCCGGTGTTGAGCGTGGTGAGGGCGATCTTGAGGCCGGCGCCCTCGGGGCCGATCCGGTTGGCCGCGGGAACGCGGACGCGGTGGAAGCGGGTCACACCGTTCTCGATGCCACGCAGGCCCATGAAGGCGTTGCGGTGCTCCACGGTGATGCCCGGGGAGTCGGCCTCGACGACGAAGGCGGTGATGCCGCCCTTGTGGTCCTCGGACTCGGGGACCCGGGCCATGACGACGAGCAGGTCGGCGACGACGCCGTTGGTCGTCCAGAGCTTCACACCGTCCAGGACGTAGTCGTCGCCCTCGGGCACGGCTGCGGTCGCGAGCCGTGCGGGGTCGGAGCCGACATCGGGTTCGGTGAGGAGGAAGGCGGAGATGTCCGTCCGCGCGAGGCGGGGCAGGAAGGCGTCCTTCTGCTCCTGCGTGCCGAACATCTTCAGCGGCTGCGGTACGCCGATCGACTGGTGGGCGGAGAGCAGCGCGCCGATCGAGGGGCTCGCCGAACCGGCCAGCGCGAGCGCCTTGTTGTAGTAGACCTGGGTCAGCCCCAGGCCGCCGTACTTGGTCTCGATCTTCATGCCGAGGGCGCCGAGCTCCTTGAGGCCGTTGATCACCTCGTCGGGGATCCTGGCCTCTCGCTCGATGAGGGCGCCGTCGACGTGGGTCTCGCAGAAGTCGCGCAGCCGGGCGAGGAAGGCCTCGCCGCGGCGTACGTCGTCCGGGGCCGGGAGGGGGTGGGGGTGGATCAGGTCCAGCCGGAAGCGTCCGAGGAAGAGTTCCTTGGCGAAACTCGGCTTGCGCCAGTCCTGTTCACGGGCGGCCTCGGCGACCTGCCGTGCTTCGCGCTCGGTGACTTTGGGGGCCTGGGGAATGTCGGATGGGGCGGACATGAGGAGCTCACCTCGCCGCGAGTCGGGGTAGGGGTCGGGCCGTACGCGTGTCGATCGGTACCACTCGTCCGTATCTACCCGATCTGCGCCGGCCCCACCACCCTGTGCCGGCCTTCCGGCGGCCCGCGGAAGAGGCTGGAGCCTGGCGCGGCAGGTTCTTCCCCGCGAGCCGCCCGGGCGTGAGTCCGACCGGACCCGCTCCGCCGGTCGGGCGACCCCGTCGCAGTCGTTCCCCCCGCCCGCGAGGCGGCCCACCGGCGCGGCGTGCAGCCGTGCCGGTGGTGGACGGCCCGGCCTCAGTCGAAGACGTAGGTGGTGCCGAGGACCGCCGCGTGCTCCAGCACATCCTCCAGGGGGTCGTCGATCTGCCCGGTCTGGATGAGACCGAAGTGGGGTGCGTTGTGCGCGTTGGTGTGCGTCTCGTCGGCGTACGCCGCCCCGGGGGACAGCCCCACGGCCAGCAGAGCGGCGCCGCACCCGAGGGAGCTTCGGAGCAGTCCGCGTGTCCGGTATGACTTCACTTGGTGACCTCGTCTTCTTCTCATCGGATGTGTCCACCCGCTCATAGCCATAACCACTGGACGGGGCCGAGGTCACGCAAGATCATCCCTACGGATTCGGCGTGCCCCGGCGCTGCTCGGCCGGGTACGGGACGACGGTGTTTGCGCAGGAGCCGTCAGCGGACATCTTCTTCAGCGCCTCCGGCTCGGGGGTGTCAGCGGCGAGTTGCCTGCGGAGCTCGGTCGTACCTGCTCTCCCCGATCCCCCGGATCACGTCACCACGACCGGCGTCGCCGCCGATCGCTGAGCACGCGGGTCGGGTGTGGGATCGCCGGCAGGGGGTGGTTTCGCGCCACCCGGCCCCGGACGACGAGCAGTCATCGGCGGGGTGAGTTCGCGGATCGTCACGGAACAACGAAGAAGGCCGGCCGGAGCCCCCGCGCAGTGGGCTCCGGCCGGTCCGTTCCCCGCCCGGCTACAGGGCCAGGCCGGTGAGGACGAGCACCCGCTCGTAGGTGTAGTCGTCCATGGCGTAGCGGACGCCCTCGCGGCCCACGCCGGACTGCTTGACGCCGCCGTAGGGCATCTGATCCGCGCGGTAGGAGGGCACGTCGCCGATGATCACGCCGCCCACCTCCAGGGCGCGGTGGGCGCGGAAGGCGGTCTGCAGGTCGTGAGTGAAGACACCGGCCTGCAGTCCGTACTTGGAGGCGTTGACGGCGGCGAAGGCCTCGGCCTCACCATCGGTCCTCTGGACGTACAGGACCGGGCCGAAGACCTCTTCGCCGGCGATCGTCGTGGTGCCGGGGAGGTCGGTGAGGACCGTCGGGGCGTAGGTGGCGCCGTCGCGCCTGCCACCGGTCAGCAGCCTGGCGCCGGCCGCGACGGCCTCGTCGACCCAGGACTCGACGCGGCGGGCGGCGTCCTCGCTGACCAGCGGGCCCACGTCGGTGGCCGCGTCGGAGGGGTCACCGGTCACCAGGGCCTCGACGGCCGCGACGATCTTCGGGACGAGCCGGTCGTACACCGAGGCGTCGGCGATGACGCGCTGCACCGAGATGCAGGACTGGCCGCCCTGGTAGTTGGAGAAGGTCGCGATGCGGGTCGCGGCCCGGTCCAGGTCCTCCTCGGAGGACCAGTCGCCGAGCACGACGGCGGCTCCGTTGCCGCCGAGCTCCAGGGTGCAGTGCTTGCGCGGCACCGACTCCATGATCGAGTAGCCGACCGGGCCGGACCCCGTGAAGGAGATCACCGGGAGCCGCTCGTCCTGGACCAGGGCGGGCATCTTGTCGTTGGGCACGGTCAGCACGGACCAGGAACCGGCCGGCAGGTCCGTCTCGGCCAGCAGCTCGCCCAGGATCAGGGATGAGATCGGGGTGGCCGGTGCCGGCTTCAGGATGATCGGCGCGCCGACGGCGATCGCCGGGGCGACCTTGTGGGCACTCAGGTTGAGCGGGAAGTTGAAGGGCGCGATGCCGAGGACGGGGCCGCGTGGGAAGCGCCGGGTCAGCCCCAGGCGGCCGGTGCCGCCGGCGTCCGTGTCCAGCCGCTGGGTGTCGCCGCCGTTGAAGCGGCGGGCCTCCTCGGATGCGAACCGGAAGACGGAGACGGCGCGGCCGACCTCGCCGCGGGCCCACTTGACGGGCTTGCCGTTCTCGGCGGAGATCAGCTGGGCAATCTCCTCGGTGCGCTCGGTGAGGCGGCGCACGACGTGATCGAGCGCGGCGGCCCGTACGTGCGCCGGCGTCGCGGCGAACTCCTCGCGCACGGCGTACGCGGCGGCGACGGCCTCCTCGACCTGGGCGTCGGTCGGCACGGCGACCGTGCCGACGAGACGGCCGTCCCAGGGGTTGGTGACGTCGAAGCTGTCCTCGCCGGTGGCCTGGCGGCCGGCCAGCCAGAAGGCGTGGGTGGAAGTCATGGCGGTTCCGGCCCTTCGGGGGTGGTGAACGACGATCGCAGGGCGCCGCGCGAGTGCCCTGCGGCCCCACCGTAGGACGCCCCGGCCCGGATGAGGCTTGTCCGCCGCGGAGTGGAGTGGAAGCCCGTTACGCCGGTTTGTCGTAGCCGGAGATCCCTGGCGCCTCCACCTCGCAGGCATCTTCCTCTGGTCCCCCTGCTGATTCGAACGAAGTCCCCCTGGCTAGTGCGTCCCCGAGGAGACGGTCGTCGCCTTCAGCGCCAGCCACAGCTCCATACGGACGTCCGGGTCGTCCAGGGAGCGGCCCAGGATTTCCTCCACCCGGCGCATCCGGTAGCGCAGGGTGTGGCGATGCACGCCCAGGTCGGCGGCGGCGGCGTCCCACTGGCCGTGCCGGGAGAGCCAGGCGCGCAGGGAGGCGGCCAGATCGCCGCGGCCCTTCGCGTCGTGTTCGCGCAGCGGCCGCAGCATCCCGTCGGCGAAGGCCCGTACGGCGTCGTCGGCGAGGAGCGGCAGGACGGAGCCGGCCGCGACCTCCTCGTGCTCGACCAGTGACCTGCCCCGGCGGCGGGCCACCGAGAGGGCCTGTTCGGCCTGTTTGTACGCGGCGGAGACGGCGATGGGCCCGGAGGGGGCGGACATGCCGACGACCGCCTCGGCGTCGTCGGCCCCCATCTCGCGCGCGGGACGGCCGTCCGTGGCCCGGGCGTGGGCCGCGCAGGCCTCGACCGCCGCGCCGCCGTCCACGGCCAGCACCACGAGGCGCTCGCCCTCGGGCACCGTCAGCAGGGATTCGCCGGACCGGGAGGCGGCGGCCTCCATCGCCTCGGCGAGCAGCTCCGTCCCGGACGGGGCCGCCGCCTCGGCGATCAGCAGCCGGAAGGGAGCGTCGAGCAGGCCGCCGTACAGATCCCCGGCGACGGCGCGGGCGTGGTCGGACTCCCCCGCCAGCAGCATGCGCAGGACCGCGGCGCCGAGGCGCTGCTCCGCGCCCTGGAGCGCCCGGGAACGGGCCGTGGTCAGGGTCAGCAGGGCGGCCGCGGAGTGCACCGCGTAGCGCTCGGCCGTGCCGAGCGCCGCTCCCGTGCCTACGGCCAGCGCACCGCGGTTCCGGCGGTCGGTGCCCAGGGACTGGAGTTCGACCCGGTCGTCGCTGTCGCTCTCGCCGACGACCGCGCTGGCCGGGGCCGGGCGGTCCCGCAGCCGCTCCACCTCGGGGGTGAGCCGGGCGGCCCGGCGTGCTGCCCAGTCGGGCGCCGCGGCGACGACGGCGCCCGCGGAGTCGTACAGCGCGGCCCATCCGTCGACGTGCGCGGCGAGGCGGGTGAGCAGCTCCGCGGGGCCGTCGCCGGCGACCGCGGCACGGGTCAGTTCCCGCTGGGCCTCGAAGCCAGCCGTGACCGAGCGGTACTGGTCCGCGGCGATCGCCGCGGACACCGCCTTGCTGATGGCGAGGAACGGAGTGCGCCGGGGCACTTCCAGGAGCGGCAGCCCGGCTTCCTCGGCGGCGTCCACCAGGGCCGGGGGAATCTCCTCATAGGTGACACCGACACCGAAGCCGATCCCGGCGACCCCGGCGCCGACCAGTCGCTGTACGTACCGGCGCATCGTCCCCGGGTCCCGGGCGTCGAGGTTGGTCGCGGTGACGAGGAGCAGCTCACCGCCGTCCATGTACGGGACCGGGTCGGCGAGTTCGCTGGCGTGCGCCCACCGCACGGGCGTGCCGAGCCGGTCGGCGCCCGCCCGGACGGTGAGCTTGAGCGACGGGTGCTGGACGAGCGAGGCGAGAGTGGGAGGCATGGACCGCCGGACCTCCGGTCGTCGATGGCACCGCCCGTGCGGACGGCTCGATGGGACCGGCCTGCGCGGACGGACCGAATGCGCCGCCCCGTACAGCCGGGCGGGGTCGATTCTGCCAGGGCGGCAGAGTCCCCGTAACCTCTCGCTCAACCACCCAGCTCGACCAGGAGCGGGGGCGCGTGCTCGCCGTCCACCGTCGTCAGCGACAGGACCGCGTGACCTGCGGGGAGCCGGTACGCGAGCTCCGACGCGGACCAGCGCTCCCGCTCGACCTGCCGCACGGTCACGGCGTCCCTGGTCACGGCCTTGCCGGTGACGAGCTTGCGCAGCCCGTGCAGGGCGCGGGTGAACGGCTGGTCAGCGAAGACCGCGTGCTGGGCGACCTCGCGGGTCTCCACCCACTCCGTGCCCCAGACCTCGGCGAAGCGCTTGCCGTCCCAGGTGGTGACCCCGCTGAAGACCATGCAGCAGCCGACGGCGCCGAGCAGCGGGGTGTGCAGGCCCTCGGGGACGTCGTCGACGGTGCGCAGCGTCAGGACCGCTCCCGCGTTGACCGACCGCAGCCGCCGGATGCCCCGGACGGTCTCGGCAGTGACGGTACGGGTGGCGTCGTCCAGGACCAGGCAGACGAAGAGTGACCGGTCGGTGCGGGCGGCGGCGATCGCCGTGAACTGGGCGAGGACGAGCCGGGTGAGCAGCCGCGACGCCTCCGCGTGCGCCCGCTCCGGAAGGTCGATCCTGACCCGGAGCGGCAGGTGCTCGAGGGAACGCAGGGAGAAGGGCCGGGCCTCCTCACCGGTGGCGAAGAACGGCGCGAACGCGGGCCGGTCGAGCAGCGCGATCCGGTCGGCGAGCACCGGCCCGGGGTCTCCGGCTGCGCCCGTCTGCCGGGTCCGGGCGTCCAGTTCGCGCAGCATGGCCTGGTGGCCGCCCGCCCCGAGGGCCTTCCTCAGCACCTGGATCGCGGCGAGGTCGCCGTCCAGGAGCTCCCGGAGGGCGGGCACCCCGGGGAAGTACCCGTGGACGGCGCGGTAGGGGCCCAGCAGCTGGGCGAGCACGGTGGCGGCGCGCCTGCTGTCCAGGTGGGTCACATCGCCGACCAGTCCCTCCGCGAGCACACTCGCGGCTTCGTCGGGGTCGGTCGTACCGCCGTACAGGTCGAAGTCGTGCACGGAGGAGGGGTCACCGATCCGCACCACGACGTCGAACGCGTCGTCCGGGCCGAGCTCGCCCCCGGTGCCGCCGACGGCGAGTACCGCGGCCCGGCCCGCGAGTGCCTGCAGGGCGAGAGACTCGACGACCGGCCGCACCAGGCGGGCGGACTTGCCGGCGCCCGGCGGGCCGACCGCCAGCAGCGAGGTGCCCAGCAGGGCGGGTTCCAGGGCGATGCCCGAGCCGCGGCGGGCGTACGGGTTGTGCGGGTCGTCCGCGCAGCTGCCGAGACGGACCTGGCCGGTGAGCAGATCGTGCCGGACGGTCCGGCGCGGCAGGTCCCGGGCGCCCGAGGGGTGGAGCGCGGCGGCGCCGCCGGTGCGCAGGACGGCCTCGGTGAGCGCGGCGAGGCGCTCCGGATGCCCCCTGCCGACGGTCCAGGCGTGGCGCAGGCGCGCGACGTCGACGTCGTTCATCCGGCCGGTGCGCACCTCGGCGGTGAGCGCATCGGCGGCGTCCGTCCGCCCCGCGGCGCGGAGCTCCGGCCACTGCTCGGGGGTGGGGGCGTCCGGGGGGGCGGCAGGGGCTCGGGGCGCCGTGGCGGCGCCCTTCCCGAACCGGTCGGCCAGCAGGCGGCGCCACCGACCGAGGCGCGCGAACGGCCAGAGCACCCCGAGGGCGATCAGGGTGTAGATCACGTTGACGACGGTCTGGCTCTGGTAGATCTCACCGCCCGCGACCGAGGCGACGAGGATCAGTACCGGCCGGACGAGCGGCACGGCGTCCTTCCACACGAGGAGCTCGGCCAGGGCCCCGCCGGCGGCGGCGGCCACCCCGAGGAAGGGCTGCCCCCGGCCGGCGACATGACGCCGGAAGATCTCGGACCAGTTGCCCAGGCGCCCGCAGCCGTAGACCAGGAGCCCGAAGAGGACGGCCTCGTAGACCGTGAGGGCGTCCGCGCCCTCGATCGTCCGGGGCCCTCCGAACGTACCGGCGTACCACCAGTCGCTGGGAGTGAACAGCTTGAGCGGGACGAGCCGGTAAGGGATGTACCCGTTACGCCAGAGCGACCACAGGAGCAGCCCGCCGAGTACGGAGATGACCACCCCGACCAGCAGCGAGCGGTCGGAGACCCCCTCGGGCTTCTCGGGCGGGCGCGGGGTGTGCCCGTAGCGCCATACGCCCGGTTCCCGCACGGGGCGAGGGGTTCGCAGCCATTCCTCGACACCGGCGTCCCCCGCCGGTGGGCGGCGGGGTTGCGGGGCATACGTGGGAGGCGGTGGCGCCGCGGTCGGTGGCCCGGCAGGGCGTGGCACCCGGTCCGCGCCCGGTGCGTCGTACGTGCCTTCGGTGTCCATGAAGTGCTGCCCCCTGACCAGCCAGGTCCCGCCTTCTGCACCGGCCAATCTAGTGCCCGGACACGGGGAGTTCAGCCATGCGGTCGTACGACCCGGCTGCGGGCGCCGTCCGTGGCGGACACAGGCGGACACATGACCCACCCGGCCACCTGTCCGCCACGGACAAGGACCCGCTCCCACCACTCCCGATCGGAGCATGACCGCTGCCCGCAGCCGCCCCTAGCCTGCAGAGACAGAAGCGTCCGAAACACCCCCAGGAGCCCCTCATGTCCGACATCCCGCAGGAGCGCCGCGTCGTCACCGCCATCCCCGGCCCGAAGTCGGCCGAGCTGCAGGCCCGCCGTGTCGCGGCGGTCGCCGCAGGTGTGGGTTCCACGCTGCCGGTCTTCACCGCTCGGGCGGGCGGCGGAATCATCGAGGACGTGGACGGCAACCGGCTGATCGACTTCGGTTCCGGTATCGCGGTGACCTCGGTGGGCGCCTCCGCCGAGGCCGTCGTACGCCGCGCGTCGGCGCAGCTCGCCGACTTCACGCACTCGTGCTTCATGGTCACGCCGTACGAGGGGTACGTCGAGGTCTGCGAGCAGCTCGCCGAGCTGACGCCCGGTGACCACGCCAAGAAGTCGGCGCTGTTCAACTCCGGTGCCGAGGCCGTCGAGAACGCCGTGAAGATCGCCCGCGCCCACACCAGGCGCACCGCGGTCGTCGTCTTCGACCACGGCTACCACGGCCGGACGAACCTCACGATGGCGCTGACGGCGAAGAACATGCCGTACAAGCAGGGCTTCGGCCCGTTCGCGCCCGAGGTGTACCGCGTGCCGGTGGCGTACGGCTACCGCTGGCCGACCGGCGCCGAGAACGCCGGTGCCGAGGCGTCCGCGCAGGCCATCGACGAGATCACCAAGCAGATCGGCGCGGACAACGTCGCCGCGATCATCATCGAGCCGGTCCTGGGCGAGGGCGGTTTCATCGAGCCGGCCAAGGGCTTCCTCCCGGCGATCGCCCGGTTCGCGAAGGACAACGGCATCGTCTTCGTCGCGGACGAGATCCAGTCGGGCTTCTGCCGCACCGGCCAGTGGTTCGCCTGCGAGGACGAGGGCATCGTGCCCGACCTGATCACCACGGCCAAGGGCATCGCGGGCGGACTCCCGCTCTCCGCGGTGACCGGCCGCGCCGAGATCATGGACGCCGCGCACGCCGGCGGCCTCGGCGGGACGTACGGCGGCAACCCGGTGGCCTGCGCGGGCGCGCTCGGCGCCATCGAGACGATGCGCGAGCTGGACCTGAACGGCAAGGCCAAGCGCATCGAGGAGGTCATGAAGGGCCGCCTCGTCGAGATGCAGTCGAAGCTCCCGAACGGCGACACCATCGGGGACATCCGAGGGCGCGGCGCCATGATCGCGATCGAGCTGGTGAAGCCTGGCACGAAGGAGCCCGACGCGGCCGCCACGGGGGCACTGGCCAAGGCCTGCCACGCGGAGGGTCTGCTGGTCCTGACCTGCGGCACCTACGGCAATGTCCTGCGCTTCCTGCCGCCGCTCGTCATCGGCGAGGACCTGCTGAACGAGGGCCTGGACATCATCGAGCAGGCGTTCGCGCGGCTCTGACACGTGCCGACCACCCCGGCGCCGGGCATCGCTCCCCGGGGCGACGACCGGCTCCCGGGTGGAGGCGTGTGAAGAAGGTGTGCGGGGGCGATGGCGGGATACCGTGGTCACTTCCGGTGCCTCCTTCCACTGACGTACGGTTTTCCCAGATGAGAGAAACACCCCGCCCGCAGGGGACTGCGGGTGATGTCGGGCCTGCGCTCCCCCAGCGCCGTCCCGGCCGTGCCATCGCGCACACCGCTGGAGCCTCGGGCTCCGGGACTCCTCACCGATCGGATGGCCGCTCGCCCCACACCCCCCGGGGCGCGCGGCACACCGATCCGACCGGCCACCTCGGAACAATCCCCCCTGTTCCCCGGTGGCCGGTTCTTCTCGTTTCCGCGGCCGCGGCGCTGCCAGTACTCTTCCTCGTGATCACCTGGCAGGTGCTGGCCGACGGCCCGCTGCTGGATCCCGACGAACGCCTCGGCCTGGAGCTTGCGGGGCGAGGCCCCGCCTCGCTCGCGGATCTCTTCGCCGATCTCGGCAACATGCAGGTCGCCCTTCCCGTACTGGCGTGCGCCGTCCTCGTCGCCTGGTTCCGCCGTGCCCGGCGTGCGGCGGTGTACGCCTCCCTGACGATGGCCGCCGTCCCGGCGCTCGTCATCCCGCTGAAGCTGTGGACGGACCGTCAGGGTCCGCTGACGGAGGCGACGGGCTACTACCCCTCGGGTCATACGACCACGGCGATGGTGGCGTACGGGGCCGCGGCCCTGCTGCTGGCCCCGTATCTGAAGCGGTCATGGGTGACGCTCGTGGCCGCCGTCCTGCTGACGGCGGCCACGAGCGTCGGTCTGGTGCTGCGCGGCTACCACTGGCCGCTGGACGTGGTGGCCGGCTGGTGCCTCAGCGGGGTGCTGCTGCTCGCATTGCGGGCGGGTACCCGGAGCGGTCAGCCGCCGAAGTAGGCGTCGAAGTCCTTCGCGCGGCCCTGACCGGGTGCCGCGGGTCTCGCACGGGCTCGGCTACCGATCGGTAGCGAGCTGGATCACCCGGGCTCAGCTGTCGAAGCCGAGCCCCAGCCGGTCCATGGTCCGCAGCCAGAGGTCGCGGTGCCCGCCATGAGTGTCGGCACGGGCGAGGGACCTCTTGGTGAGCTCGATCCCGGCCCAGGCGAGCGGCTCGGGCGGGAAGGGCATCGGCTTCGAGCGGACCATGTCGAGCGCGGTCCGCTCGGTTTCCCGGCCCGACAGCAGGTCGAGCATGACCTCGGCACCGAAGCGCGTGGCTCCGACGCCCAGCCCGGTGTATCCGGCGGCGTACGCGACCCGCCCGCGATGGGCCGTACCGAAGAACGCGGAGAAGCGGGAGCACGTATCGATCGCACCGCCCCAGGCGTGGCTGAAACGCACACCGGACAGCTGGGGAAAGCACTCGAAGAACTGCCCGGCGAGTTTCAGGAAGGTCTCCGGCCGCTGGTCCAGCGAGGGATGCAGACGGCCGCCGTACGGATAGACGGCGTCGTATCCGCCCCACAGGATCCGGTTGTCGGCGGAGAGCCGGAAGTAGTGGAACTGGTTGGCGCTGTCCCCGAGTCCCTGGCGGTCGCGCCAGCCGACCGAGGCGAGCTGATCCGCGCTCAGGGGCTCCGTCATCAGCGCGTAGTCGTACACCGGGACCGTGTACGGGCGCACCCGCCGCACCAGCGACGGGAAGATGTTCGTGCCGAGAGCGACGTCCCGGGCGAATGCCCTGCCGTACGGGGTACGCACCGCCATCCCGGCGCCCGACCGGGCGATCTCGAGGCCGCGGGTGTGCTCGTAGATCCGTACGCCGAGACCGCGGCATGCCTCTTTGAGCCCCCAGGCGAGCTTGGCCGGATGCAGCATGGCGACGCCGCGCCGGTCCAGCAGACCGCCCAGGAATGTCGGTGAGTCGACATGGGAGCGCACCTGGTCGCGATCGAGGAACTCGAGTGCGCCCAGGCCCAGTTCCTCGGCCCTGCGCTGCCATTCCCGCAGCTCGTCGAGCTGGTGGGGCTGTGTGGCGACATCGATCTCGCCGGTGCGCTCGAAGTCGCAGTCGAGGGAGTAGCGGGCCACGGCCGCCTCGATGGCGTCGAGATTCCGCGCGCCCAGCTCCTCCAGCGTCCCTATCTCGTCCGGCCAGCGCTCCAGACCGTTGGCCAGTCCGTGGGTCAGCGAGGCGGCGCAGAATCCGCCGTTGCGGCCCGAGGCGGCCCAGCCCACCTCGTGGCCCTCGATGAGGACGACATCGCGTCCGGGGTCCCGTTCCTTGGCGAGCAGCGCGGTCCACAGTCCGCTGTAGCCGCCGCCGACGACCACGAGATCGCACCGTTCGTCGCCGGTGAGTGCGGGAAGGGCGCCGGGCTTTCCCGGGTCGTCGAGCCAGTACGCCAGGGGGCGTACGTCGGAGAGTGCGTGTGCGGCATGACGCATGGCATCCGGGGCCATGGGTTCCAACTCCTTCGATGGCTACTTTCCCGCGTTGCTCCTGCGCCGGTTCGCGATGAGGTGTCCGGCGAGAACCACCGCCACGGCGATGACGAACATGGCCGTGCCGATGACGTTGATCTGTACGGGTGTTCCACGCTGCGCGGATCCCCAGACGAACATGGGGAACGTCACCGCGGAGCCCGCGTTGAAATTGGTGATGATGAAATCGTCGAAGGAGAGCGCGAAAGCGAGCAGCGCTCCGGCGGCGATGCCCGGGGCGGCGATCGGGAGGGTCACCCGGACGAACGTCTGCACCGGGCCCGCGTACAGATCGCGGGCGGCCTCCTCCAGCCTCGGGTCCATCGACATGACACGTGCCTTGACCGCGGTCACCACGAAGCTGAGACAGAACATGACGTGGGCGATCAGCACGGTCCAGAAGCCCAGTGCGGCGCCCATGTTGAGGAAGAGCGTGAGCAGCGAGGCGGCCATGACGGCCTCGGGCATCGCCATGGGCAGGAAGATGAGTGAGTTGATCGCGCCGCGGGCCCGGAACCGGTAGCGGACCAGCGCGAAGGCGATCATCGTGCCGAGCACGGTCGCGCCGACCGTCGCCCAGACGGCGATCCGCAGCGAGAGCGACAGCGATTCGCAGAGGCCGGCGACGCCGCAGGGGTCCTTCCAGGCGTCCAGGGAGAACTCCTGCCAGGCGTAGTTGAAGCGCCCCTTCGGCTGGTTGAGGGAGAAGACCATGACGACGGCGTTCGGCATGATCATGTAGGCGAGGGTCAGCAGCCCCGCGATCACGACCAGGTTCCGGCGAAGCAGACGGAGTACGGGCATCAGACCAGGTCCTCCGTCCCGGAGCGGCGGATGTGGACGGTGACCACGAGCAGGACGACCGCCATGAGGATGAACGAGAGCGCGGCCGCCGTCGGATAGTCCAGGACCCGTAGGAACTGGGTCTGGATGACGCTGCCGACCATTTTGGTGTCGGTGGAGCCGAGGAGTTCCGCGTTGACGTAGTCGCCGCTGGCCGGGATGAACGTCAGCAGCGTGCCGGAGACGACCCCGGGCATGGACAGCGGCAGCGTCACCCTGCGGAAGGTGGTGACGGGGGTGGCGTACAGATCGCCCGCGGCCTCGTGCAGCCGGCCGTCGATGCGTTCCAGCGAGGTGTAGAGCGGCAGGATCATGAACGGCAGGAAGTTGTACGTCAGTCCGCAGACGACGGCCATGGGGGTCGCCAGGACGCGGTTGTTCTCGGTCCAGCCGAGCCAGGCGGTGACGTCCAGGACGTGCAGGGTGTTCAGCACGCCGACCACCGTGCCGCCGTCCGCGAGGATCGTCTTCCAGGCCAGCGTCCGGATGAGGAAACTGGTGAAGAACGGGGCGACGACCAGCACGAGCACCAGGTTGCGCCAGCGGCCCGCCTTGAAGGCGATCAGATACGCGAGCGGGTAGCCGAGCAGCAGGCACAGGAGCGTCGCGGTGCCCGCGTACAGGAGGGACCGGATGAACTGCGGGTAGTAGTCCGCGAGGGCGTCCCAGTAGGTCCGGAAGTGCCAGGTGACCTCGAAGCCCTTCTCCAGGGATCCGGTCTGGACGGAGGTCGACGCCTGGTAGACCATCGGCAGCGCGAAGAAGACGAGCAGCCACAGGATGCCGGGGAGCAGCAACCAGTAGGGGACGAGCCGCCTGCGGGTGGACGGCTTGCGGACCTCGGCCTTCGCCGGGTGCGCCGGTGGCGCCTGGGTGACGCTCACGCCGCTTCCTCCGTGCCGTCCGCGCCGGCGGCTCCGGCGTTGATGGACTGGGCCGCGTCGAGTCCGAAGGTGTGCTCGGGGTTCCAGTGCAGGACGACGTCGGCGCCGGGGACGAGCCGGCTGTCGCGCTCGATGTTCTGCTCGTAGACCTGGAGCGCCGTGCCGGCCGGGCTCTCGACGACGTACTGCGTGGAGACACCGATGAAGCTGGAGTCGGTGATGCGGCCGGTGACCCGGTTGCGGCCGTCGGGTATCGCGGCCGCGTCGTCGGTGTGGGTGAGGGAGATCTTCTCCGGGCGGACACCCACGAGCAGTTTTCCCCCGCTCTCCGCCGGGGACGAGCAGCGCCCGCCGGGCAGCCTGAGCTTCCCTCCGCCGGACGAGACCACGACGTCCGCGCCCGTGGACACGATCTCCCCCTCGATGAGGTTGGAGGTGCCGAGGAAGTTCGCCACGAAGGTGGTCCGGGGGTTCTCGTACAGATCGGCGGGGGCACCGAGCTGTTCGACCCGCCCGCCGTTCATCACCGCGACGGTGTCGGCCATGGTCATGGCCTCCTCCTGGTCGTGGGTGACATGGATGAACGTGATGCCGACCTCGGTCTGGATCCGCTTGAGTTCGAGCTGCATCCGGCGGCGCAGCTTGAGGTCGAGGGCGCCCAGGGGCTCGTCGAGGAGGAGGACCTGGGGGTGGTTGATGAGGGCGCGGGCCACGGCGACGCGCTGCTGCTGGCCGCCGGAGAGCCGGTGCGGCTTGCGACGGGCGAAGTCGGCGAGCTGGACGAGCTCCAGCATCTCCCCGACCTGCTTCCGCACGGACCTGATGCCGCGGCGGCGCAGCCCGAAGGCGATGTTCTCGCCGACGTCGAGGTGCGGGAAGAGCGCGTAGCTCTGGAAGACGGTGTTCACGGGCCGCTTGTACGGGGGCAGGCCGGTGATGTCGCGGCCGCCGAGCGAGACCGTGCCGGTGGTGGCCTCCTCCAGGCCCGCGATCATGCGCAGGGTGGTGGTCTTGCCGCAGCCGGACGCTCCGAGCAGCGCGAAGAAGGAGCCCTGCGGGACGGTCAGGTCGAGGGGGTGCACTGCGGTGAAGGAGCCGTATGTCTTGCTGATCCCGGTGAGACGGACGTCGCCGCCCGCTGTCTGCTGCTGTGTCATGGGTCGCGGTCCCAGTGGTGTCGGGGGAGATCGGGAAGGGGACGGGCCGGTCAGGCGCCGATGAGCTCGGCGAACTTCTCCTCGTACGCCGTCTCTTCCTCGGCGCTGAGGGAGCGGAAGGCACGCGACTTCGCGGCCATGGCCTTGTCGGGGAGGATCAGCGTGTTGGACGCCATCGACTCGTCGATCTTCGCGAGGTCGCCGGCGACGCCGTCCACCGGGCAGACGTAGTTGATGTAGGCGGCGAGCTGGGCCGCGACCGGGAGCTCGTAGTAGTAGTCCATGAGCTTCTCGGCGTTGGTCTTGTGCCGGGCCTGTGCCGGGACCAGCATGTTGTCGCTCGACGTGATGTAACCGGCGGACGGGACGGAGAACTTGATCGCCGGGTTGTCGGCCCGGAGCTGGATGATGTCCCCCGCCCACGCCACACACGCCGCGATGTCGCCCTTGCTCAGGTCCGCGGTGTAGTCGTTGCCGGTGAAGCGGCGTATCTGCTTCTTGTCGACGCCCTTCTGCATCCGGCCTATGGCCGCGTCGAAGTCGGCGTCCGTGAACGACCCGGGATCCTTGCCCATGTCGAGGAGTGTCATGCCGACCGAGTCGCGCATCTCGGAGAGGAACGAGACCTTGCCCCTGAGCCGGGGGTCGTCGAGCAGCTGGGTGACGGAGTCGACCTTCCGTCCACCGGTCGCCTTCTCGTTGTAGGCGATGACGGTCGGGATGCCGGTCCACGGATAGGAGTAGGCACGTCCCGGGTCCCAGTCGGGTGTACGGAACTGGGCCGACAGGTTGGCGAAGGCGTGCGGGAGGTTCGCGTGGTCGAGCTTCTGCGCCCAGCCGAGCCGGATGATGCGTGCGGCCAGCCAGTCCGTCACGATGATCAGGTCGCGGCCGGTGTCCTGTCCCGCCGCGAGCTGTGGCTTGATCTTCCCGAAGAACTCGACGTTGTCGTTGATGTCCTCGGCGTACCTGACCTTGATCCCGGTGCGTTTCGTGAACGCCTCCAGGGTCGGACGGCTCTTCTCGTCCTCGCTGACGTCCATGTACTCGGTCCAGTTGGAGAAGTTGATCTGTTTCTCCGCTGCCGAGTGGTCGTCGGAGGCCGTGGCTTCCCCTTCCCGTCCGGCGGGCGGGATGCCGCACGCGGTCAGGGCCCCGAGGCCGCCGAACGCGAGGGCTGCCGTGCCGGAGGCCCGGAGAAGGGAACGGCGGGTGAGGGCTCCCCTGCCGTTCGTGAGGCTGCGCCTCATGGCGGCCAGTTGCGGCGCGGAGAAGCGCTCGGGCTCGTACTGCTCCATACGCGTATGCCCTTCCGGGTGGGTGGGGCCGCCGTGCGGCAGCCGCTGCTATCGGTCCCCGAAGACTGTGCGGTGCCAGTCCTTCCTGGCCACCGCGGTGTTGTCGTACATGACGTGCTTGACCTGCGTGTACTCCTCGAAGGAGTACGACGACATGTCCTTGCCGAAGCCGCTGGCCCCGCGCCCGCCGTGCGGCATCTCGCTGATGATCGGGATGTGGTCGTTGATCCACACACAGCCCGCCCTGAGCTCGCGGGTGGCCCGGTTGGCCCGGTACAGACCGGTGCTCCAGGCGGAGGCGGCCAGTCCGTACGGGGTGTCGTCGGCGAGGCGGAGTCCCTCGTCGTCGGTGTCGAAGGGCAGCACGACCAGCACGGGGCCGAAGATCTCCGACGTGACGATCTCGCTGTCCTGGGCGGCGCCGGTGATCAGGGTCGGCCGGTAGTAGGCGCCCTCGGCGAGTTCGCCTCCGGGAGCCTCACCGCCGGTGACGACGGTGGCGTAGGCGCGGGCACGGTCGACGAATCCGGCGACGCGGTCGCGCTGCTGACGGCTGATCAACGGGCCCAGGTCGGTCGACGGGTCGAAGGGGTCGCCGAGCCGCACGCTCTCCATCAGGGCGGCGACCCCGCTCACGAACGCGTCGTAGAGGGGGCGCTGGACGTAGGCGCGGGTGGCGGCCGTGCAGTCCTGGCCGGTGTTGATGAGGGAGCCGGCGACCGCTCCATGGACCGCCGCTTCGAGGTCGGCGTCGTCGAACACGAGGAAGGGCGCCTTGCCGCCGAGTTCCAGGTGAAGGCGCTTGACGGTGGAGGTGGCGAGCGCGGCGACCCGCTTGCCGACCGCGGTCGATCCGGTGAAGGAGGTCATCACGACGTCGGGGTGGCTCACGAGGTGCTCGCCCGCGTCCTGCCCGGCGCCGGAGACGATGTTGATCACGCCGTCGGGAATGCCGGCCTCCGTGGCCGCCTGCGCGAACATCAGCGAGGTCAGCGGTGTGATCTCGGCGGGCTTCAGCACGATGGTGTTGCCTGCGGCCACAGCCGGGAGGATCTTCCAGGCCGCCATCTGGAGCGGGTAGTTCCAGGGCGTGACGGAGCCGATGACCCCGAGGGCCTCGCGGCGTACGTAGGAGGTGTGGTCGCCGCTGTACTCGGCGGCCGACTTCCCTTCGAGGTGGCGTGCCGCACCGGCGAAGAACGAGGTGTTGTCGACCGTGCCAGGAACGTCGAACTCGGCGGAGAGCTTGACGGGCTTGCCGCACTGCAGGGATTCGGCGTACGCGAAGTCCTCGGCCTGCCCGGCGAGTTCGACGGCGAAGCGGTGCAGCGCCTCGGACCGTTCGGCCGGGGTGAACCCCGACCAGCCCGGGAACGCCTGCCGGGCGGCGGCCACGGCGGCGTCGACGTCGACGGTGCCCCCCAGTTCGTAGCGGAGGACCGTTCTTCCCGTGGCGGGGTCGACCACGTCCTGGTGGCGTCCCGATGTGCCGGGGCGCAGCCGTCCGCCGATGTACTGAGCGCCCCCGGCGAAGCGGTCCTGCACCTGGAATCCGTTGGCCATGACGTTCTCCTCCGCTACCCCGTGACCAGGGGCGGCGTAGCTTCTTGTCGAATTGAGTGCCGATCCTGACAGAGGGCACCTCTACCAACAAGTGATTCCGTTGTTTCCTTTTGGTTACGCAACGGAATCTGTCGATGATGTGCCTCGCGCGTACGGAAATCCCTGTACTGGCTGTCAGTGGCGGATGCCAGACTCGGCTGCCATGGGACAGGAACACATGGACGGTCTCCTGGCGCGCACGGCACGCGGGGAGAACGTGAAGTACCTGCCGTTCTGGGGGCATCGGCCCCGCTCGGACGGCAGGCTCGGCGAGAGCTGCCTCAGTCAGTGGTGGCCCGCGCCTTTCACGGTCGATTCGGTGACCTACGCCTCGACGGAACACTGGATGATGGCGGGCAAGGCACGGCTCTTCGGCGACACGGAGGCGGAGGCCCGGGCTGTGGCGGCGAGCAGCCCGGCGGCGGCGAAGAAGGTGGGCCGGCTGGTCGAGGGCTTCGACGACGGCGCGTGGGAGCGGGAGCGGTTCACCCTGGTCGTCGCGGGCAGCGTCCACAAGTTCGGCCAGGACCCGGCGCTGCGGGCGTACCTGCTGGGCACCGGCGAGCGCGTGCTCGTCGAGGCCAGTCCGATGGACCGGATATGGGGCATCGGCCTCGCCGAGGACGATCCGCGCATCGCGGACCCGGCGTCCTGGCGAGGGCTGAATCTGCTGGGCTTCGCACTCATGGAGGCGCGGGCGCGGCTGCGCGCGGGGTGACACGGCGCGCGGCCGGGCCCGGGACGTGCTTCCCCCGGCCCGGCCACGGGCGGCCGTTCACCACGGATCAGCGGGACGTGCCGACGACGAGCGACGTGGCGTAGGGGTCGTCGTAGTCGTAGTCACTGCCCGATTCGTCGTTGGCGATGGCCCAGATCAGGAATCCGAGGAAGACCGCGCTGATGACGATCGAGATCGACCCCAGGATGATCCCGGCGAGTGCCATGCCTCCGTTGGTCGCCTCGCCGCGCTTGGCGCGGCCCCGGCCGATGATGCCGAAGATCAGGGCGAGGATGCCCAGGATGACGCCGAGCCCCCACATACAGAAGCCGGCAACCGCGATGATGCCGAGGACCATCGCCGCGATCCCCAGCCCGTTCGCGGGCGCCGGCCCCCAGGGCTGCTGGCCGCCGTAGCCGGGGTAACCCGGGTAGCCGTACTGTGCCGAAGGTGCGGCGGGAGCTGCCGGGTAGCCGTACGCCGCCGAGGGTGCGGCGGGAGCTGCCGGATAACCGTACGGGCCGTGGTCCCCGGGCCCGTGCGGCGCGACCGGCGGCGCGGGCACCGGGGGTTGCTGCGGGCCGAACGATCCCGTCGCACCGGGTATGGGCCCGGTGCCCGTGTCGGCACCCGGCATCGACGTGACCGTGGGCTGGTCGTGCACAGCGGGCGGGACGGCGTCCGTGGGCTGCTTGCCCAGCTCGACCCTGCTGTCCGGCGGAGCCCACGGATTGCGCGGCGCACCCTCGCCCCCGGGCTGCTGTGTGTTGTCTGACATGTGCCTCCCCCATCGTGGTCCCGCCATGCTACGGCCCGGCCTCCGGCCGCAAGAGCCCCGCCTACGATGACCGGTGCAGCCGGGACACCCGGCCGAGAACAGAGATCCGGGAGTATCCGATGAGCGATCTGCACCCCTTCATCGCGGGGCTGCCCAAGGCCGAGCTCCATGTCCACCACGTCGGGTCGGCCTCGCCCCGCATCGTGGCCGAACTGGCGGCGCACCACCCCGACTCCAAGGTCCCCACGGACCCGGAGGCGCTGTCGGACTTCTTCACCTTCACCGACTTCGGCCACTTCATCGACGTCTATCTCTCGGTGGTGGAGCTGATCCGCACCCCTGAGGACGTCCGGCTGCTGACCTTCGAGATCGCCCGGGACATGGCACGGCAGAACATCCGGTACGCGGAGCTGACCGTCACCCCGTTCAGCTCGACCCGCCGGGGGATCCCGGAGCAAGGCTTCATGGAGGCCATCGAGGACGCCCGCAAGTCAGCCGAGGCAGAGCTCGGTGTCGTCCTGCGCTGGTGCTTCGACATCCCGGGCGAGGCCGGTCTCGAGGCCGCCGAGGAGACCACCCGGCTCGCGGTCGGCCTCCGGCCCGAGGGCCTGGTCTCCTTCGGTCTGGGCGGGCCCGAGGTCGGCGTGGACCGCCCGCGGTTCAAGCCCTACTTCGACCGCGCGATCGCCGAGGGGCTGCACTCCGTCCCGCACGCCGGGGAGACCACGGGCCCGCAGACCGTCTGGGACGCGCTGACCGCGCTGCGCGCGGAGCGCATCGGCCACGGCACCAGCTCCACCCAGGATCCGAAGCTGCTGGCCCACCTCGCCGAGCACCGCATCGCCCTGGAGGTCTGCCCTACGTCGAACATCGCCACCCGGGCGGTCGCGGACCTCGACCAGCACCCGATAAAGGAGATGGTGGAGGCAGGCGTACTCGTCACGGTCAACAGCGACGACCCGCCCATGTTCGGCACCGACCTCAACAACGAGTACGGGGTAGCGGCCCGGCTGCTCGGCCTGGACGCGCGCGGAGTGGCCGATCTGGCGAAGAACGCCGTGGAGGCCTCGTACCTGGACCCGGCCGGCAAGCGGACGCTGGCCGCCGAGATCGACGCGTACACGACGAACTGGCTGGCGGCCCCGGCCCCGTGACCCCTCCCGGTCACAATGTCCTCATGACCACCACCGTCACCGCCGTGGCACACCGCGGCGATCCCTACCGTGCCCGCGAGAACACGCTCCCCTCGATCCGGTCCGCCGTGGAACGGGGGGCGGACGCGGTCGAGATCGATGTCCGCGTCACCCGGGACAGGGTGCCCGTGCTGCTCCACGACTCCACACTGGAACGCCTGTGGGGCCACGACATCCGCCTCGACCGGCTGGATCACCGGGAGTTGGCGGAGTCGACCGGCGGCGGGGTACCGACCCTGCGCGAGGCACTGTCCGCCGCCGGCGACCGCCGGCTCATGGTCGACCTGCCCGGCGCGACCGACGCGTCCGTACGGGAGATCGTCGGTGTGGTGCGGGAGTGTGGGGCGCAGGAGCGCGTGTACTACTGCGCGGACACGCACGCGATGCTGAAGGTGCGCGCGGCCGATCCGTCCGCCGAGATCGCCCTGACCTGGACGACGCTCGCCCCGCCCCGCGCCGTGCTGCTCGAAGCGGTGCGGCCGCGCTGGCTGAACTACCGTTTCGGGCTGCTGAGCCGTGAGCTGGCCGACCGGGTCCATGCCGACGGGCTGCTGGTGTCAGCCTGGACGGTGGACACCCGGCGCACGATGCGCCGGCTGTTCACGTACGGCGTCGACTCGATCACCACCAACCGGATCGACGCACTCAGGGCCCAGTTGGCCAACTCTTCTCCGAACGACGCTTCTTGATCGGCCCGGCATCACGGGCGGTCCGTACCGTTCGTGATCTCCGGAGCGGACGTGCCCGATCCGGGACCCCCGAACCACGCATGAACGCGTTCAAAAAGGGTCGCCGCCCCGGTCACCGAGGTCGGACGACGGAGTTCCGCCTCTTCGCGAACCTGGTGCGACCCTCGGCTGTGATGTCACGGGCGACGGCCTGCCGTTGGCTCATCACGTCGTCGGGGAGGACCGGCGGGCCCTCGGCGAGCGCGGCGGTTTCCCCGTCAGCCAGCCGTCCAGCGGGAGCGGGCAGGCCCGCACACTCTGTTCATGACATGTGACGCTCTCGGCCCGCCCCGGGGGCGCACGAGCGGACCCGCCCCGGGGGCACGCGAACGGCCCCGGGCCGGAGCCCGGGGCCGTTCGCGTACGCGGCGTCGCTCAGTCGTCGAGCGAGGTCATGACGTGCTTGATCCGGGTGTAGTCCTCGAAGCCGTAGGCGGAGAGGTCCTTGCCGTAGCCGGACTTCTTGAACCCGCCGTGCGGCATCTCGGCGACGAGCGGGATGTGGGTGTTGATCCACACGCAGCCGAAGTCGAGCTTCTTGGACATCCGCATCGCGCGGGAGTGATCCTTGGTCCACACCGAGGAGGCCAGGGCGTACTCGACGCCGTTGGCGTACTCGACGGCCTGGGCCTCGTCCGTGAAGGACTGGACGGTGATGACGGGGCCGAAGACCTCGTGCTGGACGATCTCGTCGTCCTGCCGGAGGCCTGAGACTACGGTCGGGGCGTAGAAGTAGCCCTTGTCGCCGACCCGGTGACCGCCCGCCTCGACCTTGGCGTGCGCGGGGAGCCGCTCGATGAACCCACTGACCTGCGCCAGCTGGTTGGCGTTGTTGAGCGGTCCGTACAGCACGTCCTCGTCGTCCGGCAGGCCGGTCTTGGTGTCGGCCGCCGCCCTGGCGAGCGCCGTGACGAACTCGTCGTGGATGGACTCGTGGACCATGACACGGGTCGCGGCCGTGCAGTCCTGGCCCGCGTTGAAGTAGCCCGCGACAGAGATGCCCTCGACGGCCTTGGCGATGTCGGTGTCCTCGAACACGACGACGGGGGCCTTGCCGCCGAGCTCCAGATGGACCCGCTTGACGTCCTTGGCGGCGGACTCGGCGACCTGCATGCCGGCCCGTACGGAGCCGGTGATGGAGGCCATGGCGGGGATCGGGTGCTCGACCATCGCGCGGCCGGTCTCGCGGTCGCCGCAGATGACGTTGAAGACGCCCTCGGGCAGGATCTGCCCGATGATCTCCGCGATCAGCACCGTCGACGCCGGGGTGGTGTCAGACGGCTTGATGACGACGGTGTTGCCCGCGGCGAGCGCCGGGGCGAACTTCCACACGGCCATCATCATCGGGTAGTTCCACGGCGCGACCTGGGCACAGACCCCCACCGGCTCGCGGCGGACGATGGAGGTCAGTCCCTCCATGTACTCGCCGGCCGAACGGCCTTCGAGGAGCCGGGCGGCGCCCGCGAAGAAACGGATCTGGTCCACCATCGGCGGGATCTCTTCGGTACGGGTGAGCTCCAGCGGCTTGCCGGTGTTCTCCGACTCCGCCGCGATGAGGTCCTCGGCCCGCTCCTCGAAGGCATCCGCGATCTTCAGCAGTGCCTTCTGTCGCTCGGCGGGCGTCACGTCGCGCCAGGCGGGGAACGCGGCGGCCGCCGCTTCCATGGCGGCATCGACGTCGGCCGGTCCGGACAGCGGCGAGGTCGCGTAGACCTCTTCCGTCACCGGGTTGACCACATCAATGGTCCGCCCGTCCGCGGCGTCCCGGAACTCTCCGTTGATGTAGTTGCGCAGACGGCGCACCTCGGTGGTCACAACCACCCCTCCTGTCAGCTGTCCGATGGGTGAGACTTCCACACTAAACCGTGAGGTGACGCTTTCGACATACCCACCCGCCGTGAACTTCGGATTCAGTGAGATCGAGAGGCTCAAACGACGAATTTCATTGAATCGAGCTTGCCAGGCAGACGAAGCGCAGTGCAAAGTGGGGCCGTGGCCAGTCGTAGCGCAGACCCCAGGACAGGAAACGGACCGGCACCAGCGGTCGATGCCGTCTCCCTCGCGATCATTGAGCAGCTCCAGGAGGACGGCCGCCGGCCGTACGCCGCGATCGGCAAGGCCGTGGGCCTGTCCGAAGCGGCCGTGCGCCAGCGCGTCCAGAAGCTGCTCGATCAGGGGGTGATGCAGATCGTCGCCGTCACCGACCCGCTCACCGTGGGCTTCCGGCGCCAGGCGATGGTCGGGATCAACGTCGAGGGCGACCTCGACCCCGTGGCCGAGGCCCTGTCGGTCATGGCCGAGTGCGAGTACGTGGTGATGACGGCGGGTTCCTTCGACCTCATGGTGGAGATCGTCTGCGAGGACGACGACCACCTGTTGGAGACGATCAACAAACGCATCCGGGCCATCCCCGGTGTCCGCTCCACCGAAAGCTTCGTCTACCTCAAGCTCAAGAAGCAGACCTATATGTGGGGAACCCGACAGCCGTGAGCAAGGACCTCAGCCGAACCGCGTACGACCACCTGTGGATGCATTTCACCCGCATGTCGGACTACGAGAACGCGCCCGTTCCCACCATCGTGCGTGGCGAGGGCACCTACATATACGACGACAAGGGCAAGCGTTACCTCGACGGTCTCTCCGGCCTGTTCGTCGTCAACGCCGGGCACGGACGTCACGAGCTCGCCGAGACGGCGTACAAGCAGGCGCAGGAGCTGGCCTTCTTCCCGGTGTGGTCCTACGCCCACCCCAAGGCGGTGGAGCTCGCCGAACGGCTCGCCGGCTACGCTCCGGGCGACCTCAACAAGGTCTTCTTCACCACGGGCGGCGGCGAGGCGGTGGAGACGGCCTGGAAGCTGGCCAAGCAGTACTTCAAGCTCAAGGGCAAGCCGGCCAAGTACAAGGTCATCTCGCGCGCCGTGGCGTATCACGGGACCCCGCAGGGCGCCCTGTCGATCACGGGTCTGCCCGCGCTCAAAGCCCCGTTCGAGCCGCTGGTCCCCGGCGCGCACAAGGTGCCGAACACC
The DNA here is from genome assembly GCF_053591835.1 of Streptomyces sp. NPDC002911. Taxonomy (NCBI): domain Bacteria; kingdom Bacillati; phylum Actinomycetota; class Actinomycetes; order Kitasatosporales; family Streptomycetaceae; genus Streptomyces; species Streptomyces sp. NPDC002911. The sequence goes on along the minus strand of NZ_JBSFUO010000015.1, from coordinate 88,130 downwards.
AACATCTACCGCGCCCCGCTCTTCGGTGACAACCCGGAGGCCTTCGGCCGCTGGGCCGCCGACCAGATCGAGCAGGAGATTCTGTTCGAAGGCCCGGACACCGTCGCCGCGGTCTTCCTGGAGCCCGTGCAGAACGCGGGCGGCTGCTTCCCGCCGCCGCCCGGCTACTTCCAGCGCGTGCGGGAGATCTGCGACCGGCACGATGTGCTGCTCGTCTCCGACGAGGTCATCTGCGCGTTCGGCCGCCTCGGCACGATGTTCGCCTGCGACAAGTTCGGCTACGTGCCGGACATGATCACCTGCGCCAAGGGCATGACCTCGGGCTACTCCCCCATCGGCGCCTGCATCATCTCCGACCGGCTGGCCGAGCCGTTCTACGAGGGCGACAACACCTTTCTGCACGGCTACACCTTCGGCGGCCACCCGGTCTCCGCCGCGGTCGGTCTCGCCAACCTCGACATCTTCGAGCGCGAGGGCCTCAACCAGCACGTCCTGGACAACGAGAACGCGTTCCTGACCACGCTGCAGAAGCTGCACGACCTGCCGATCGTCGGCGACGTCCGTGGCAACGGCTTCTTCTACGGCGTCGAGCTGGTGAAGGACAAGGCCACCAAGGAGACGTTCACCGCCGAGGAGACCGAGCGCGTCCTGTACGGCTTCCTCTCCAAGGCGCTGTACGAGAACGGCCTCTACTGCCGGGCCGACGACCGCGGAGACCCGGTCGTCCAGCTCGCCCCGCCGCTGATCTCCGACCAGTCGACCTTCGACGAGATCGAGGACATTCTGCGCGGTGTCCTGACTCAGGCCTGGGCGAAGCTCTGACCGCTCCGGCCACTGCCGTCGGCACGGCTTTCGGCAGTCACGTCATACGGACCACGCGGCCCGGATGCACCCGTTCGAGTGAGAAGGGGGCATCCGGGCCGCGTACTGTCCCGACACCCCGGCCCGGCTGCCTACCGTGCCGAGTGACCGATCGGCCTTGTTTTCGTTGAATTCGTTCCCCCTTACGGGGGACGGGAAATCTGATCCGAACCGAGGTGTACGCCATGGTGGCCCCGCCCGACAACGACGTGATCTGGGCACGTTCCCTGCACCATTCCCACAACGGATCACCAGGGCTCAACGGTGTCTCGCTCGGTGTCCGCGACGGCGAGATCCTCGCCGTGACCGGTCCCCGCGGGTGCGGGAAGACGACGCTGCTTCACTGCCTCTCCGGCCAGCTCGTGGCCCAGCAGGGCGAGGTCTGGTTCAACAGCGTGCCCGTGCACACCATGGGACCCCGGCTCCGGGAACAGCTCCGTCGGGACAGATTCGGCTGGATCGCGGCCGAGCCCCAGCTCGTGCCCGAGCTCAGCACCTGGGAGAACGCCGCCCTGCCGCTGCTGCTGCGAGGCGTCTCGCACCGGGCGGCGAAGAAGACCGCCACAGAGTGGCTGGAGCGCCTGGACATCGGCCCGCTCGCCAGGAAACGGCCCCACACCCTGCTCCAGTCGCAGCGTCAGCGGATCTCCGTGGCCCGCGCGCTGGCCGCGTCGCCGTCCGTGATCTTCGCGGACGAGCCGACCGCCACGCTGCACCACGCCGAGCGCGCGCAGCTGCTGCGCACCCTCACCACGGCGGCCCGGTCCCACGGGATCACCGTCGTGCTGGCCACCCACGACGCGTCGGTCGCCGCACTCGCCGACCGGGTGGTCAGTCTGCTGGACGGCCGCCGCGTCACCACCGTCTCTCTGCCCGCCGCGCCCGATACGGAAGGCCGCTCGGCGTGCTCGCTCTCCGTCTGACCCGCGGCTCGCACCCCCTGGTCCTTGGGGGGCGTCTGCTCCTGGCCGCCGCGTCGGCCGGGGTGGGCTTCCTGCTCCTGTGCACCCTGGGATACGCCTCCGGGCACCCGGCGCACGCGTCGAGCTCCGTCTTGCGGCTGCTGTGGTGCGCCGTCCCGCTCGCCGCGACCGTCCAGTTCGCGGTGGCGGTCGCGCGGACGGATCCGAGCACCCGTCCGCGGCCGGGGCTCTTCGCCGCCGGTCTCGGCCCGGCCCGTCTCTCTTTGCTGGCGGCGATCTCGACGGCGGTGTCCACCACGCTGGGATCGGTGGTGGCGCTGCTCTTCTTCCTCCATCTGCGCGGCGATCTGACCGGTCTGCCGTTCGACGGCGGCGCGGCCGAGTTCCTTGGCGCCGGCACCCCGCTGCCCCTCGCCGCAGCACTCACGCTGCTGGCCCTGGTGCCGTTGGCCTCGTCCGCGGCGGGCTGGCTCGCGCTGCGCTCCAGGCCGGTCGCGCCGTCAGAGGCCCAGGAGGCCGAGGAGGACCTCGCCCCCGCCCCGACCCCGACGGGGCTGCCCTGGGGAGTCGCGCTCACCGCGGCCGGACTCGCGGTCGAGGCGTACGCGAGCCGTGGCTCGGCGGGCAACCCGTTCCCACTGCCGGGCCGGCTGGACTCCACCCCCGCCGCCGTGCTCGCGGGCTGGACCCTCACCGCGATCGGCCTGGCCATGGCGGGGCCGGGCCTCACCCATTTGTGCGGACGGCTGCTCCAGGCGGTGCGCCCCGGAGCCGTACGGCTGCTGGCGGGCAGGGTCCTGATGGACGAGGCGTCCCGGATCGGCCGGCCGCTGGGGGTCGTCTGCGCGGTGCTGTCCGGGGTGATCGCGGCCTCCGTGCTCCACACCGACGGGCCTCGCCCCTTCGGACCGCTCACCGCGCTCGGCGCCGTACTCGTCCTCGGGTGCACCACGGCCACCCTGCTGACGACCGCGCTGGAGGCCAGGCAGGCCCGTGCCCGCACGGCGCGGACCCTGCTGCGGCTGGGCGCCCCGGCCTCCGTCCTCCGGACCGCCGCCGCCCTGCGGGCGCTGGTGCTGCTGGTCGTCCTCGCCCCGCTGACCTGGGCTGTCGCGGAGCTGGCAGCACTGCCCCTGACGGGATGACACCCGCCACCTGGACGGTACGTAGCATGGCGGCGTGGAGAATCCGGACGAGAACACGTACCCGCCGGGCGTCGAGATCGAGACGCTCACCGCATTCGACCAGGCAGTCGCGGCCGGAACCCTGGCCGGGCACCGTGTCCAGTCGGTCGACCTGACGGACCGGAGCGACGCACTGCTCACGACCGGCACCCAGGGCGCCGTCTTTCTCGGCTGCCGCATGGAGCCCCGCGCGGAGGCGAAGATACGCGCGGACGGGGCCTTCGTCTTCCCGCCGGTGCCCGGCCTCCCGTTCGACCCGTACCGCGGGCTGCTCTACACCCCCGACGCCCTGTACGAGGGCCTGGCGGAGGGCGGTTACGAGTCGACGCCCGACGCGCGGGCGTACGGCTGGTTCCAGTTGACCAAGGCGAACGGCGACGTCTTCGCCTCGATGCTGCGGGCCCTCCACGACGACGCGGTCTCCGACGCCCTGGACGAACACCTCGTCGGGGCCCGTGTGGTGGGCGTGATGGGCGGCCACGCGATGGCCCGCGGCTCCGAGGAGTACCGCGGCGCGGCCGTGCTCGGCAGGGAGCTGGCCCGCAGCGGTCTGACCGTGGCGACGGGCGGTGGCCCGGGCGCCATGGAAGCGGCCAACCTCGGCGCGTACGCGGCCCCGCACTCCGACGCGATGCTGGTCAAGGCCTGCGAACTCCTCGCCGCGGAACCGTCGTTCAGCCCGTCGATCACCGCCTGGGCGAGGGCCGCCTTCTCCGTACGGGAACGCTGGCCCGACGGGGGATCCTCGGTCGCGATCCCCACGTGGTTCTACGGCCACGAGCCGCCGAACGCCTTCGCGGACCACATCGCCAAGTACTTCGCGAACGCCGTACGCGAGGACGGGCTGCTGGCCCGCTCGACCGCCGGTGTGATCTTCCTGCCGGGTGCCGCCGGGACCGTGCAGGAGATCTTCGACAACGCGACGCCGAACTACTACGAGTCGCGTTCCGCACCCACGCCGATGGTGCTGGTGAACCGCACGCACTGGACGGAGAAGCTGCCCGCCTGGCCGCTGCTGAGCGCACTCGCGGCAGGCCGGTCGATGGAGACCCGCATCGCCCTCGTCGACACGGTGGAGGAGGCGGCCGGAGCCCTCGCCCGGCTGACGGGCTGACCGCGCGGCGGGCGCACCTGACGTCAGGGGCGCGCTGCCGGAAGATCACGCCCCGAGGAGCGCCGCCAGCCTGTCGTACGTCCGTTCCCGGCCCCACTCCGTACGGACCCGTTTCCGGCCCGCTCACCCATGGCCGCCGCACTCCGGCGGTCCCTCAGGAGTCCGACGGGCAGGGCGGCGCCCGCCTCCGCAGCCACGGACCGGTGGGCATGAGCGAACGGGCCGCGCTGCGGGGCGGCAGACTCACCACGGGGCGGGCCCGGCCGGTGGCTTTCGCGTGGAGGCGGAACTCCCTCGGTGATCCGAGTGCTTGTCGCCGACCGAGCACGGGCGGTGATCCTGGCGCACGAGCTGGGCCTGGTGGTCGTGGGGCGGGAGGACCACCGACGCCGAGGCCGTTCGTCCCGGGTCAGGACCCGGGAGGCCCAGCGGCCCGGCCGGCCGGTGGAAGGGCCACCGTCTCCGCCGGGTCGAAGGTCACACCCACGACGGCGCCCTCCTCCGGGGTGTCCCGCAGGACACACTCCGCGTCCAACGCAGGCCCGTCGCCGGGGTGCAGGGTGACGGTGACATGGTGGCCGCGGAAGGTGCGTACGCCTACGGTGCAGCGCAGACCGTCCTGCGGGCCGCCGATCCGGACGCCCCCCGGCCGCACCAGCAGCTCGCACTCGCCCTGGGGCGAGCCCTCCGGCACCGGCACCTTGCCCCAGTCCGTGTCGGCGGTCGTACCCGTGACAGTGGCGTCCACCAGGTTGTCGAAGCCGAGGAAACGAGCGACGAAAGCCGACGCGGGGCGCTGCCAGACCTCCAGCGGGGTGCCCGCCTGGGCGATCCGGCCGTCCCGCATGACCACGACCCGGTCGGCGAGCGCGAACGCCTCGCCCTGGTCGTGGGTGACGGCGAGCACCGTGGTGCCCAACCGGCCGAAGAGGGTGCGCAGTTCGACGACGAGCCGTTCGCGCAGGCTCCGGTCCAGCTGCCCCAGCGGTTCGTCCAGCATCAGCAGCTTCGGACGGGGCGCGAGGGCCCGGGCGAGGGCCACGCGTTGCTGCTCGCCGCCGGACAGGGCGGCGACGGCCCGCCGGCCCGCGCCGGGCAGGCCGACCAGGTCCAGGAGTTCGCCGGCCCTGCGGTCGCGCTCGGCGCGGGGCACGCCGTGCATCCTCAGTCCGAAGGCGACGTTGGCACCGACGTCCCGGTGCGGGAACAGCTGGTGATCCTGGAACATCAGGCCGAGTCCGCGCCGGTGCACGGGCAGCGGCGCCTGGTCCACGCCGTCCAGGAGCACCCGTCCGCCGTCCAGGGACTGCAGTCCGGCCACGGCCCTCAGCAGCGTCGACTTGCCACTGCCGCTCGGCCCCAGCACACAGACGACCTCGTGGTCCGCGACCTCCAGGTCCACCGCGTCCAGCGCGGTCCGCTTCCCGAACCGGACGGTGGCGGACTCCACTGCCAGCATCTCTAGAACTCCCCGGATCGGTCGGTACGAATACGTTCGAGCAGGAGCAGCGACACCGCGCAGACAAGCATCAGAATCGTGCTGAGGGCCATCGCCTGGCCGTAGTTGAGCTCTCCGGAGCGCCCGAGCAGCCTGGCGACGGCCACCGGCAGGGTGGGGTTGTCGGGGCGGGCGATGAACACGGTCGCACCGAACTCACCGAGCGACACCGCGAAGGCGAACCCGGCGGCCACCAGCACCGCCCGTCTGACCAGCGGGAGGTCGACCTCCCGCCAGGCCCGCAGAGGCGACGCACCGAGGACCGCGGCGGCCTCCCGCAGGCGCTCGTCAACGGCACGCAGGACGGGCAGCATGGTCCGTACGACGAAGGGGACGCCCACCAGCGCCTGCGCGAGCGGGACGAGGATCCAGGACGTGCGCAGGTCCAGCGGCGGCTTGTCGAGTGTGATGAGGAAGCCGAAGCCCACGGTGACCGCCGACACCCCGAGCGGCAGCATCAGCAGCGCGTCGAAACCCCGCACGAGTCTTCCGGCCCGCCGGGTCAGCGCGGCGGCGGCGAGGCCGCCGATCACAAGGGCGATGAGCGTCGCGACCAGGGCGTAGCGCAGGGAGTTGCCGATGGCGTCGAGCGGCGGGACCAGAAAGGTGGAGCCGTTGGCGTCGGCGGACCGAAGTGCCCGGTAGAAGTCGAATCCGTAACCGCCGGAGGTGTCAAGGGAGCGTTCCACCAGCACGCCGAGCGGCAGCAGAATGAGGAGCAGCACGGTCAGCAGCACGCCGCCGAGCAGCGCCCGCTGCCCGGCCCCGCGGGGTGGCCGGGAGGTCTGCGCCGGGTCGACGAGCTTCAGAGCCGTTTCCCGGCGCCGTACGGTCCGGGCGTGCACGGCGAGGATCCCGCCGACCGCGGCGAACTGCACCAGGGTCAGCACGGCGGCCGTCGGCAGATCGAGCAACTGGGCGGTCTGCCGGTAGATCTCCACCTCCAGCGTGGAGTAGGCCGGGCCACCGAGGATCTGTACGACCCCGAACGAGGTGAAGGTGAAGAGGAAGACCATCAGAGCCGCTGCGGCGACTGCCGGGGCCAGCGCGGGCAGGGTCACCCTCCGCCAGGCGGCGAGGCGGCCGGCCCCGAGCACCCGGGCCGCCTCCTCCTGACGGGGGTCGAGCTGAGACCACAGGCCGCCGACGGTCCTCACGACGACCGCGTAGTTGAAGAAGACGTGGGCGAGGAGAATCGCCCACACCGTGGTGTCGAGCCGGATGCCCCATAGTTCGTCGAGAAATCCGCCGCGCCCCAGCAGCGCCAGGAACGCCGTACCCACGACGACCGTCGGAAGGACGAACGGCACGGTCACCACGGCCCGCAGCACCTGCTTGCCGGGGAAGTCGAAGCGGGCGAAAACGTAGGCGCCCGGCAGCGCGATCAGCAGGGTGAGGACGGTCGAGGCGAAGGCCTGCCAGGTGGTGAACCAGAGGACGTCGAGGATGTCCGCCCGGCTCAGCACCTCACCGATCCGGCCGAACTGCCAGTCGCCGTCCGCCTTCAGCCCCCGGCCGACGATCGCGACGACCGGGTAGGCGAAGAACAGCGCGAAGAACGTGACGGGCACGGCCATGAGACCGAGCCGCACCACGTTCCCCCCGCGCGGGGGCCGCGCGACTACTTCACGACGAGCGAGGACCATGCCTGGACCCACTGCTCACGGTTCTCGGCGATCTTTTCCGGGGCCACGGTCGCCGGCGTGGCTACGGCCGCACCGAACTTCGTGAAGAGCTCCGGAAGCTTCGCGTCCTTCACCACCGGGTTCACGAACATGTTCAGCGGCATGTCCTCCTGGAACTGCTTGCTGATCAGGAAGTCCAGCAGTGCCTTGCCGCCCGCCTCGTTCTTCGCGCCGTCCAGCAGGCCGGCGAACTCGATCTGACGGAAGCAGGTGCCGGTGGCGACACCGGTGGGGGCCTCGGCAGGCTGCGGATCGGCGTACAGCACCTCGACGGGCGGGCTGGAGGCGTACGAGACGACGAGCGGACGGTCGGCCTCGGCCTTCTTGCCGCCCGCGGATCCGGAGAACTCCTCGTTGTACGCCTGCTCCCAGCCGTCGACGACCTTGACTCCGTTGCTCTTCAGCTTCTTCCAGTAGTCCTGGTAGCCGGTCTCACCATGGGTGGCGACCGTACCGAGGAGGAAGCCGAGGCCGGGCGAGGAGGTCGCGGCGTTCTCGGTGACGAGGAGGTTCTTGTACGCGGGCTTCAGCAGGTCGTCGAAGGACTTCGGCGGGTCGAGCTTCTTGTCGGCGAAGTACTTCTTGTCGTAGTTGACGCAGATGTCGCCGGTGTCGATGGGCGTGACCCGGTGCTTGTCCTTGTCCAGTTGCGTGTCTGCCGCGACACGGTCCAGGCCCTTCGCCTCGTACGGCGTGAACAGGCCGTTGTCCAGGGCACGCGAGAGCAGCGTGTTGTCGGCGCCGAAGAACACGTCGCCGCGCGGGGAGCCCTTGGTCAGGATCTCCTGGTTGAGGGCGGCTCCGGCGTCACCGCTCTTGAGCACCTTGACCGTGTATCCGGTCTCCTTCGTGAACGCCTTCAGGACGGCGTCCGAGGCGTTGAACGAGTCGTGGCTGACCAGGGTGACTGTCTTGGAACCGGCCCCCGTGCCACCGGAAACCTTGTCGTCGGAGCCGCCGCATCCCGCGAGCACGGTGGCGCCGAGTACGGCGGCGAGCGCCGTCGCCGCGTACTTCGTGGTGGTGTTCATGTGATTCCTCCTGGAGGTGACCAGGAAGAGACGCGGCCCCGCCCGCTCGGCAAGCGGGCAGGGCGCAACAGCTTGAGTAAAGTCCGAACTTCCTACCCGGAATGACCCGGGCGAGGTTCAGAGGGTCTGCGGCCGACCTGTCCTCGGTGCCGCACTCTCAGCGCTGTGGCGCTCCCCTGTCGGAATATGAAGTTGATTTCCGGGCCAGGCTACACCGGCCGGATCACGCCGTACCGGCCGGATAGCGCCCGTCCGCCTGAACCGCCTCAGCGCTCGGAGGCCGCCAGCTGCCCGCAGGCCCCGTCGATCTCCTGGCCGCGGGTGTCCCGGACGGTGACCGGCACGCCATGGGCGGCGATCGCCTCGACGAACGCCTTCTCGTCCTCGGGCCGCGAGGCGGTCCACTTCGAGCCCGGGGTCGGGTTCAGCGGGATGAGATTGACGTGTACCCGCTTGCCCTTGAGTAGCCGGCCCAAGAGGTCGCCCCGCCAGGCCTGGTCGTTGATGTCGCGGATCAGCGCGTACTCGATGGAGATGCGGCGGCCCGACTTCTCCGCGTACTCCCACGCGGCGTCCAGTACCTCACGGACCTTCCAGCGGGTGTTCACGGGCACGAGGGTGTCGCGCAGCTCGTCGTCGGGGGCGTGCAGCGAGACCGCGAGGCGGCACTTGAAGCCCTCGTCGGCGAAGCGAAGCATCGCCGGCACCAGGCCCACCGTGGACACGGTGATGCCGCGCTGCGACAGCCCGAGGCCATCCGGCTCCGGGTCCGTCAGCCGCCGGATCGCCCCGACCACGCGCTTGTAGTTGGCCAACGGCTCGCCCATACCCATGAAGACGATGTTGGACAGCCGCGCCGGCCCGCCCGGGACCTCGCCGTCGCGAAGCGCCCGCATGCCGTCCACGATCTGGTGCACGATCTCGGCGGTCGACAGGTTGCGGTCCAGTCCCGCCTGTCCGGTGGCACAGAACGGGCAGTTCATCCCGCAGCCGGCCTGGGACGAGATGCACATGGTCACCCGGTCCGGATAGCGCATGAGGACGGACTCCACGAGGGTGCCGTCGTGCAGCTTCCAGAGGGTCTTACGGGTGGTGTCGTCGTCACAGCTGATGTGGCGCAGCACCGACATGAGGTCGGGGAACATCGCCTCGGCGAGCTTGTCCCGCGACGCGGCCGGGATGTTGGTCCACTCCGCCGGGTCGTGCGCGTACCGCGTGAAGTAGTGCTGCGACAGCTGCTTGGCACGGAAGGGCTTCTCGCCGGTCGCGGCGACTGCTTCCTTACGCTCGTCGGGGGTGAGGTCGGCGAGGTGCCGCGGCGGCCGCTTGGCTCCACGGGGCGCGACAAAAGTGAGTTCTCCGGGCTTAGGCATGGTTCATCCAGTGTCGCAGACATACGAGTGAGGGCCCGCCGCCCTGTGGACAACGGACCCTCATTCGAAATATCGCAGGTCAAGCAGTATGCGTGCGAGGCCGATCAGCCGGATCCGACGAACAGCACCAGCAGCAGCCACACGACCGGGGCGCTCGGCAGGAGCGAGTCGAGACGGTCCATGATGCCGCCGTGGCCGGGCAGCAGGGTGCCCATGTCCTTGATGCCGAGGTCCCGCTTGATCATGGACTCTCCCAGATCCCCCAGCGTGGCGCTGCCGGCGACGGCGAGGCCCATCAGCAGGCCCTGCCACCAGCTTCCGCCGTCGATAAGGAACTCCATGCACAGGGCGCCAACCACCATCGCGAAACCGACCGCCCCGAGCAGGCCCTCGCGGGTCTTCCCGGGGCTGATGCGCGGTGCCAGTTTGTGCGTGCCGTAGCGCCAGCCGACGGCGTAAGCGCCGGTGTCGCTCACCACGGTCAGCAGGAGGAAGGTCAGCACACGCCACGCACCGTCGTCCGCGGTGAGCATCATGGCGACGAACGTCGCCAGGAACGGCACGTAGAACACGGCGAAGACACCCGCCGTGACGTCCTTGAGGTAACCCTCGGGCGGCTCCGTCATCCGCCACACGAGCACCGCGAGGGTCGTGAGCACCATGGCGACCCAGGCACCCTCCGCCTCCCGCACATAGCCGGCGACCACCATCGCGGCGCCGCCGACGGCGAGCGGCACGAGAGGAGCGTTGATGCCCTTGCGCTCCTTGAGGCGTGAAGTGAGCTCCCAGAGCCCCACCACCACCGCCATCACGACGACACCGACGAAAACGGCCTTCACGATGAAGAGCGACCCGGCGACGACCGCACCGAGCCCGAGGCCGACCCCTATGGCGGCACGCAGATCACGGCCCGCCCGCTTCTTCTGCGGCGGGGGCGACGGCAACGGGGTGGACATGGGCTCCTGCGGCTTCTCGTCACGGAACAGGGGGCCGCTGACGCGCGCGGCGTCCCTGTTCCGGCCGTCGCGGTCGTCAGCGTCTCTACCTGCGTCGGGAACGTCCGGCACGATGGGCATGGGCCGAGTCTGCTGGGCGCCGTGCACATCGTATGCAGGACCCGCCGGAGCGGCCCCCATCTCGGGCGCGCCCCAGTAGCCGGCTCCCTGCGGGGCGCCCCGGGAAGAGTCGTTCATCAGACTTCGAGCAGCTCGGCTTCCTTGTGCTTGAGCAGCTCGTCCACCTGCGCGACGTACTTCGCGGTGGTGTCGTCGAGCTCCTTCTCCGCGCGACGGACCTCGTCCTCGCCGGACTCCTTGTCCTTGACGAGCTTGTCGAGCGTCTCCTTGGCCTTGCGGCGGACGGAGCGGATCGAGATCTTCGAGTCCTCGGCCTTGGTCTTGGCGACCTTGATGAACTCCTTGCGACGGTCCTGCGTGAGCTCGGGGAACGTCACACGGATGATGTTGCCGTCGTTGCTCGGGTTGACGCCGAGGTCGGAGTCACGGATCGCCTGCTCGATGTTGCGCAGCGCGGTCTTGTCGAACGGGGTCACCACCGCCATCCGCGGCTCGGGGACCGAGAACGAGGCGAGCTGGTTGATCGGGGTCAGCGCGCCGTAGTAGTCCGCGACGATCTTGTTGAACATCGCCGGGTGGGCACGGCCGGTACGGATCGCGGCGAAGTCCTCTTTCGCGACCACGACGGCCTTCTCCATCTTCTCCTCGGCCTCGAGGAGGATTTCTTCGATCACCACGTGCTCCTGCGTGTCTTGAGCGGACCCGGCATCGTCGGGCCCTGCGGATCCTGCGTCGCGTCCTCACCTGCACGGTGTCCGACCGGCAGGCCGTTGTCCATCTTTGGGGCTGTCAGGCCCGGGTGCTCTCGTCGCTCACCAGCGTGCCGATCTTCTCACCCTTGACCGCACGGGCGATATTGCCCTCCGTGGTCAGCTCGAAGACCAGAATCGGGAGCTGGTTGTCACGGCAGAGCGTGATAGCGGTGGCGTCGGCGACCCTGAGGTCGCGGGCGATCACCTCGCCGTACTCCAGGGCGTCGAACTTCACCGCGTCGGGGTTGACCTTCGGGTCGGAGTCGTAGACCCCGTCCACGCCGTTCTTCCCCATCAGCAGCGCCTCGGCGTCGATCTCGAGAGCGCGCTGGGCGGCGGTCGTGTCGGTGGAGAAGTACGGCATTCCCATACCGGCCCCGAAGATCACGACGCGCCCCTTCTCCAGGTGCCGTACGGCACGGAGCGGGATGTACGGCTCTGCGACCTGGCCCATGGTGATGGCGGTCTGGACGCGTGAGTCGATGCCTTCCTTCTCCAGGAAGTCCTGCAATGCCAGGCAGTTCATGACCGTGCCGAGCATGCCCATGTAGTCGGACCGCGCCCGGTCCATACCGCGCTGCTGGAGCTCGGCGCCGCGGAAGAAGTTGCCGCCGCCGATGACGACCGCGATCTCCGCGCCGTCGCGCACGACAGCGGCGATCTCACGCGCGATGGCGTGCACGACATCCGGGTCGACGCCCAGTCCGCCGCCGCCGGCGAACGCCTCACCGGACAGCTTCAGCATGAAGCGGCCGGAAATCTCGGCGTCGTCACGTTTGTGGTCGCCCTGGGTGGTGGCGTCCGCGCCCTTGTTCATGGGAATTCTCCTCGTGCACATACGAAGAAGGCCATTGCCGGTGGGTCTGGTGTCCCTCAGCGGCAATGGCCTCCTCGTCGGATCTGCGGTCGTCCGGCTGGGTGCGGCCGACGACTGCACCAGACCCTATCGGGGTCCACCGTTGTTCGCGGACGGACTCAGATGCCGACCTTGATGCGCGCGAAGCGCGTCAGGCTGACACCGGCCTCGTCCAGGACCTTCTGGACCGACTTCTTGTTGTCCTTCGCGAAGGCCTGCTCGAGGACGACGACGTCCTTGAAGAAGCCGTTGACGCGACCCTCGACGATCTTCGGGAGGGCGGCCTCGGGCTTGCCCTCCTCACGCGAGGTGGCCTCGGCGACGCGGCGCTCGTTCTCGACCGTCTCGGCCGGGACCTCGTCGCGGTTGAGGTACTTCGGCGCGAAGGCGGTGATGTGCTGCGCGACGTCCTTGGCGACCTCTGCGCTCTCCTTGTCCAGCTGGACGAGGACGCCGACCTGCGGCGGGAGGTCGGGCATGGTGCGGTGCATGTACGCAGCCACATAACCGCCGGTGAACTGCGCGAAGCGGTCCAGGACGATCTTCTCGCCGAGGTTGGCGTTGGCCTCGTCCACGTATGCCTGGACGGTCTTGCCGGGCTCGATCTCCGAGGCGAGAAGTGCCTCGATGTCGGCCGGGGAGGTCGCGGCGACGTGCGCGGCGAGCGTGTTGGCGACGCTCTGGAACTTCTCGCCCTTGGCGACGAAGTCCGTCTCGCACTTCAGCTCGAGCAGGACGCCGGACGTCTTGTCCTCGGAGATGAGGGAGACGACGGCACCGTTCTCGGCAGAACGGCCTTCGCGCTTGGCGACGCCCTTCTGACCCTTGATACGGAGCGCCTCGACCGCGCCGTCGACGTTGCCGTCGGCCTCGTCGAGGGCCTTCTTGCAGTCCATCATGCCGGCGCCGGTGAGCTCGCGGAGCTTCTTGACGTCAGCGGCGGTGTAGTTCGCCATGAGTCTGTTTCTCTCTCGAAGTCTGAAAGATCTACGGGTGAACGGCGGGGGCGGTGCCAGTGCACCGGCCCCCGCCGTCATTCAGCCGTGACTGACGGGTGTCAGGCCTGCTCGGCGTCTGCGGCCGGAGCCTCGGCAGCGGGAGCCTCGGCGGCAGGAGCCTCGGCGGCGGGTGCCTCGGCCTGCTCGGCAGCCTGCTCGTCGGCGGCGGCGACCGGCTCGGCGTCAGCGGCCTTCTCCGTCTCGGCGGAGGACTGGACGTCGGCGTCGTCCTTCTTCTCGCCCGTGAGCAGGTCTCGCTCCCACTCGGCGAGGGGCTCGCCGGCGGCCTTCTCGCCCGGCTTCGAGTCACCGGTGGCAGCACCGGAACGGGCGATGAGGCCCTCGGCGACGGCGTCGGCGATCACGCGGGTGAGCAGGGTGACGGAGCGGATCGCGTCGTCGTTGCCCGGAATCTTGTAGTCGACCTCGTCGGGGTCGCAGTTGGTGTCGAGGATCGCGACGACCGGGATGTGGAGCTTGCGCGCCTCACCGACGGCGATGTGCTCCTTCTTGGTGTCGACGATCCAGACGGCGCTCGGCACCTTCTGCATCTCGCGGATACCACCGAGGGTCTTCTCCAGCTTGGCCTTCTCGCGGGAGAGAACCAGGAGCTCCTTCTTGGTGAGGCCGGAGGCGGCCACGTCCTCGAAGTCGATGAGCTCGAGCTCCTTCAGACGCTGAAGGCGCTTGTAGACGGTGGAGAAGTTGGTGAGCATGCCACCGAGCCAACGCTGGTTGACGTACGGCATGCCGACGCGCGTCGCCTGCTCGGCGATGGCCTCCTGGGCCTGCTTCTTCGTACCCACGAACATGATGGAGCCGCCGTGGGCGACGGTCTCCTTGACGAACTCGTAGGCGCGGTCGATGTACGACAGCGACTGGAGCAGGTCGATGATGTAGATGCCGTTGCGCTCGGTGAAGATGAAGCGCTTCATCTTCGGGTTCCAGCGACGGGTCTGGTGACCGAAGTGGACGCCGCTTTCCAGCAGCTCCCGCATTGTGACGACGGCCATGGCCGTACTCCTTGAGGTACTCGGTTGTCGCGACCGCAGGATTGCTGTCGCGCCTGACGCCCCGACGCGCCGTGCCACGAGGGACCGAGGAGCGCGGCCACCGTCCGCAGAGTGGGAGGTGGCGGGGCGTGCGAAGTCGACCCGGTGACCCGGATCGCCAGAAGAAGTGTACGGGACCCGCCGGGTGCCGGGTGACGGCGATGTCCACAACCCCCCGGCCGTCCACAGATCCGGACCATGATCCCCGCGGAACGAGCCTTCGGTAGATCGTTTCCGTCATGTGCCGCTCACCTGTCAAAACCGCCGACCGACCCCGTGGCGCCCCGCCGGCCGCGATGCCGGCCGGGCCGCACGTGTTCCTGCTGGCCACGCTGCTGGCCGCGCTGCTCGTGGTCCTGCTGGGACCGGCCACCGCCCGCGCGGCAGCGGGAGTGCCGCCCGGCGGCGACCGCGTCTGGCCGCTCGCGGGCCGGCCACTGGTCGTACGGGGCTGGGAGCCGCCCGTCGGCCCGTACGGGCCGGGCCATCGTGGGGTCGACCTCGCGGCTCCGCCGGGCACCCCGGTGCGGGCGGCAGCCCCCGGCCGGGTCGCCTTCGCCGGGCCGGTGGCGGGGCGCGGGGTGGTCTCCGTCGACGTGTCCGGGAGCGGGGCGCCACCGCTTCGCTTCACGTACGAGCCCGTGCGGGCGCGGGTCGCCGCAGGCGACGAGGTGGTCGCGGGACAGGTGGTGGGGGCGGTCGGGACGGAGGCGTCCCACTGCGCCTCAGGCTGCCTGCACTGGGGCCTGCGGCGCGGGGACGTCTATCTGGATCCGCTGTCGATGCTCCCTCCGTCACTGCTGCGACGGGGGCCTTCCCGACTGCTGCCGGTGTTCGGTGTGCCGCGCCCCGAGACGGACCGGAGGCCCGCTGCTCAGCCTCGCACGCCGCGCAGGACCATGGCCACGGCCGTGTCCGCCACGATGCTCGGCGCCTCCGCGCCCAGCTCGATCCTGCGCACCGCGGCATCCACGGAGCCCTGCAGCAGCATCGCCGCGAGCCTCGGCTCGGTGTGGCCCAGGTCGGCGAGCGCCTCGACGATCATGACGATCAGCCCTCCGTGCGCGGCCCGGATCTTCTCGCGTGCGCCCGCGTCCAGCTCGCTCGCGGAGATGGCCACGACCGCGCGGTGCCGCCGGTCCCCGACCAGGTCGAGCTGCCGGCGCACGTACGCCTCGATCTTCGCCTCGGGCGCCTCGGCCCGCTCCATCGCGTTCTCGACCTCGGCGGCCCAGACGGGGAAGTCGACGGCGCAGAGCTCCTCGACCACAGCGGCTCGGGAGCGGAAGTACTCGTAGACGGAGGACCTGGCGAGGCCGGTGCGCTCGGCGAGGGCGGGGAAGGTCAGCGCCTCCGTACCACCCTCGGACAGCAAGGAGCGCGCGGCGTCCAGGAGGGCGCCGCGCTGCATGGTCCGGTGCTCGGCCACGGAGGCCGCTCGAATCCTGGGCACCCCTCCACTCTACGGCGGCATCGGATCGGAGTGGGGTCCGTGTTCGCGTCCGGATGGCCGAAGCCGCTCCGGTTCAGCGTCCGGCGTCGGCCAGCTTCGCCCGGAGCTGCAGCACCGACTTGGTGTGGATCTGACTGACCCTGCTCTCGGTGACCCCGAGGACATTGCCGATCTCGGCGAGGGTCAGCCCTTCGTAGTAGTAGAGCGTGACCACGGTCTTCTCCCGCTCCGGGAGCGTATTGATGGCGCGGGCGAGCAATCGCCTGAGCTCCCGGTCCTCGGCGACCTCGACCGGGTTGTCGGCCGCGGTGTCCTCGAGGGTGTCCATCAGGCTCAGCCGGTCGCCGCCCTCACCACCGACATGCAGCAGCTCCTCCAAGGCCACCACATTGGCGAGCGACAACTGGCTGAAAACGGCGTGTAGTTCCTCGAGGGCGACGCCCATCTCCGCAGCGACCTCGGCCTCCGAGGGCGTACGCCGCAGTTGCGCCTCCAGCGTGGCGTATGCGCGCTCCACGTTGCGTGCCTTCTGCCGCACCGACCGGGGAATCCAGTCCAGCGCACGGAGTTCGTCGATCATCGCGCCGCGGATCCTGGTGATCGCGTAGGTCTCGAACTTGATGGCCCGCTCGATGTCGAACTTCTCGATGGCGTCGATCAGCCCGAAGACGCCGGACGAGACGAAGTCCGCCTGCTCCACATTGGACGGCAGCCCCACGCTGACCCGGCCGGCGACGTACTTCACCAGGGGGGAGTAGTGCAGGATCAGCTGCTCCCGCAGCCTTTCGTCACCAGTGGTCTTGTACGAGCGCCACAACTCGTCGAGCGAGGAGGGGGCGGGAGGGCGCACAGTGCCACGCGCAGCCGGTGGTACTGCCGCGCGGTCAGACCCGGAGGTGTGCTGGGGCATGTGGTGCCTTGAGCCGTTCTGCTGTGAAGTGCTGGGACGTGTCCATGGGGTGGATTCCTTGTGAGCGTAGCGTGACTGAGGTGTCGCGGTGCGCTCAGGACAAGGGAACCGCGCGGTGCGATTGCACCCGAATCCCTCGCCGTTCCCTTGTTGCCGACAGGGCCGACGGCGAGGGCCGTCACCGCTCGCACCGTCCCCGGAGGCCTGACCGGGTGCTGCCGAGGTCACCGGCATCACCTTTTCACCCGAATGCTCCGGGTCAAGTACCGCCTCGCCGCGCGTCCTCATTGCGTGTCCGTCCCCGCGTCAACCGCCACCCGTCGCCCTCGCGTTCGACGAACCCCAGTGAGTGCAGTTCGTACAGGCGAGCGAGGGCTTCATCTGTTGACGTCCCGGCGCTCCGAGCCACGTCGCGCCCGTCCACGGCGCCCGCCCACGGCAGTGCGTCCAGCACCCTTGCGGACGCGGCGTCGAGGTGGTCCCGGGGCAGGACCGGGCCGCTTCTGGCCGGAGCCAGTTCACCGATCTCCCCTACGAGTTCGGCGATCTCGGCGGCATCGGTGACCAGGACGCCCTCGCCGCGCAGGAGCTCGTGGACCCCGGCCGAGAGACCGCTGGTGGCGGGCCCCGGCACCCCCATCGTGAAGCGTCCCAGCCGTAGCGCGTTCCTCGCGGTGACCAGCGAGCCACTGCGGTATTCGGCCTCCACCACCACAGTGCCTCTCGTAAGTGCCGCGATCACCCTGTTCCGCAGGATGAATCTGCTGCGCGTCGGATGGTCCGAGGGCGGCAGCTCGCCCATGACCATGCCCTGTTCCACGATGCGCCCGATCAGCTCGGCGTGTCCCCGGGGGTAGGCCACGTCCACGCCGCAGGCCAGTACCGCCATGGTCGCCCCGCCCGCGGCCAGCGCTCCGCGGTGGGCGGCGCCGTCCACCCCGAACGCCGCACCGGAGACCACGACCCAGCCCCGCTCAGCCAGCCCCGCGGCGAGCGTTGCCGCCATGTGCGCCCCGTAGGGCGTGCAGGCCCGGGCTCCGACCAGGGCAACCGAGCGCAGCGCCCAGAGGCGCAGGTCGGACCGGCCGCGCACCCAGAGCCCGATGGGCCGCGCGTCACCCAGGTCGTCGAGCTGGCTCGGCCACTCCCGGTCACCCGGGCAGACGAACCGCCCGCCGATCGCGGCCACGTCCGCCAGGTCTCGTCCAGGGTCGGCGCTCGACGCCCGCAGGCGGTAGCCGGCGAGCCGGGTCTCCGTCATGCCCTTGAGCGTCTGCGCCGACCCTTCCGTACCGGCAAGACGCCGTATCAGCTCGACGGGCCCGATCTCACGGATCCAGCGGCCACCGCGCTCGTCCCCCGGCTCGAACACGCGGGTGAGGGCAGCCCTCGCCAGCCGCTCCCGCGTGTTCGAGCCGGCGGCCGACGTCGGCCGTTCCCGCTCGTCGTGGCCCGGCAGGGCGTTCACAGGGCACCCGCCTGCATCGGAGCACCCCGCTGAATACCCGTCCGCAGCTCCAGCGCCACCGCGACGTCCGAGGCGTCCGGACGGTCGGCGGCCCTCAGGTCCGCCACGGTCCAGGCCACGCGCAGGACCCGGTCGAGGCCACGGGCCGTGAGGGCGCCCCGCTCCATGTCACGCTCTGCCGCCATCAGCGCGCCGGGCGCCGTGACCAGCCTGGTCCGCAACTCGTGCCCGGGCACCTCGCTGTTGGTGGTCCAGGGGGTACCGGCGAGCCGCTCCGCGGCGCGCTCCCTGGCCTGCCCCACCCGGGCGGCCACCTCGGCCGAGGACTCCCCGCGGCTACTGCTCCCCATCAGGTCCGCCCTGCCCACCGGTTCGACCTCGACGCGCAGGTCCACGCGGTCGAGCAACGGGCCGGACAGCCGCCCCTGATAGCGGCGGACCGCGGAGGGCGGGCATTCGCAGCCAGCACCGGTCAGGGTGTGCCTGCCGCACGGACAGGGGTTCGCGGCCAGGATCATCAAGAAGCGTGCGGGCAGCCGGACGACCCCGGCCGCACGCGCGACCACCACATGTCCGGACTCCAGGGGCTGCCGCAGCGCGTCCAGTGCCCTCCCCGAGAACTCCGGGGCCTCGTCCAGGAAAAGAACGCCTCGATGCGCCAGGGACACTGCCCCCGGCCTCGGCATGCCGTTCCCCCCGCCCACGAGTGACTGCATCGTCGCCGAGTGGTGCGGCGCGCAGTACGGCGCTCGACTGATCAGGGGTTCGCCCGGCGGAAGGATGCCCGCGACGGAGTGGACCGCCGTCACTTCGAGGGATTCCCGCCGGGAGAGCGGCGGCAGGATCGCGGTGAGCCGCTCGGCCAGCATGGTCTTCCCCGCGCCCGGCGGCCCGGAGAGCAGCAGGTGGTGTCCGCCCGCCGCCGCCACCTCCAGGGCCTTGCGCGCCCGGCCCTGGCCCGCGACATCGGACAGATCGGGCCGGTGCGCCGTACCGTCGGCCGACAGCGGGGCCAGCCCCGTGCCGAGCCCCGCTCCGGGCACCATCAGCCCGGCAAGCATCGCGTCCGGACGGCCCCGGTCGGCGGACGGCTCCTCCGGCACGGGTTCGTCACCGAGGACGGCGATCAGCTGACGCAGGCTCCGTACGCCGAGGACGGAGACGCCCGGTACGAGGGCGGCCTCCCCCGCGGTCTGTTCCGGTACGACGACGTGCCGGTACCCCGCCTCCGCCGCCGCGAGCACCGCGGGCAGCACCCCGCGCACCGGGCGCACCCTGCCGTCGAGGCCGAGCTCCCCGATCATCACCACATCGGCGATGGCGGCAGGGTCGATCCGCTCGGCCGCGCCGAGCACCGCGCACGCGACGGCGAGATCGAAACCCGAACCACTCTTGGGTACGGAGGCAGGGGACAGACCCACCGTGAGCTTCTTCTGCGGCCACTCGGCCCCGGAATTGACGACCGCGGCCCTGACCCGGTCCCGGCTCTCCACCAGGCTCTTGTCCGGCAGCCCGACGAGCGTGAACGCCGCCACGCCTGGTTCCAGATCGGCCTGGACCTCCACCACTACGCCCTCGACGCCGACCAGGGCCACCGAGCACGCCCGCGCGAACCCCATCAGGCCACGCCCCGCACATGTTCGGTCACCGGGGCGCCGCGCCTGGGCAGGATGACGCCGATCAGGTCGATCCGGACCCCGCCCGACGGCGGGCCACCGTGCCGGTCGAGCCAGATCTCGGCCAGTCGGCGCAGCCGGTCGGCCTTGGCCTGCGTGACGGCCTGCATCGGATGCTCGAAGGAGCCGGCCCTCCGGGCCTTCACCTCGCACACGACCAGCGCGTCGCCGTCCCTGGCCACGATGTCGATTTCTCCTGCGCGACACCGCCAGTTGCGCTCCAGCACGGTCATACCGGCGTCGGCCAGCAGCCGTGCCGCCAGATCCTCGCCGTACCGCCCGAGTGCCCCCCGTGCGTTCATATCGGCACCACCTCCGGCACCGACTGTGACGCGTCCCGCCCGACCTATTGGATCTTGGTGGACAACCAGGTCGTTGTGGATATCCCGGTCACTCCGACGAGTGAACCGAGACATCGGAGAGCACGTCCTGAATCAGCCGCCCGGGAGTTCGAGATCGCTCTTGTTGAGCTCCTCGATGTTCACGTCCTTGAACGTCAATACCCGAACCTGCTTGACGAATCGGGCGGGCCTGTACATGTCCCAGACCCACGCATCCGCCATGGAAACCTCGAAAAAGACCTCGCCCTGGACCGAGTGCACCTGCATCTCGTAGTCATTGGTGAGGTAGAAACGCCGTTCGGTCTCGATCACATATTTGAACAGACCGACGACATCGCGGTACTCCCGGTAGAGCTTCAGCTCCATCTCGGTCTCGTACTTCTCGAGGTCCTCGGCACTCATGGCATGTTCCCCTTCAGCCGTGCGTCCCCCCATTGTGCGCCAGCCCCACGCGCCCCTGACCGATTAGACGATTTCGGGGGCGAGAACCAGCGGAACACTCGGGGGACCCTCGTCGAGCAGCGTGCGCAGCAGCCCGGCGAGCTTGGTCGGATACACCGTCTCACGCGTGGCGAGAAGTTCGGCGGAGGTCCACCACCTCAGACCGGCGACACTGCGCAGCTCCAGCTCGGTGAGGCCCTTCTGATCGGTGGCCGTCTGCGACGTACGGGCCAGGAAGTACCACTCGTCCTGGTCCCAGCGCCGCCCGTCGAACGGGAAGGAGCAGATTCTCGTCCACAGCAGCGGACCGAGGGAGACGTCCGTGATCCCGGTTTCCTCGGCGAGCTCACGCAGGGCTGCCTCCTCCCTGGTCTCCTCGCCCTCCAGGCCTCCGCCCGGGGTGAACCACCAGCTCTTGTCCCGATCCTCGGGCTCGAAGCCGTGCAGCAGCAGGATCCGGTCGTCCGGGTCCAGGAGCACCACGCGAGCGACCTCGCGTATCTCAGTGCGCACCGGCGGACACCTTCGGCCGCTTGGGCCCCCGTGCGGAGCGCGCCGCGAGCGGGCCGTAGGCCGCTCCGCCCAGGATGAGCACCACCCCCACCACGGAGGCTCCGACCTGCAGCGGCAGCGGCCCGTCGGACGACACCCCGCCGGGCAGGGCCGCGAAGGCCTCGGGCCTGCCGATCATCCCGTTCATGGGCCAGGCCACGGCGTCCACCCGTGCCTGGACCGCGCTCCGGGGCACCGAACCCTGCCCCGGGTCCTCCAGATGGACGCGGGAGTCCACGGAGGTGCTGCGCTCGTCACCGAGGAGGAAGAGCCGGTCCTTGGGCACATCGGCCGTGAAGTTTCGCAGAGAGGCCGGAGCCTCCCCGTCCGCCGACGTGCCCGACAAGGCGCCCTTCGCCCGAAGATACGGTTCCTCGACGGGCTTGCCGTTGACGGTGAGCCGGCCGTCCTTGTCGCAGCAGGCGACCTTGTCACCGCCCACACCGATGACCCGCTTCACCATGGGCACATCGCCCCACGTCGAGTCGGCGAAGACGACCACGTCGCCGCGCCGCACGTCATCGCCGTCCAGCCGCTCCGCGAGGACCCGGTCGCCGGCGTTCACCGTCGGTGTCATCGAGTCGGTCGGCACGGTATACGGCTTGTACACCACCGCTCCCCAGGCGAACCCGCCGAGGAAGAGCACACAGCCGACGGCCACGGCCAGGTTCGACAACGCGTTGCCGAGCCGGCCGTGGCCGTCCGTACGTCCTGATCCACTCATCCCAGCGCTCCCCCATCGGAGATCGACAATCGCTGATCCGAGTCGGCACCCTACCCGGCGGTATGCCCGCGGGTCAGCCTGCGGCGACGCCAGAACACGAGAGGCAGCGCCCCGGCTACACCGAGTGCTCCGGGCACAGCGGCGGCGGCAGCCTCGTTCAGAGCGGGCTGGTCGAACGTGCTCGGCACCGGGAGAGTCGCCCAGCGGTTGATGGGCCAGGCCACGACGACAGCCCGCCCGACCACCTCGTCCGTCGACACCGTGCCCTGACCGGGCAGCTCTTGGTGGTAACGGGAGTCCAGCGAATTCTGCCGGTGGTCGCCCATCACCCAGATACGGCCCTCGGGCACATGGATCGGCCCGAACGGCTCGTCGTCACAGGCACTGTTTCCCTCGAAGATGAACGACTTGTCGTCCAGCGCCTTGCCGTTGACCGTCACCGGCCCGTTCTTCTTGCACGCGACGGTGTCGCCGCCTACGGCGATGACCCTCTTGATCAGGTCCTTCTCCTCCGCGGACGGCATCAGCCCGATGAAGCTCAGGAACTTCTGCACCGCGTTGGGCTCGGGAGTCGCGGTGTCCTCCAGCCAGCCGCCCGGGTCGTGGAAGACCACGACCTCTCCGCGCTCCGGCTCCGAGCCGAACCACGGCGTCAGCTTGTCGACCAGCACCCGGTCCCCCCGCTGCAGAGTGTTCTGCATGGAGTCCGAGGGGATCGAGAACGCCTGTACCAGGAACGTCTTGATCAGCAGCGCGAGAATGAGTGCGATGCCGATGAGGAGCGGCAGCTCCTTCCAGAACGAGCGCGGCTTCTTCACCGCCGTACTGCCACCGTCCGCGGACTCGTCGTCACTCTCCGCCTCCACCGGGACCCCGTCGCTCGAAGGCCGGTCCTCGGGTTCGTCGTGTCCGGATCGTGCGCCGACCGCCAAATCCCCCACATCCACTCCTCACTCCGTGCCACCGCCCGCGCCCGAATCGGCGCAGGCCCACCACTCCCATAACGAGCGGGAGTTCCGCAGGGGTCGGGAGCAGGACCATTCCGTTGCGATCCTGGGAGGACACACTATTCGACGGGGACCCCCCGGCCGTCGCTCCGGCGTTCCCGTCGGGGACGGAGGCATACGTTCCGGGCTCCTCCAGCCTGCGCCAATGCCCGAACGGCCAGGCGATCACCACGGCCTGGCCCACGACCTCGTCCTCCGACACCGTGCCCTTCCCCGGTTTGTCGAGATGGAATCGCGAGTCCGCGGAATTCGACCGGTGGTCGCCCATGACGAAGATGCGGCCCTCGGGAACCTTTACCTCGAATTGGAGAGTGGACGGCACATCGCCGGGGTTCAGATACGGCTCGTCCAGCGCCACGCCGTTGACCGTGATCCTGCCGTCGGCGCCGCAGCACTTCACGGTGTCGCCCCCGACGGCCACCACGCGCTTGATCAGATCCTGCTCGTCCTCGGAGGGGAGCAGTCCGATGAAGGTCAGCAGTTCCTTGACCTGTTTGACCCCGGCGGGCGGGTCCTCGGCGGCGGCGCTCTCCTGCTGCAGCCAGCCGCCCGGGTCCTTGAAGACGACGACGTCGCCACGCTGAGGTTCGGAGCCGAACCATGGGGTCAGCTTGTCCACCAGAACCCGGTCACCGATCCGGATGGTCTGTTCCATCGACCCGCTGGGGATGACAAAGGCTTGGACGAGGAAGGTCTTGAGTACCAGCGCGATCACCAGCGCCACCAGGACGAGGAGGGGTATCTCCTTGATCGCGGACCTGCGCCGTCGGCGTTTCACCTTACGGGCCAGCTTGCGGCGCTCCGCCCGTGTGGGCAGCGAGCGACCCGTGGCCGGCCTCGACCCGGTGGGCAGCGGCGGGCCGGCGTCCGGCTCTCCCCGCTTGCGCCCCCGGTTACCCATGGTGCGCGTCCTTCGGCCGTATGCCGGTGAAGGCCTCGGTACCCTCCAGGGAACCGAGCCTGCCGAGCGGCCAGCCGAGCCAGTCGACCCGCCCGATCACGCGCTCGACGGGCACCATGCCGCCCCCGGGCTGACCCAGGTGGTCGCGAGAGTCCCGCGAGTTGCTGCGGTGGTCGCCCATCACCCACAGCGTGCCCTCGGGCACCACGATGTCGAAGGCGACCTCGGACGGGCGGTCACCCGGGTACAGGTACTCCTCGTCGACCGGGACGCCGTTCACCTCGAGCCTCCCCCGCTTGTCGCAGCAGACCACACGATCGCCCCCCACGCCCACCGTCCGCTTCACGAAGTCGGACCCGGCGGGTTCGGCGAGCCCCAGGGACGCGGCCGCCCCGCGCAGCAGAGCGCCGACGGGGTTCTCCCCGGACGTCGTCTCCTGTACGAAGGATCCGGTGCCGTCGAAGACCACCACGTCGCCGCGCCGAGGCTCCGAGGCGAAACGGTACGCCAGCTTGTTGACGAGGACCCGGTCCCCGACCCGCAGCGTGGGCTCCATCGAACCGCTGGGGATGAGGAAGGGCTGCAGCACGAAGGTGCTGAACAGCAACAGGGCGAGCGTGCAGAGCATGCCCAGGAAGACGGTCCGTCCCCAGGACATGGCCGAGGCCGAAACCGTAGCCCGCGGGTCCGGGACATGCGTGAAGCGCGATCCCTCCTCCGGCCCGTCTGCGGGGCCGGAGGAGGGATCGCGCTCCGTGTGCTGTGCTTCCGTGTCCATCGGGGCCGGATTCTATCCGGCCGCGCTGTGGACGCCGGAGGTGAATCAGCGGTCGCGCTTCTCCTTGATCTTCGCGGCCTTGCCGCGGAGCTCACGGAGGAAGTACAGCTTGGCGCGACGGACGTCACCACGGGTGACGAGCTCGATCTTCTCGAAGATCGGGCTGTGCACCGGGAAGGTGCGCTCGACGCCGACACTGAAGGAGACCTTACGGACCGTGAAGGTCTCGCTGACACCCGAGCCCTGGCGACGGATGACGACGCCCTTGAACTGCTGGATACGGGAGCGGTTGCCCTCGATCACGCGCACGTGGACGTTGACCGTGTCACCGGGGCGGAACGCCGGGAGATCGGTGCGGAGGGTGGCGGCGTTGACGCCATCGAGCAGGGAAGCCATGTTGTCTGCTTTCTTCGCCGATGCCACAGGTCATCGACGGGAGAGTTAAGAGTGAGGTTCGGGTGCTGATCACATCGAGCGGGCGGCTTTCCCCCTGTGGCAGGGGCGCACACCGGACGTACAGCGGACCTATTCTTCCACGGCCTCAGGCCTGCGCCAAAATCGTCCGTCGGACGCCGGGGACCAGCCGAGGATGGAGAGCATCTCGCGGTCCTTCTTGTCGAAGCCGGACGCCTCGCAACGCTCGATGAGATCGGGCCTGTGAAGAGCGGTGCGACGGAAGGCCTCGTCCCGCCGCCAGCGCGCGATCCGGCCGTGGTGGCCACTGAGCAGCACCTCGGGGATACCACGCCCGCGCCACTCGGGAGGCTTCGTGTAGACGGGTCCCTCGAGCAGATCGGCCATGGCTCCGGGCGCGAAGGAGTCGTCGCGGTGCGACTCGGCGTTGCCGAGCACTCCCGGCAGCAGCCGGGCGACGGCCTCGGTGATCACCAGGACGGCTGCTTCCCCGCCCGCCAGGACGTAGTCCCCGATGGACACCTCGATGACCGGCATCCGGGTCGCGTACTCATCCATCACCCGACGGTCGATGCCCTCGTAGCGGGCGGGGGTGAAGATCAGCCACGGCCGCTCCGACAGCTCGACGGCCAGCTCCTGGGTGAAGCGCCCGCCGCTGGGCGTGGGCACCACGAGGACCGGGGAATGCGCCCCGGCCTCGTATCCGCCGGCCAGCGCGTCGTCCAGCGCCTCACCCCAGGGCTCGGTCTTCATGACCATGCCGGGGCCACCGCCGTAAGGGGTGTCGTCCACCGTGTTGTGCCGGTCGTAGGTCCAGTCCCGCAGGTCGTGGACGTGTACGTCGAGACGGCCCCGGGCGCGCGCCTTGCCGACGAGCGAGACGTTCAGAGGCTCCAGGTACTCGGGGAAGATCGTGACGACGTCGAGCCGCATCACGCGCCGCCCTTCTTCCCGTCACGCGCGGCGTCACTCGCGGCGTCACTCGCGGCGTCACCCTCGGCCGCTTCACCCTCGGTCGCTTCGTCCTCGTCCCGCGTGGAGGCGATCACCGCGTCGCTCTCGTCGATCAGACCCGGTGGCGGAGTGATGACGGCCCGCTGCTCCTCCAGGTCGATCTCCGCGACGATCTCCTCGACGAACGGGATCATCACCTCGCTGCCGTCCGGCCGTTCCACGATGAACAGGTCCTGGGACGGCAGGTGCGTGATCTCGGTGATCCGGCCGACCTCCGTGCCGTCGGCGAGGACGACGTCCAGGTCCATCAGCTGGTGGTCGTAGAACTCCTCGGGATCCTCGGGCAGTTCCGCCGGGTCCACCTCGGCGATCAGCAGAGTGTTGCGCAGCGCCTCGGCCGCCGTACGGTCGCGCACACCCTCGAAGCGCAGCAGCAGCCTGCCGCTGTGCACCCGGCCGGTCTCGATCGTCAGCGGCCCCACGTGGGCGGGCTCCGTGGCCAGCACGGCCCCGGGCCCGAGCCGGAGCTCAGGCTCGTCGGTGCGCACCTCGACGGTGACCTCGCCCTTGATGCCATGGGCGCGACCGATCCGCGCAACTACCAACTGCACGCTACTTCTCCCGGTGATCTTTTACTGAGGAGGCGGTCATGTACGGACGACAAAGGCCGGGGACGGCTCGAAAGCCCTCCCCGGCCCCGGCCGGTGTTCAACTCTTTCAGCGAACCTGGTCCACATCGACGAGGTCGACACGGATTCCACGGCCGCCGATGGCACCCACGACGGTACGCAGGGCGCGTGCGGTGCGGCCGTTACGACCGATCACCTTACCGAGGTCGTCCGGGTGAACCCGGACCTCGACCACGCGTCCACGGCGCAGGTCACGCGAGGCGACCTGCACATCGTCGGGGTTGTCGACGATGCCCTTCACGAGGTGCTCAAGAGCCTCCTCGAGCATGCTCAGGCCTCGGTCGACTCGGTGGACGCGGCAGTGTCAGCCGCCTCGTCCGCCTTCTTGTCCGACTTCTTGGCCTTCTGGGTGATGGCCTCACCCTTGGCCTCGTCGCCGTCCGCGGTCAGGGCCTCGAACAGGGCGCGCTTGTCAGCCTTGGGCTCCGGCTGCAGCAGCGGCGCGGGGGCCGGGAGGCCCTTGTGGGCCTGCCAGTCACCGGTGAGCTTCAGGATCGCGAGGACGGGCTCGGTCGGCTGGGCGCCGACGGACAGCCAGTACTGCGCGCGCTCTGCGTTGACCTCGATGCGCGAGGGGTTCTGCACCGGGTGGTACAGGCCGATCTCCTCGATGGCCCGGCCGTCACGGCGGGTACGGGAGTCGGCGACGACGATGCGGTAGTGAGGCGAACGGATCTTGCCCAGACGCTTCAGCTTGATCTTGACTGCCACGGAAGTGGTGTCTCCTGGTCTCTGACGTGGTTGGGCACAAAAGATGCCACGTGGGGTTGCGGTACTCGGGTGCCCGATGGACGCGTCAGCCGGAGGAGAGAGGGGTCCTATGCGACTGTCGAGTACAGCTAGACATTGTGCCACACCACATCGGGTCACCCCACCGCGACCGCTGCTTCCGGGATACGGAAGGGCTTTCCGCAACCGCCGCAGACGATCGGGGCCTGGGCGAGGACCGAGGGCACGACGCGGACGTTGCGCCCGCAGTCACAGACGGCCTTGACGCGCACCCCTCCTCCGGACGAGCCGTGCCGCGCGGCGGGGCCGCGGAACGAGCGCTTCGTGTCCGCCGCGGTGGCGACGGTGTGCGCCTTGAGCGCACGCCGCAGCCGTTCCGTCGTGGGGCGGTACCTGCGTTTGGCCTCAGGATTCAGTGTCACCAGCGAGAATCCGCTGCTGGGGTGGGGCTCCTCGGCATGATCGAGGCCCAGCTCCTCGGCGATCGCGAGGAAGCGTCTGTTGTGGTAGCGGCCGGCGCGGGAGGTGTCCCGCACACCTCTCGCGGCCGCGATGCCATGGACTGCCTCATGGAGCAGCCGTTCGAAGGAGAGCTCGGCGCCACAGGCGGACGAGGACTCTCCGATCAGGGACTCTGGCGCGGCAAGATCGGGCAGCTCGGGGTGGTACCGCTGAATGTCGGCCCACGCCTGTGCCAGCTCTGCGGCAAGTACAGGTGGTGTCGTGCTCACGTCGTGACAACGAGCCTGAGTGCTCCGGTGTTCCTATTCCGGGGCATCCCAAATAATTTGCACGTACCAGTCAGTTGCCCTTGATGCGTCCGGACGAGGGCGGGTGCCCAGATCAGCGGAGAAGACTCACAGCTCGCACCAAGGTGGTACGTAGCAACGCGTACGCACCGGCGTGGACAGACGCCCCGTGGGTGAGATTACCCAACACGGAGCGACGGCCGCACGCCGGTCGTGGTCCGGGCCGGAGCGCTCGACGTGCTGCGCCCCGCGTGTCGGGTAAGACTGTGAGGAAGCGAGCGGCAGGCGCGCTGTTCCCGGCGCCCGCAGCGGCCACACCGCGCCCGGGGGCGCACGACCGGAGCACGCGAGCAATGCCATCCCACCCCGTCCGGCCTCTGGACGGGACCGCCGATGCGGAGTTCTCTGACATACGGGGGCTGTGGGCGCGCATACACAGCAACAGACATGGGGGACCTCACTCGGGCACGACCGACCTCACGGCGGATTGGGGCGCATTCCATGACACCTACGCTCGTGCGGCACCACAGGTACGCGGATTCGTCCGCCCCGGTGGACGCCGGTACCCGTGCCCGTGACTGGGCCGAGATCCAGGAGCGCATGCTGGCACCGCTCTACGAGGCGGTGTACGAGCGCCTCGAAGTCGGGGCCGGTACGCGGATGCTTTCCCTCGGCTGCGGTTCCGGGCTCGCGCTGCTGATCGCGGCCTCGCGCGGGGCGCGCGTCACCGGCGTCGACACCGACCGTGAACGGCTCGCCCTTGCCCGCGGACGCCTCGCTTCCGGCCCGGGGCAGGACATGGGACCGGGCCGTACGGACCCGAGGGCCGCGAGGCTCGTCGAGAGCATTCCGGCGGCCGCCCCGGACGGTGAGGTCCCGTACAACCTGTTGACCGCGTTCCAGCCGATCGGCTGCGCGGCCGGAGACTCCGAGGGGCTCGCGCCCGCGCTGGCCTCCGCCGTGCCGCACGCCGTGCGGGGAGCCACGGTGGTGCTGGCCGGCTGGGGACCACCGGAGCGGTGCGCCGCGGCTCCGGTGCTGCGGGTGGCGGCCCGGCTCACCGAGTCGGCACGCGCCCCGCGCTCAGGGAGCGGCTGGCGGCCGGCGCTGCGGGACGACCTCGAGGAGGTCGCCGCACGGGCCGGGCTGAAACCGGACGGCTCGGGCCGGGTGTCCTGCCCGTTCGGCTACGCGGACGTGGACAGCGCGGTGCGCGGTCTGCTGTCGACCGGGCTGTTCGATACGGCGATACGGGCGACGGACCGTTCCCAGGTGGAGAAGGAGGTCGCGGAAGCCCTGCATCCGCATCTGCGGCCCGACGGCACGGTGTGGATGCCGAACGTCTTCCGCTATCTGGTGTGCGTTTCGTGACGGAAAAGCGACGGGGCGCCCCGACATGCGGGGGCGCCCCTTCGTCCGTGTTCCCCGCCCGGTCAGCCCATGAACGGTCAGCCCATGAACTTCTTGAACTCGTCCGGCAGTTCGAAGTTCTGGTCCTCCTGGGCGGGGAGACCCAGCGCGCCGCCCTGCGCCGCCTGCTCGCGACGGGCGGCAGCGGCCTGCTCCTCGGCCTTACGCTTCATCGGGTTACCGCTCTTGCGCTTGCCCTTGGCCTGCTTGACCTGCTTCTTCTGGCGACCGGGGCCGCCGCCCATGCCGGGCATCCCCGGCATGCCCGGCATGCCGCCGCCCTGGGCCATCTTCGACATCATCTTCCGGGCCTCGAAGAACCGCTCGATGAGGCCCTTCACCGCGGAGACCTCGGCACCGGAACCCTTGGCGATACGGGCCCGGCGCGATCCGTTGATGATCGTCGGTTCGGCGCGTTCCTTCGGGGTCATCGACTTGATGATCGCGGCCATGCGGTCCACGTCGCGCTCGTCGATGTTGTTGATCTGATCCTTGATCTGCCCCATGCCGGGCAGCATCCCGAGCAGCTTGGAGATGGAGCCCATCTTCCTGACCTGCTCCATCTGCGCCAGGAAGTCGTCGAGCGTGAAGTCCTTGCCCTTGCTCGACGCCAGCTTGGAGGCCATTTTGGCGGCCTCTTCCTGGCTGAACGTCTTCTCCGCCTGCTCGATCAGGGTGAGCAGGTCACCCATGTCGAGGATGCGGGAGGCCATGCGGTCGGGGTGGAAGGCGTCGAAGTCCCCGAGCTTCTCACCGTTCGACGCGAACATGATCTGCTTGCCCGTGACATGGGCGATCGACAGGGCGGCACCACCGCGGGCGTCACCGTCGAGCTTGGAGAGCACCACGCCGTCGAAGCCGACGCCGTCGCGGAAGGCCTCGGCGGTGTTGACCGCGTCCTGGCCGATCATCGCGTCGACGACGAAGAGGATCTCGTCGGGGCTGACGGCGTCGCGGATGTCCGCGGCCTGCCGCATCAGCTCCTCGTCGATGCCGAGACGTCCTGCGGTGTCGACGATGACGATGTCGTGGACCTTGGACTTGGCGAACTCGATGGAGTCCTTGGCGACCTTGACCGGGTCGCCCACGCCGTTGCCCGGTTCCGGTGCGTAGACCGCGACACCGGCGCGGTCGGCGACGACGCTCAGCTGGTTGACGGCGTTGGGGCGCTGGAGGTCACAGGCGACGAGCAGCGGGGAGTGGCCCTGGGCCTTGAGCCAGAGACCGAGCTTCCCGGCGAGAGTGGTCTTACCGGCACCCTGGAGACCCGCGAGCATGATCACGGTGGGCGGGTTCTTGGCGAACCGGAGCCGCCGGGTCTCGCCGCCGAGGATGCCGACGAGCTCCTCGTTGACGATCTTGACGACCTGCTGTGCGGGGTTCAGCGCCTGGGAGACCTCGACGCCACGCGCCCGCTCCTTGACGTTGGCGATGAACGCGCGGACGACGGGGAGGGCGACATCGGCCTCGAGCAGGGCGATACGGATCTCGCGAGCCGTGGCGTCGATGTCCGCCTCGGACAAGCGGCCCTTGCCCCTGAGGTTTTTGAAAGTCGCGCTAAGGCGGTCGGAGAGAGTATCGAACACGGGCTCGTCGGTCCTCAGGGTCGGGGTCGGGTGGTTCGTTCCTAGAGTATCTGGCCCGGGCAAACGTCAGCCCTTGCCGGTCGTCTCCGACCGCAAGGGCTGTTACCCCGCACGAGCGGGGAGCACATATCCACCTTCGTGCGAACGCCGTGGACGCCGGGGCACCCCCCTGGACCAGGGGCCGCCTTCACCCCGTTCAACGACTGCGAGCAGGGCTCGTCACGCCCTTATCGCAGGGCCTCCTCCAGCGTCTTCGCCAGTGCTGTCGCCTCGTCGGCGGAGAGTACTGTGCCGTCCTGACGGGTGACATAGACCGTATCCACCGCGTTGGCTCCCAGCGTGGAGACATGGGCGCTCCGTACCCGTACCGCACTCTGTTCCAGCGCCCGGCCGATCCGGTGCAGCAGCCCCGGGGCGTCCTGGGCGCGGACCTCGATCACTGTGGCCAGGCGTGAGCCCTCCGCCGCCACGGACACCCTGGGGGGCGGGGCCTTCACTCCGCGCCGCCGTGGATAGGCCGCCTCGCGTTCGGCGAGCCTGGCCCGGATGTTCAGGGAGCCGTCCAGGGCACGTACCAGGTCGGTGCGCAGCCGGGCGGCCTGCGGGAGTGAGCCGTACTCGGCCGCGACACGCCAGCTGAGTACCAGCAGACCGGCCGTCTCGCCCAGCTCGGTGGGGAGCTCGACGGCGCGCAGGTCGGCGGCGCGCACGGTGAGGCGGTGCAGGGCGAGGACCCCGGCCGCCGCGGGCAGGACGCCGGGGCGGTCGGGCAGCGCGATGAGGAGTTCGACGCCGACGGGCTCGGGTGCGCCGTCCTCGGAGGCCGGCTCGGCCCGGGTGCGCAAGGAGAGGACGGGCTCGCCGGTACGCAGGGCCTCGACGGCGAGGCGTTCCTGCTCGGCACTCGGAGCGATCGGCTCCGGTGCGGGGGGTTCCTCGCCTGCCAGGAGCGCCGCGACGCGTTTGACCAGGTCGGTCACGAGGGAGGCCCGCCAGGAGCTCCAGGCTGCGGGACCGGTGGCCAGTGCGTCGGCCTCGGTGAGCGCGTGCAGCAGTTCCAGGGTGGAGGCGCTGCCTACGGCCACGGCGACGGAACGGACCGTCGCGGGGTCGTCGAGGTCGCGCCGGGTGGCGGTCTCGACGAGCAGCAGATGGTGGCGTACGAGCGTGGCGACGACGCCCACGTCCTGCTTGTCGAAGCCGATGCGTGCGGCCATGTCCCGGGCGATGACCTCACCCGCGACGGAGTGGTCCCCGGGCCAGCCCTTGCCGATGTCGTGGAGCAGGGCGGCGATCAGGAGGAGGTCGGGACGGCCGACACGGCGGGTGAGGTGGGAGGCCCGGACGGCTGTTTCGACGAGGTGCCGGTCGACGGTCCAGGTGTGGACGGGGTTGCGCTGCGGCCGGCAGTGGACCCGCTCCCAGTCGGGCAGCAGTCGGGTGATGATGCCTTCCGCTTCGAGGGCCTCCCAGACTCCGACGGTGGATTCGCCGGCGCCGAGCAGGGTGACGAGCTCCTCGCGGGCCTGGGCGGGCCAGGGCACGGGCATCGGCTGGGCCGCGGTGCTCAGGTGACGCACGAGGTGACGGGAGAGCGGGAGCCCGGCCTCCGCCGCGGCGGCGGCGGCCCTGAGGGTGAGTACGGCGTCGCGTTCCGGGCGGGCAGTACGCGCGAGGACGACTTCGCCGTCGGCCTCGACGACGCCGTCGGCGAGGGGGGTGCGTTCCGGTGCGGCCTTGGCGCCGCCGAGGATCGTGCGCAGCCGTGGCCGTACGGAGCGGGCCCGGAGAACGCGGTTGACCTCGCGCCAGGTGACGTCGGTGGCGTACGCGACGGTGCGGGCGGCCTCGTACACCTGGCGCAGCAGGGCGTCCGCGTCGAGGAGACCGAGGGCACCGGCGACCTGGTCCTGCTCCTGCAGGGCGAGGCGGTCGGTGGCCCGTCCGGTGGTGAGGTGAAGGGCGTCGCGGGCGTCGAGGAGCGTACGGCGGGCTTCCGCCAGCCCTTCGCGCGGGGCGTCGGCGACCCATGAGGCGGCGACGGCGCGCAGGGCGGTCGCGTCCCGGAGACCGCCACGGGCCTCCTTGAGATCGGGTTCCAGGAGGAACTGGAGCTCGCCCATACGTTCGGCCCGCTCACGGCACAGCTCGTCGAGAGCGGGGAGGCGTTTGGGTGCCTGGTTGCGCCAGTCGGCCAGGATCCCGGTCCGCAGGCCGGCGACGAGGCCCAGGTCCCCGGCGACGGGGCGCGCGTCGAGCAGTCCGAGCTGGACCTTCAGGTCTTCCCCCGCGGTCCTGCTCGCTTCGCCGGGAGTGCGTACGGAATGGTCGAGGGCGAGGCCGAGGTCCCAGACGGGGTACCAGATCCCGTCGGCGAGGGCGGCGACGGCTCCGGCGTCGGCGGTGCCGTCGTGCAGGAGCAGGAGGTCGAGGTCGCTGCGGGGGGAGAGTTCGCCCCGCCCGTATCCGCCGACGGCGACGAGGGCCGCGCCCCGGACGCCCGCCCGCTCGGCCGCCGCGGTGAACAGCCCGGTGAGCCAGTCGTCGGTGAGCCGGGCCAGCGCGGCACGGCGCGCCGGCCCGGACCGCGCCTCCTCCTGGAGGAGGCGCAGCCGGGCCGCCGCATAGCCGCTGGGTCCCGCGTCCTCGGATCCGGTGGTCACTTCTGTGCTCGTCACCCAGCTGCCTTTCCGTTCACGGAAACCGTCGGTCAGAGTGCGTCCGGGCCGCGTTCCCCGGTTCGTACGCGGATCGCGGTCTCGACCGGGACGCTCCACACCTTGCCGTCACCGATCTTGCCCGTCCGGGCGGCCTTGACGACCACGTCGATGAGCTGTTCGGCGTCCTCGTCCTCGACGAGGACCTCGATACGGATCTTCGGTACGAGGTCGACGGTGTACTCGGCGCCCCGGTAGACCTCGGTGTGTCCGCGCTGCCGCCCGTACCCGCTGGCCTCCGTGACCGTGAGGCCCTGGACGCCGAAGGCCTGGAGGGCCTCCTTGATCTCGTCCAGCCTGTGCGGCTTCACGACTGCGGTGATGAGCTTCATGCGTCCACCTTCTTGTTCGTCGGGGCTGCCGTGGTGCCGGGGCCCGGGGGCGTGGTGCGCGAGACCGCGCCGCCGCCGGCGCCGCTGAAGTCGTACGCCGTCTCGGCGTGCTCGACCTGGTCGATGCCGGAGACCTCGTCGTCCTCACTGACCCGCATCCCGATCGTTTTGTCCAGGATGAACGCCAGCGCCGCGGAGACGACCAGGGAGTACGCGAGGACCGCGAAGACGCCGACGGCCTGCTTGCCGAGTTGGTCGAGACCGCCGCCGTAGAAGAGACCCTTGGCGTCGGACTGCACACCGCCGGTGGCGAAGAAGCCCACGAGGAGGGAGCCGATGACGCCACCCACGAGGTGGACACCGATGACGTCCAGGGAGTCGTCGTAACCGAACTTGTACTTGAGGCCGACGGCCATGGCGCACAGCACACCGGAAATGACGCCGATCGCGATGGCGCCCAGCGGGCTGACCGAGCCGCCCGCGGGGGTGATGGCGACGAGGCCCGCGACTGCGCCGGACGCGGCACCCAGGGTGGTGAAGGAGCCGTGGCGGATCTTCTCGTAGGCGAGCCAGCCGAGGACCGCCGCACCGGTGGCGACCTGCGTGTTCACGAACATGACGGCACCGACACCGTCGTCGTTGCCGAGCCACGAGCCGGCGTTGAAGCCGAACCAGCCGAACCACAGGAGGGCGGCACCGAGCATGACGAGCGGCAGGCTGTGCGGCCGCATCGGGTCCTTCTTGAAGCCGACCCGCTTGCCGATGACGAGGATGACGCCGAGGGCCGCGGCGCCGGCGTTGATGTGGACGGCGGTACCGCCGGCGAAGTCGATGACACCCAGCTCGAAGAGCCAGCCGCCGGCGCCCCAGACCCAGTGCGCGACCGGGAAGTAGACGACGGTCACCCACAGGGCGATGAACAGGGCCCAGGAGGTGAACTTGACGCGGTCGGCGAGGGCACCGCTGATCAGGGCCGGGGTGAGGATGGCGAACATCATCTGGAAGACCGCGAAGACGTACACCGGGATCGTGTAGTCGGGCCAGAGTTCGGTGACGCCGATCCCGCTCAGGCCGACGAAGTCCGAGCTCCAGCCGATGACGGAGCCGATGTCGGTGCCGAAGGCGAGGCTGAATCCGTAGAGGACCCACAGGACCGTGACGATCCCGAGGCTGATGAAGCTCATCATCAGCATGTTCAGGGTGCTCTTGACGCGGACCATGCCTCCGTAGAAGAAGGCCAGAGCCGGGGTCATGAGCATCACCAGCGCGGAGCAGATGAGCATGAACCCTGTGTTGGCGGCAGACAGCTCCGGGGCGTCTGCGGCAAGCGTCGTGATGCCTGGGGGCATCGGCGTCTCCTCGTCGTCGGTGCGGCCACGTGCGGGGGTGCGGGACCACGGTGAAAAGGTGCGGGCCGGTTATGCGCCATGAGATTCGCGCAGCGCGGTTTCCACGGATGCCGCACGGTGTTTCACCGCAGTGACGAAGGAGCCCCACGTGTTACGTACCGATGAACCGGGAGCGTCGGACCCGGTGTGCTGCCTACCATGCCGCCTGCGCCGCATACGGTGCGGTCGTAACGCCCGGACACGCGAACCGGCCACGACGGCGACCCGCTGACCTGGCGATGGGGGAGCCGAGTCGGGTGTACGGGGCGGCCGGCGCGGCCGGTGACGGTGGGCCCGGTCAGACCGCTTCAGCGGTCTCCGGGAGCTGCTCGGCGAGCCGGGCGGTGAGCCGGGCGACCTCGGGAACGTCCCCGAAGTCCCTGGCAGCGGTGTCGACGGTCTTACGGAGCCTGGTGTTGACGCGCTCCGACCTGACCTTCTTGGCGACCTTGAGGGCTCTGGTGGCGGAGACGGTCGACTCCTCCGGTTCGCGCTTGAGGAGATGCACGGTGGCCATGCCGATCAGATTGAGCGCGTACGACCTCCGGTGCTCGTCGTCCTCGCCGAAGAGCTCGACGGCACGGGCCATGACGGGCTCGGCGAGGGAGGCGTAGGTGGGGCTGCGGCCGGCGACATAGGCCAGGTCACGGTAGGAGTGGGCGTTCTCGCCGTGCAGTTCGGCGTCGGAGAAGAAGCGGATCCAGTCGGGCTCGGGCTCGTCGTCGAGGACCGCGTCGGCGAAGGTGTCCTCCGCCATCCGGACCGCTCGCTTGCACTTGCTCGGCTGCCCCATGCCGGCGTAGGCGCGCGCCTCCATCGCATACAGCATGGCCTGGGTCCGCGCGGTGGCGCAGTCGCGGCTGCCGTACTGGGCGAGATGGATGAGTTCGAGAGCGTCGTCGGGCCGGCCGAGGTGGATCATCTGACGGCTCATGCTGGAGAGGATGTACGAACCCAGAGGCTTGTCACCGGCCTCCTTGGAGGCGTGCAGCGCGAGCACGAAGTACTTCTGGGCGGTGGGCTGGAGGCCCACGTCGTAGCTCATCCAGCCCGCGAGCTCGGCCAGTTCGGCCGCGCAGCGGAACAGACGCTTGGCAGTGGCCCCCGGCTGTGGTTCCTGGAGCAGGTCGGTGACTTCGTGGAGCTGGCCGACGACAGCTTTACGGCGCAGGCCGCCGCCGCACTGGGCGTCCCACTGACGGAACATCGCCGTGGTGGATTCCAGCAGGTCCAGCTCGGGGCCCGAGAGGCGCGAGGGCCGGCTCTCAGCGGGCGGCAGCTCCTGCTCCGGCTGCCCGGGGGTGACGGGCACCAGCCAGCGCTGCATGGGCTCGATCAGGGTGGGACCGGCGGCCAGGGCGAGGGAACTGCCGAGGAAGCCGCGCCGGGCCAGCATGAGGTCGCTGCGGGAGAACTCGCTGAGCAGCGCGACGGTCTGCGGCCCGGCCCAGGGCAGGTCGACCCCCGACACCGAGGGTGCCTGGTGGGCGGCGCGGAGTCCGAGGTCCTCGACGGAGACGACCGTGCCGAAGCGCTCGGAGAAGAGGTCGGAGAGGATGCGCGGGATCGGCTCCCGGGGCTGTTCGCCGTCGAGCCAGCGGCGGACCCGGGAGGTGTCGGTGCTGATGTGGTGGGCCCCCAGCTGGCGTGCCCGCCGGTTCACCTGGCGGGCGAGCTCGCCCTTCGACCAGCCGCTCCGCACGAACCACGACCCTAATTGCCCGTTGGGGCGCTTTCCGGCATTCGTCTCGCCCGCGCCGCTGCCACTCACTGGAACGCCCCCATCCCGCTGAAACCTGTCGCGCGAACCTCTATCAGAATGCCGCGCCTCGGCGCTGTGCGTACGGGCGTCGCCCGCCATCGAAGGGATCAGCGGATTGCCCGAGGCATACTCAACTGCACATGCAATTGCAGGTTCGAGTACCCACAGTAATCCCACGATCACCGCTCCGGCGAGGGGCGTTGCGGAAACGCCACCATTCGCCACCCCTTCGGGTGAACCCGTTCGAAGCAGTCCACGATTCACTTGACAGGCCGTGATCGGCTGCGAGCGGAGTGAAGCATTCAGGGGCACGCCGCACACACCGCACGCCCCTGCGACGCCGCCTCGCGCGCCGGCAGATCGACGGCGCGCGGAGTACGTCGGGAACTGAGGACTCCGGGTCGTAACCACCGGTGAGTCGCACCCGTTGGAGGGGGCATGGGCTTCACGATCGGCGGCATCCGGGAGATGCGGTCCGGCACGCGGCGCCACCGCCGTACGGCCGGGGCGACCGCGGTGGCCGAGTACACAGGACTCTGGGGCTGGGCGGTGACTCCGGGCGCCCGCGCCGCGGCAGGCGTCTGCTCGTGCGGCGACACCGCGTGCGCCTCCCCCGGCGCGCATCCGCTGGACCTCGCCCGTGAGGTGCCGCCGGGCGCCACACTCGGCATGGCCGCGGACGCCTGGGCCGAGGTTCCGGGCGCCTCGATGCTGCTTCCCGCCGGCCGGACCTTCGACGTACTCGATGTCGCCGAGGCCGCGGGCCGGTGCGCGCTGGTGCGGATGGAGCGGATGGGGATGCCGCTGGGCCCGGTTACGGTGACGCCGGCCGGCCGTACGCAGTTCTTCGTCGCCCCTGGGGCCGCGGCGGGCCTGCCCGGGCTGCTCTACCGCATGGGCTGGGACGACGCGGATCTGGATCTGCGGGCCCTGGGCCGCGGCGCGTACGTGACCGCTCCCCCGTCGGACCTCGGAGGCCTGGGCCCCGTCCGCTGGCTGCGTCCGCCGGCGCCGGACACTGCCGCCGCTCCCCCGCAGGCCAGACTGCTGCTGGGCGTCCTCGCCTACATATGCCACCGGTGCTGAACGCCGGAGGGCGGTGAACCCCTCTCGGGTCCACCGCCCTTCCCACGTCCGCGCGGACACGCCGGTCGGTCGCCGGTCAGTCGCCGATCAGCGCGTCGACGAAGGCGCCCGGCTCGAACGGTGCCAGGTCGTCCGGGCCCTCACCGAGACCGATGAGCTTCACGGGGACGCCCAGCTCACGCTGGACGGCGATGACGATGCCGCCCTTGGCGGTGCCGTCCAGCTTGGTGAGGACGATGCCGGTGATGTCGACCACCTCGGCGAAGACGCGCGCCTGGACGAGACCGTTCTGCCCGGTGGTGGCGTCGAGGACGAGCAGGATCTCGTCGAGCGGCCCGTGCTTCTCGACGACCCGCTTGACCTTGCCGAGCTCGTCCATGAGGCCGGTCTTGGTGTGCAGGCGGCCCGCGGTGTCGATGAGCACCACGTCGGCGCCCTCGGCGATGCCTTCCTTCACCGCGTCGAACGCGATCGACGCCGGGTCGCCGCCCTCGGGACCGCGCACCGTACGGGCGCCGACTCGCTCGCCCCAGGTCTGGAGCTGGTCGGCGGCGGCGGCACGGAAGGTGTCAGCGGCGCCGAGCACGACGCTGCGGCCGTCGGCGACGAGCACCCGGGCGAGTTTGCCCGTCGTGGTCGTCTTGCCGGTGCCGTTGACCCCGACGACCATCACGACACCGGGCGTCGCGTCGCCACCCTCCGTCTTCACCGCACGGTCGAGGTCGGGACCGAGCAGGGTGACGAGCTCCTCGCGCAACAGGGTGCGCAGCTCGTCGGGCGTACGGGTGCCCAGGACACGGACCCGCTCGCGGAGCCGCTCCACCAGCTCCTGCGTGGGGGCGACGCCGACATCGGCGGTGAGGAGCGTGTCCTCGATCTCCTCCCAGGTGTCCTCGTCGAGGTTGTCGCGGGACAGGAGCGCGAGCAGCCCCTTGCCCAGAGAGTTCTGCGAACGGGCGAGTCTGGCGCGGAGCCGCACCAGACGGCCGGCGGTGGGTTCGGGGACTTCGAGCTCGGGGACTTCCGGCTCGACGACGACCGGAGTCTCCTCGACGGGAGTCCCGGCGCCGGGAAGACCGACCTCCTCGATGGGGCGCCGCGCTTCGTCGCGCGGCGTCTCGGCTTCCTCGCCGACACGGGGCTCGGCGGGCGGAGTGATGGTCGGCGTGCTCGACGGCGCCGGGGGCGGCAGCTGCTTCTTCTTGCGGCTGCTGACCACGAGCCCGCTGATCAGGCCGACCGCGACCAGGGCGATGACTACAGCAAGGATGACGATTTCCATAACACGTCCAGTATCGGCCACGACCGTGGTCCGGCGCGGTTGCGGAGGACGACGGGCGCGGACCGCTGAGGCGGTATGCCACGTTTGGTGGTAAAGGTTCGCTGCTGCCCGTGGAGAACCGCGGCTTCCCCCGTGCTCTCGTCCGGGCTGGCCGGCCTCGTGTCGATCGCGGGCAAGCGCGGCGGCGCGCCCGGCATGGCACTGTCCACGGCGGTGTTCGGACAGCGCGGCGATCTCTTTCCCGGAGCCGGGGCTGCTGTGCACCGACGCGGGGCGGTTCACCGGCGCGCTCGGCACCACCTGGATCGGGCATCACGGGCTGGGCCGGGGCATCACGATCCTCGTCGCGGCGGGGGTGTACGCGGCGCTGCCGCGGCCGGCGACGGGCCGGGGCGGCGCACCGGTCCGGTTCCGACGTCCCGCCGCCGGAAGGAAGGCGGCACAGCAGAACGCTGCCCCGGGCCGGCATGGGCCGGACCGGGGCAGCGGGTCGAGGAGAGGGGCAGCGGGGATCAGCCCATCTCCTCCAGCGCCTTGCCCTTGGTCTCCTTCACGAACTTGAGCACGAAGGGGATCGAGAGCACGGCGAAGCAGGTGTAGATGATGTAGGTGCCCGACAGGTTCCAGTCGGCCAGGCTCGGGAAGCTCGCGGTGATCGCCCAGTTGGCGATCCACTGCGCGGAAGCGGCGACACCGAGCGCCGCGGCGCGGATCCGGTTCGGGAACATCTCACCGAGGAAGACCCAGACCACGACACCCCACGACAGGGCGAAGAAGAGCACGAAGACGTGGGCCGCCACCAGGGCCACGACGCCCTGGGTGTTGGGCAGCTTGCCGTCGATCAGGTCCGCGGAGAAGGCCCAGGCCTCGAAGGCCAGGGCGATGGCCATACCGGCGGATCCGACGAGTGCGAGCGGCCTGCGGCCCACCCGGTCCACCAGGACCATGGCGATCACGGTGCCGATGATGTTGATGATCGACGTGGTGAACGAGTAGAAGAACGAGCCGGACGGGTCGATGCCGACGGACTGCCACAGCGTCGCCGAGTAGTAGAACGCGACGTTGATGCCGACGAGCTGCTGGAAGACCGACAGACCGATACCGACCCAGACGATCGGCAGGAAGCCGAAGCGGCTTCCGAGCAGGTCGCTGAACCTGGACTTGTGCTCACGGCGCATGGCCGTCTCGATCTCGTTCACACGCGCGTCGAGGTCGACGTTCTTGCCCTCGACCTCTTCGAGGATCTTCCGGGCCCGGTCCCTCTTCCCGACGGAGATCAGGAAGCGCGGCGACTCGGGGATCGCGAAGGACAGCAGGCCGTACAGGATGGCCGGGACGACCATCACGCCGAGCATCCACTGCCAGGCCTCGAAGCCACCGATCTCGCCGCGCTGGTCGCCGTCGGCGAGCTGCAGGATGCCGTAGTTGACCAGCTGCGAGATGGCGATGCCGATGACGATGGCCGCCTGCTGGAAGGAGCCGAGACGGCCCCTGTAGGCGGGCGGCGAGACCTCGGCGATGTAGGCCGGGCCGATGACCGAGGCCATGCCGATCGCGAAGCCGCCGATGACCCGCCACATGGCGAGGTCCCAGAGGGCGAACGGCAGCGCGGATCCGACCGCGCTGACGGTGAAGAGGACCGAGGCGATCTGCATGCAGCGGATACGGCCGATCCGGTCGGCGATACGTCCCGCCGTGGCCGCACCGATGGCGCAGCCGATCAGGGCGATGGCGATGACCTGCGCCAGCGTCCCCGACCCGATGTCGTAGCGGTGCCGGATGGCCTCGACGGCGCCGTTGATCACGGAGCTGTCGTAGCCGAAGAGGAAGCCGCCCATCGCT
Organism: Streptomyces sp. NPDC002911; assembly: GCF_053591835.1. Taxonomy (NCBI): domain Bacteria; kingdom Bacillati; phylum Actinomycetota; class Actinomycetes; order Kitasatosporales; family Streptomycetaceae; genus Streptomyces; species Streptomyces sp. NPDC002911. Next base: position 46,536 of record NZ_JBSFUO010000015.1, on the reverse strand, counting down.
GCGGCTGCGGTGATGAAGATGACATGGCCGAGGTGGTCCGGGTGGGCCTCCCGGGCTCCGGACTCCGGTCCGCGCGCTGTGCTGGTCACATGAACTCCTGGTACCTGGCCGCAACGTCAGGCGTGGGGGTGAGCCCTCCTAGTGGCGCACAACTTCTAGCCGACCACCACTTGAAGGTAAAAACAACATTGCTGAGGTTATTCGTTCAAGTTTCGAAGTCAATACAGGGATCAACTGAAGAGGCCCCTCACAAGTACCCAGGAACACCCAAAAGGTGCGTTGAAGCCTTGAAGATTAGGTAAAGAAGATGTGACTGCCCGTCAGTGGAAGTGGGGAGAGCTCAGCGGAGCCGCTGGCTGATCACCTTGGAGACCCCGTCGCCCTGCATCGACACGCCGTACAGCGCGTCGGCGACCTCCATGGTCCGCTTCTGATGCGTGATCACGATGAGCTGGGAACTCTCCTGGAGTTCCTCCATGATCTGGATCAGACGCTGCAGGTTGGTGTCGTCGAGTGCCGCCTCGACCTCGTCCATGACATAGAACGGACTCGGCCGGGCCTTGAAGATGGACACCAGCAGGGCAACAGCCGTGAGGGATCGCTCGCCACCGGACAGCAGCGAGAGCCGCTTGACCTTCTTGCCCGGCGGGCGCGCCTCCACGTCGAGGCCGGTCGTCAGCATGTTGTCCGGGTCGGTGAGGACGAGGCGGCCTTCGCCGCCCGGGAAGAGCCGGGAGAAGACGCCCTCGAACTCGCGCGCGGTGTCCCGGAAGGCCTCTGTGAACACCTGCTCGACCCGCTCGTCGACCTCCTTGATCACCTGCATCAGATCGGCCCGGGTCTTCTTCAGGTCCTCGAGCTGCTCGGAGAGGAACGTGTGCCGTTCCTCCAGCGCCGAGAACTCCTCGAGGGCGAGAGGATTCACCTTCCCGAGTTGCTGATAGGCCCGTTCGGCCGCCTCCAGCCGCTTTTCCTGCTCGGCCCTGACGAACGGCTTCGGCTGGTTGCGCAGATGCTCCGGATCCGCCGGAAGCTCCTCGCCCTCAACGGCGGGGGGCGGCGGCACCAGCTGTTCGGGTCCGTACTCGGCGGCCAGGCCGGCCGGCTCGACACCGAACTCCTCCAGTGCCCTGGCCTCCACCTGCTCTATACGCAGCCGCTTCTCAGCCCCGAGCACCTCTCCCCGGTGCACCGAGTCGGTGAGCCGGTCGAGCTCGCTCTTGAGGTCACGGCCGCGGCCGCGTTCGGCCGTGAGGTCCCGCTCGCGCTCGGCCTTCGCGGCTTCGGCCCTGGTGCGTTCCTCGTCCGCCCGTACAACCGAGACCTCGACGTGGGCGAGCAACTGCCGGGCGCCCGACGCCACGGCGGTGGCCACGGCGGCCTCGTGGCGCAGCCGGGCGCGGCGCTTCTCGGCACGGGTGCGCGCCTCGCGCTCGGCGCGGGCCGCGCGGTCCAGGGCGTCGGCCCGTCCGGCGAGCGCCTTGACCCGTTCCTCGTGGGTACGGGCCTGGAGGCGGGCCTCCATCTCGGTCTGCCGTGCGTTGGCGCCGTCGGCGGCGAGCCGGTCCCGTACGGAGGTGTCGGGCTCCTCCTCGACCGGGGTCTCCTCGGCGACCAGCAGTCGTTCCGCCAGTTCCTCGGCCTCCTCGGTGGCCCGCTCCAGCGCCTCCTGCGCCCGGGCGGCGGCAGCGGTCATCCGCTCGGCCTCCCCGGCGGCGCCGCGAGCCTGCCCTGCCAGCCGGCCGAGCTGCTGCGCCACCCCGGACTTCTCCCGCTCGGCGGCCCGGCGACGCTCCCCCAGCTCCTCCACCCGGGCGGCGCCCTCGGCGCGCCGTGCGGCCGCGGCGCGCTGGGCCGAGGCGAGTTCCTCGCAGCGGACGGCGAGCTCGGCCAGCTCGGCGGCGGCCTCGTCGACGGAGGCCTGGACCTCCAGCAGGCTGGGCGCCCCGGCGGATCCGCCGTGGGCGAAGTGGGCGCCCAGCACATCGCCCTCGGCGGTGACGGCGGTCAGCCCGGGGTGGGCGGCGACCAGTTCCTCGGCGTCCTCCAGGGTGCCGACGACGACCATGTCACGCACCAGCCGCCGTACGGCCGCCATCAGTTCGGCGGGCCCCTGCAGCAGGCCGGCGACGGCGGGCGCGGCGCATTCCCCGGTGGCGGCCGCTGCGGGACCCACGCCGGAGATGCCGGTGACCGTGACGGCCGTGGGGCCCCGCTCCGTCCCTGACGCCTGCCCCGGAACCTGGCCGGCAGTGGCGCCGACGGGTTTCGGCAGCTGCTCGGTAGCCTGGCCCTGCGCGGGGACCTGCCCGGCCCGCGTGCCCCCCGGCACCAGCGCGGCACGCCCCGCGTCCTGCTTACGCAGCAGACGGATGGCGTCGGCTGCCGTGGCGGGATCGGTCACCGCGACGGCGTCGGCGGTCACTCCCAGTGCGGCGGCCACCGCGACCTCGTGTCCCGGGGCCACCGTGATCAGCTCCGCAACCGGTCCGAGCAGCCCGGGGAGCCGGTCCCCCGCACCGAGCAGCACCCCGGTGCCGTCCTTGCGCCGCAGACCCAGCGACAGTGCCTCGTGCCGGGCGGATACCGCCGCGCGGCTGCGTTCCGCCGCGGTGACCGCCTCGCGAGCCGCGCCCAGGGTTGTTTCCGCTCCGGTGAGCTCCTGCCTGGCCGCCTCGTGCAGCTCCGTGAGCTCCACGTCGCCCGCGTCCAGGCCTTCGACCTCGGCCTTCAGCTGCTCGTACTCCTCCTGGGCCGCGACCGCCCGCTCCCGCGCCTCGTCCCGCGAAGCGGCCAGCCGGTCGATCTCGGCCTGGGCCGAACCCGCCCGGCTGCGAGCGGCGTTGACCTGCCCGGTGAGCCGGGCGAGCCCTTCACGCCGGTCGGCGACGGCCCGGGCCGCGTCCCGGAGCCTGCGCTCCTCGGAGGCCAGCTCCCGCTCCAGTTCGGCCCGGTGCGCGGTGGTGTCCTCCAGGGCGTACTCCGCCGCTCCGAGTGCCGCCTCCAGCTCCGCCTCCTGCTCGCGGATCCGGGCGGCCTCACGCTCCATGTCCTCCGGGTCCCGTCCGCGCCGCTCCTCCTCCGGCGCGGCGGTGGCGCTCTTCACCCGGGCGTCGGCGAGCGAGATCGTCCCCCGCACACGCTCGGCCAGCTGCGAGAGTTCGTACCAGGTCTGCTGGGCCCTCTGCAGCCGCGGCGCCAGCCGGCGTACCTCGTCCTCCAGGTCGGCCTCGCGGGCGAGCGCCGCCTTGAGCCCGGCCTCCGCCCCTTCCCTGCGCCGCTTGAGGGCGGCCTCGTCGGCGATCTCGCCGCGCAGCGCCTCCCGCAGCCGCGCCAGGTCGTCGGCGAGAAGCCGCAGCCGGGCGTCCCGCAGGTCGGCCTGGATGACAGCGGCCCGGCGAGCCACGGCGGCTTGCCGGCCCAGCGGTTTGAGCTGGCGTCGCAGTTCGTCGGTGAGGTCCTGGACACGGGCGAGGTTGGCACCCATCGCCTCCAGCTTCCGAAGCGCCTTTTCCTTGCGCTTACGGTGCTTGAGCACACCTGCCGCCTCTTCGATGAAGGCGCGGCGCCCCGTGGGATCGGCGTGCAGGACCGAGTCCAGCCGGCCCTGGCCGACGATGACGTGCATCTCGCGGCCGATACCGGAGTCCGAGAGGAGTTCCTGGATGTCGAGCAGCCGGCAGGTGTCGCCATTGATCTGGTATTCGCTGCCGCCGTTGCGGAACATGATGCGGGTAATCGTCACTTCGGCGTACTCGATGGGCAGCACGCCATCGGAATTGTCGATGGTCAGCGACACTTCCGCACGGCCCAGCGGCGGTCTTCCCGTGGTGCCGGCGAAGATCACGTCTTCCATCTTGCCGCCACGCAGGGATTTGACCCCCTGCTCGCCCATGACCCAGGAGAGCGCGTCCACCACATTGGATTTGCCCGAACCATTGGGACCGACGACGCAGGTGATCCCCGGTTCGAACCGCAAGGTCGTGGCGGAGGCGAACGATTTGAAACCGCGGAGGGTCAGGGCCTTGAGGTGCACGCCGCCGGACTCTACCTTTCACTCTCGGTTTCACCGATGAAGGTGCAGGGCACATCAGACGGTAAGCGAAGGGCGATAGGCCGGGGCGTCCCAGCGGGAAAGAAAAGAAGGGACGCCGAAGCGTCCCTGGTAAATCCTGCACAGTGCTGCTGCGCAGTCATTCGAACACAACCTTGCGTAACGGATCGCGAACGCACCGGATCACGAGCAATCCTCGGTGTTCCGGACGACGATCCGTGACGAAGACTTCGATGGTTGATCCCGAGCGGCTGGCGTGCGGCCCGACCGGCCCCGGCAGGGCCTTGGGGTCAGGTCAGCGCGGGCTCCGCCTGGGGTACGTCGATGTCGATGCTGTCGAGCAGCGACTCCTGGTGCTGAGCGGCGGCGTTGAGCGCGTCGTTCTCGTCCTGGATCCGTACGAGCTCGGATTCCAGGTCCTGGACGCGCTTCTGAAGCCGTCGCATCTCGGCGAGGAGTCGCGGGTCGGAACCGCCGACGTAACCGAGAAGCGCCTTTGCCATGATGAAAGGTCCTCCACACTGAGTGACCGACCGATGCGGTGTGGGTCGTGAGGGAATCGCACCCGCGGTGCTCGACAGTGCTGTGGATTCACTGCTGTTCTGCTGTCACCAGCTCTGCCGAACAGCTAAGGTGCGCGGGGTTTTCAGCGTCTCACCAAAAAGTTTGACGGTCAACACGATCACACGCCACGAGGCCGGATGACCCGGGGCGCGCGGCCTGACGATCATGCGGCGCGACTCTCCTGCGGGTCCCCGAGGGGCGTGGAGATCTTCGTCAATGCCGCAGCCTGGCACGACGCGCCCTTCTTGGCAACCATGTCCGGGCGCCGGCTTCTTTCGCAGGTCATTTCGGGTGTGAGGCACTCTCCGCCCCTCCCGGTCACCTCTCGCCACCCCTCGCGCACCCAGCGGATCCGGCGCTTTTCCCCGACCGGGTTCAGCGAATCGAGAATCCCTCATATCCGCCGCGGGGCGTGTCCCAGATCTCAGTGACGCCGTCGACGCGGCCGGGTGTGTCGGCGGAGCCGAGCCAGTCGAGCAGGCGGTGGCAATTGTCACGCGGCCCCTCGGCCACCACCTGCACCCGGCCGTCGTCGAGATTGAGGGCGAAGCCGGTGATGTTTCCGATCTCCAAAGCATTTTCCCTGGTGAACCAGCGGAACCCTACTTGCTGTACTCGACCGCGTACCCATACGACGAGCCGTGCGTCTTCGTTCATGCCCGAACGCTAACCGGCCGATCGGCCAAGGAGCACGCCGCCCCAATCCGCCATGGCGTAAGGTCCCCTCGCAATAGCCTCACCCGAACGGGTGAGTTTGATCTTCAACACGGTGCCGTCGAAACGACGCCCGGAGTACGAGGAAGGCACAGCGCATGGGACGGCATCGACGCGCAGGCGCGGCCCCCGCCGCTGAGCAGCACGCGGAGCACGCCGAGCACGCGGAGGGCGGGCGCCGCGGTGCACGCCGGAAGAAGCGGGCCGGTATACCCGTGCGCGCCGGGCTTCTGGGCGTGTCCGCGGCCGTGGCCGTCGGAGCCGTCGCTGTGGCCTCCGGCCTGCTGCCCGGCGGCGACAGCTACAACGTCAGCGGCGGCGGGGCCGCCGACCAGGTCCACGCGGGCGGTGCTCCCGACCTGCTGACCCAGGGCGAGTCGTCCGCCGACCCCACCGGCCGCACCTCGGCTTCCGCGTCCGCCGAGGCCGACCGGGGCTCCGGCCGTTCCGCCGCGCCCTCGAGGTCTCCCTCGGCCTCCCCGAGCGAGAAGGCGAGCGAGAAGCCGTCCGCCTCCGCCTCGAAGAAGGCGACGAAGGCACCGGAACGAACGAAGGCACCTGCACCGGCGCCGAAGAAGAGCACGTCGTCCAGCCCGGCGGCCAAGACCCCGGCCGCTCCGAAGTCCTCGTCGTCCGCGCCGAGCCAAAAGGCTCCGGCCCCGGCGAGCCCGTCCGCCACCACCGCTCAGGCCGCTGTGCTCGCCCTGGTCAATCAGGAGAGGGCGAAGGTCGGCTGCAGCCCTGTCACCACCAGCGCCTCGCTGACCGCGCTCGCCCAGGACTTCAGCGAGGACATGGCCGCCCGCGACTTCTTCGGCCACACCGACCCCGACGGGGCGACCCCGTGGGACCGTGCTGCCGCAGCCGGGGTGCAGGGTCTGGGGGGCGAGAACATCGCCCGCGGACAGGCCGACGCGCAGGCCGTGATGGACTCCTGGATGAACAGCGACGGCCACCGCGCAAACATTCTCAACTGCGATTACGAAACGCTCGGCGTGGGAGTCCACCTCGGATCCGGCGGACCCTGGTGGACGCAGAACTTCGGCTTCTGATCCCTCGCCGACCCCCTCCTACGCTTTCTCCTGCGCAGCGCTCACCTGAAGTGAGCGCTGCGCAGGCGTAAGCTGGCGTGCATGGGTAGGACGGAAACAGAGTTCGTACGGGACGGCGACCAGTCGCCGTTCGACGTCTTCTCACGGCGGTGCCCCTCACGCGGCACCCTGGAACACGTCACCGGCCGCTGGGGCAGCCTGACCCTGGGCGCGCTGTACGAGAGCGGCGCCCGCTTCAACGAACTGCGCCGCCGGGTCGACGGTGTCAGCGAGAAGATGCTCTCCCAGACACTGCACGCGCTGGAGCGGGACGGCCTGGTGCACCGGGCGGCCCAGCTGACCAATCCGCCGCGCGTCGACTACGAACTGACGGCGCTCGGCCGTGAGGTCGCGGGCAGGCTGATGGACCTGATCCAGCTCGTCGAGGGGCGGATGCCCGCGGTCTTCGAGGCCCGGAGCCGGTACGACGCCGCACGCGAAGCCTGAGCGAAACCTCAGGAGATCCGCGGCGGACGCTGGCAGCGCGGGCAGAAGTAGCTGGAGCGGTTCATCCATGGCCGCCGCCGCATCGGTGTACCGCAGCGGTGGCAGGGTTCGTCCTCGCGTCCGTACGCGTCGAGCGACCGGTCGAAGTAGCCGGACTCCCCGTTGACATTGACGTACAGGCTGTCGAAGCTGGTGCCGCCCTGGTCGAGGGCCTCCCGCATCACGTCCCGGACATGACCGAGCAGCTCCGTCGTCCTCGGGCGGGTCAGGGTCGCGGTCGGCCGCTCGTAGTGCAGCCGACTGCGCCAGAGCGCCTCGTCGGCGTAGATGTTGCCGACGCCGCTGATCAGGGACTGGTCGAGCAGCGCGCGCTTGACCGTCGTACGGCGCAGGCGCAGCGCCAGGTGGAAGGCCGTGTCGTCGAAGGCCGGGTCGAGGGGATCGCGCGCGATGTGGGCGATGACGTCGGGCAGGCCTTCGGGGGTGGTCCGGTGCAGCGACAGCCCGCCGAAGGTGCGCTGGTCGACGAAGCGCAGCTCGGTGCCGAGCGCGTCTTCGAAGCGGATCCTGATCCGCAGGTGCTTCTCGTCGACGGCGTCCTCGGGCTGTACGAGCAGCTGACCGCTCATGCCGAGGTGGCCCAGGAGTGAGGACTCCGTCTCGTCGAGGGGGACCCAGAGGTACTTGCCGCGACGCATCGCCGTGCCGAAGCGCAGGCCACGGAGCCGGGCCGCGAAGTCGCCGCCGCCCGCGAGATGCCGGCGGACCGCACGCGGATGCAGGACCTCGACGTCCTCGACGGTGCGCCCGGCGGTCCAGCGCTCCAGACCCCGCCGCACGACTTCGACCTCGGGCAGTTCGGGCACGGCGGGCACTCCTTCGAAACGTGACGGGACAGCGAGAACCCCCCGGTGCCGTCAAGGCACCGAGGGGTTCTCGGATCATTCAGGCCGGAGCGGCGTCTGAGTGCGGCGACGGGTCGGCAGGGAGGTCGGCGACCCCTCCGCCGGGCGCGGACGTGCCCGCGGCCTCCCGTGCTTCCGCGGCGGCGCTGATCTCGCGCCAGGCGGACTCCGCCGCCTGCTGCTCCGCTTCCTTCTTGCTACGGCCGGTGCCGGTGCCGTACGAGACACCACCGACGCGAGCAGCAGCAGTAAAGGTCTTCTCGTGATCGGGGCCGGTCTCCGTGACGAGGTACTCGGGGACTCCGAGGCTCTCGCTCGCGGTGAGCTCCTGGAGACTGGTCTTCCAGTCCAGGCCGGCTCCGAGGTTGGAGGACCTGTCGATCAGCGGGTCGAAGAGCCGGTGGACCAGCTCCGAGGCCGCGCTGAGGCCCTGGTCGAGATAGACGGCGCCGAGCACCGCTTCAAGGGTGTCGGCGAGGATGGAAGCCTTGTCCCGGCCACCCGTGCCCTCTTCACCGCGGCCGAGCCGGATGAAGGAACCGAGTTCGAGGCCGCGGCCCACTTCCGCAAGTGCACGCGAGTTGACCACCGCGGCCCGCAATTTGGCCAGCTGGCCTTCGGGCAGGTCGGGGTGGGTGCGGTACAGCGTGTCCGTGACCACCAGGCCGAGCACCGAATCCCCGAGGAATTCGAGCCGCTCGTTGGTGGGCAGACCGCCGTTCTCGTATGCGTACGAACGGTGGGTCAGCGCACGCACCAGAAGGGCGGACTCGAGGTGATACCCGAGCCGCCCTTCCAGAAGCGTGTGGGACGAGGCTGTGTTGATGTTGTCTGCCTGCTTCTTGGCGCTGGACAACTCAGACATCGGGCCTCTCACCAGCCGCTCAGACCTCGAGGACCTGGCGCTTGTTGTAGGTGCCGCAGCTCGGGCACGCAATGTGCTGGAGCTTCGGCTCCTGGCAACGCTCGCACGAAACCAGGGTGGGGACCGCAGCCTTCCACTGCGACCGGCGGTGGCGCGTGTTGCTGCGCGACATCTTCCGCTTCGGAACAGCCACGGCTACTTCTCCTGCTTCTCGTCGACGCCCGGTTCGGCGCCGCCCATGTTGTCCTTCTCGCCGTCCTGAACGGTCTCGGCGAGTCCTTGCAGTGCCGCCCAACGTATGTCGGCGACGTCGTGGTGATGGCCCGGATTCTCGTCCAGCCTGATTCCGCATTCGGAACACAGACCGGCACAGGTCTCCTTGCACACCGGCTGCAGCGGCAGTGCGAGCACCACCGCGTCACGCAGCACAGGCTCGAGGTCGAACGAGTCGTCCTCGAGAAAGAACCTGTCCTCGTCGTCCTCGGCGTCGTCGACCGGGTCCGCGGTCCTGCTGCGGTTCCGGTCATCGGCGTCAGGGTACGAGAACATCTCCTGGAAATCCGCTTCGACCTCGATGGCCAGCGGCTCCAGACACCTTACGCACTCCCCCTCGGCCGTCGCACGGGCGGTGCCTGTGACAAGCACCCCTTCCATGACGGATTCGAGGCGGAGGTCCAGCGCCACCGGCGCCTTCTCCGGCACGCCGATGACCCCGTCGATCCCGAGGACCGGCGTACCAGGGGCTTCCACCGTGCGGGTCAGCCGCTTCATGGCACCGGGACGCCGACCCAGCTCGCGCGTATCGAACACGAGGGGGTTTCGGTGGTCGAGGTGGCCGTTCAGGGCTTTTCCTGCTTTCGAAAATCATGTGCGTGGTGCGGCTTCGGGTGGGCCGCCCCTGTCCGGGAGGAAAGAGGGCAGCCGGGATCACGGACATACACGCGACCGAAGAGCCAGGATACTGGACGTACCGCCCAGCTCCCAATCCGGTACGGACCGCTCCGGTCAGCGGCCCTGTTCGTAGCGCCGCAGCTGTTCCAGGTCGATCATGCTCGTGTCGAAGAGGCTGGTCTCGTCGAGCGCGTTGTCTCCCTGCTGCGCCGGGGCCTGGGCCTGCTGCGGCCAGCCGTACTCCTGCTGCTGGTTCGGGTCGTACGCCTGCTGCTGGTAGCCGGCGTACGGGTCGGGCTGCTGCGGGTAGCCGTAGCCGTCCTGGGGCTGCTGCGGGTCCTGGTAGCCGTACGTCTGCGCGTACTGCGGCTCGGGCTGGGCCTGCGCCGGGAAGCCGTTCGGTGCGGGGGCCTGGTAGTCGGCCGCCGGCGTGTAGTCCGGCTGCGCGGGCTCCTGGTAGGAGGGCTGCTGAGGGCTCCGGAGCGGCTCGGGGGCGGAGAGCTCGGCCAGACCGGCCCAGTGGTCCTCGTCGCTGGTGCGCTGGTGGCTGCCCGCGGCGTCCTGGGCAGCCATGTGCGCGCCGAGGTCGTCGGTGGCAACCCGGCCGTGCAGCTTCTGGCGGCCCCGGCCGACGGCCTCCAGCGTCTTGGCGAGCACGGCCTCGAAGGCGCCGAACTTGGCGTCCACGTAGTCGTCGGCACGTCGGCGGAGCGTCTCGGGGTCGGCGCTGCGTTCCGGCGCCTCGGCGAAGTCGGGGTCCACGTAGCCCTCGACGCCACCGCCCTCGCCCCGGCCCAGAAGCTTCTCCCGGCCACGGTCGACGGAGCCGATGGTCTTGGTGAGGACGACCTCGAAGTTGGCGAGCTTGCTGTCGACGTACTCGTCGGCCTCACCGCGGACCTCGTCGGCCTCCCTGCGGGCCTCGGACAGGATCCGGTCCGCCTCCGCCTGGGAGCGCTGGGCGATCTCGGTACCGGAGATCAGCGAGCCGCGTTCGGCGCGGGCCGACTCGATGATCCGCTCGGCCTCCTGCCTGGCCTGTTCGACGAGCTGCTCACGGCCGCCGATGAGTTCCTCGGCGTGGGCGAGCGAGTTGGGCAGGGACTCACGCAGCTCCTCGAGCATCGCGAGCAGTTCGGCCCGGTTGACCACGCAGGACGCCGACATGGGCATGGAGCGGGCGTTCCCGACCGTTTCGACGATCTCGTCGAGCTTCTTCTGCACGTCCACCGTGTGCTCGCCACTCTCTTGCTGCTGTTGGAGACGGACGGGACGACTGTAAGGCCAGTCGCCTCCCGTCCGACACCTGGTGACGGGCCGTCAGCACATCACTGCTGACGCAGACGTTCCGCCAGGGCCTCGTGGACGGTGGGCGGCAGCAGGTGCGCCACGTCGCCGCCCCAGGTGGCGACCTCCTTGACCAGGGAGGACGACAGGAAACTGTAGGTCGGGTTCGTCGGCACGAAGAGCGTCTCGACCCCTGAGAGGCCGTTGTTCATCTGGGCCATCTGCAGCTCGTAGTCGAAGTCGCTGACGGCCCGCAGGCCCTTCACGATCGCCGGGATGTCACGCTGCTTGCAGAAGTCGACCAGCAGGCCGTGGAAGGACTCGACCTCCACGTTGCCGAAGTCCGCCGTGACCTCGCGGATCATCTCGATCCGCTCGTCGACGGTGAACAGGCCCTTCTTGGACTGGTTGATCATCACGGCGACGTGCACGACGTCGTACAGCTTCGATGCTCGTCCGATGATGTCGAGATGCCCGTTGGTGATGGGGTCGAACGACCCCGGACAGACGGCGCGGCGCAACGTGATTCCCTCGCTCTCCGGTGCGGTCATCGTGCGTCTTCGCACGTAGAGGCGGCGCGACCGTACCAAAACGTGGCCTCGCCGTAGCGACGCGCCCGCTGTGGCTCGAATCCGTCGGGCCAGTTGAATTCCCCGCCTCTGGTGCTCCGTTCCACCGTGACGAGAGCGTCGCCCGTGAGCCACCCCTGAGCACGGAGTGTGAGGAGGATCTCCCCAAGATCGCCATCGGTCACGGCGTACGGCGGATCGAGGAAAACCACGTCGTACGGCTCGGAGGGCGCCGGTCCCGTCACGATCTGTTCGGCTTTGCCCGCACGGAATTCCGCGCCGGGCAGACCGAGGGTGCGGATGTTGTCACGGACGGTGCGCGCTGCCTTGGCGTCGGCCTCCACGAGCAGCGCGTGGGCCGCTCCGCGGGAGAGCGCCTCCAGACCCACGGCGCCGGAACCGGCGTACAGATCGGCGACACGGATGCCGTCGAGCGTGCCCAGAAGCGCTTCCCAGGTGGAGAACAGGGCCTCGCGCGCACGGTCGGAGGTGGGGCGGGTGCCGGTGCCGGGCGGGACGGCCAGGCGGCGTCCGCCGGCCGAGCCGGCGATCACGCGGGTCATGGGCTTCTGTTCCTCGGGTCGCGGGCAGCACACAGGACGGGACGTGTGCTGTGCTCCCCACGATATGGCGTCGCCTGAGATCCGCCCGGTCACCCCTTGTCGAGGTACTCCTCCCGGTCCTTGTCGAGCAGGGCGTCCAGCGCGATGCGCAGCTCCGGCAGCCGCTCGAGCCCGGGATCGTCCGCGACGACACCGACGGCCTCCGCGCGGGCTGCCGCGATGACCTCCTCGTCGTCGATGACGCTGAGCACCCGCAGGGAGGAGCGGACCCCGGACTGGGCCTGACCGAGGACATCGCCCTCGCGCCGCTGTTCCAGGTCGATCCGGGACAGCTCGAAGCCGTCGAGGGTGGCGGCGACCGCGGAGAGCCTGGCCCGGGCGGGGCTCGCCTCGTGGGCCTCGCTGACCAGCAGGCAGAGGCCGGGGGCGCTGCCACGCCCGACGCGGCCTCTCAGCTGGTGCAGCTGGGAGACACCGAAGCGGTCCGCGTCCATGATCACCATCGCGGTGGCGTTGGGAACGTTCACCCCGACCTCGATGACGGTGGTGGCGACCAGGACGTCGACCTGGCCGGCGGCGAACCGGCGCATGACGTCGTCCTTGTCGTCAGGGTGCATCCTCCCGTGCAGCACCTCGATCCGGAGGCCGGTGAGCGGGCCCTTGCGAAGCTGTTCGGCGATCTCCAGTACGGCGAGCGGTGGCCGCTTCTCGGCGTCGTCCTCGGAGGCGGCCTGCTTCTTCCCCTTCTTCTCCGTGGCCTCGTCGGCGTCGTCCCCGATGCGGGGACAGACCACGTACGCCTGGTGGCCGTTCTCCACCTCCTCGCGTACGCGTTCCCAGGCGCGGCTGAGGAAGTGCGGCTTGTCCTTGGCGGGGACGACATGGCTGGCGATCGGCGAGCGGCCGGCGGGGAGCTGGTCCAGGACGGAGGTCTCCAGGTCGCCGAAGACGGTCATCGCGACCGTACGGGGAATGGGTGTGGCCGTCATCACCAGCAGGTGGGGCGGCTGTTTCCCCTTGGAGCGGAGCGCGTCGCGCTGTTCCACGCCGAAGCGGTGCTGTTCGTCGACGACGACCAGACCCAGGTCGTGGAACTGAACCTTGTCCTCGATCAGCGCATGGGTGCCGATGACGATCCCGGCCTCGCCCGTGACCAGGTCGAGCAGCGCCTGCCGGCGGGCCGCCATGCCCATGGAGCCGGTGAGCAGGACGACCTTCGTGCCCAGGTCGGAGCCGCCATGCATTCCCGCCCGGCGCCCGCCATCACCCTTCTGAGGAGGTGCTTCGCGCCACAGCCCCCAGTTCCCGGCCAGCTCACCCATCATCTCGGTGATCGACCGGTGGTGCTGCTGGGCCAGCACCTCGGTGGGCGCGAGCATCGCCGCCTGGCCGCCCGCGTCGACGACCCTGAGCATGGCCCGCAGCGCGACCAGCGTCTTGCCGGAGCCGACCTCCCCCTGGAGCAGCCGGTGCATGGGATGCTCCGTCGCCAGGGCGCCGAAGATCTCCTCGGTGACCTTCTGCTGGCCCTCGGTGAGGGTGAAGGGAAGTGTGGCGTCGAAGGCGTCGAGCAACCCGTCGGGTACGGATCCGCGGGCCACCGCCGGGAGCTGGGTGTCGGCGTAACGGCGGCGGGCGAGGGCGACCTGGAGGACGAAGGCCTCGTCCCAGCGCAGCCGGTCCCGCGCGGCGGCGATGTCGGCCTTGGTGTGCGGGCGGTGGATCCTGAGCAGCGCCTCGGGCAGGGGGAGGAATCCACGCCCGTCCCGCAGCGAGGCGGGCAGTGGGTCCACTGCCTCCTGCGCGCTGGGCAGGACCGTGTCGACGGCCTTGGCGATCCGCCAGGAGTCGAGCTGCTTGCAGGCCGGGTAGATGGGCAGCAGCTGCCCCGCGAAGGCGTCGACGGCCTCGGTCACATCGGTCGGCCCGGCCGTCTCGTCGTCATCCCGCGCGTCGAGGAGTTGATAGGTGGGGTGGGCCAGCTGCATCTTCCTGTTGAACACGGAGACCTTGCCCGCGAACATCGCCCGCCGGCCGGGGAGGAGCTCCTTGTGGGGCTTGTGGACGCCGTGGCCGAAGAAGACCAGCTGGAGTCTGCCGCTCCCGTCGGTGAGGGTGACCTCCAGCCGCTTTCCGCGGCCGTTGTTGAACATCATGATCCGCGCGTCGGCGACCTGTGCGACCACCGTCACGTGCTCGTCCAGCGGGAGCTCGGTGAGCGCCGTGAGACGGCCCCGCTCCTCGTAGCGCCGCGGGTAGTGGTGCAGCAGATCCCCGACCGTGTGCAGGTCGAGGTGTTCGGCCATCACCTTCGCGGTGGCCCCGCCGAGCAGCTTCTTGAGAGGTTCATCGAAAGCGGACACGCGGTCCATTGCACACCACGCCACTGACAGATGTCGCCGGGCGCAGCGCCGCGCGACGTGTCATTCGACGCCGATCAGCAGGGGTGCCGCCTGGTGGCCGCCCCGGTAGACGACCGTGTCGACGGCCAGGTAGCCCTCGCGGACGTGGTCACTCAGCTCGTCGGCCAGGGCGTCGGACATGTCCTCCCCCAGGACCAGGGTGACGAGTTCGCCGCCGGCCGACAGCATCCGGTCCAGGACGGTGCGGGCCGTGCCGGGTACGTCCGCACCGATGACGGCGACGTCCCCGTCGATCAGGCCGAGGATGTCGCCGGCCTGGCAGATTCCCGCCATGGTCCACGACTGACGTTCGGCGACGGCCAGTTCGGCGTACCGGGTGGCGCCGGCCGCCGAGGTCATGGCGACGACGTCCTCGTCGAAGCTGCGGCCGGGTTCGTGCACGGCGAGCGCGGCGATGCCCTGGACCGCGGCGCGGGTGGGGACCAGGGCGACGCGGATGCCTTCGCTCCTGGCCTGTTCGGCGGCCGCGGCCGCTGTGTGGCGCAGCTGTGCGTCGTTGGGCAGCAGGACCACTTCGCGGGCATGGGCCCGGCGGATGGCGTCCACGAGTTCGCCGCTGGCGGGTGGCTCACCGGGGCGTGCCAGCACGGTGGTCGCTCCGGCCTCCGTGCACAGCCCGGCGAGCCCGTCGCCGGATACCACGGCGACGACGGCGCGCTGGGCGGGTTCCCGGTGGGCCAGGCCCCGGTCGGCGGCGAAGTGGGTGATCCGGATCCGGTGGGGCCGGCCGGCCTCGACCCCGGCCTCGACGGCCGCCCCGGCGTCGTCGACATGGACGTGGACGTTCCACAGGCCGTCTCCGCCGACCACGACGAGGGATTCCCCCAGGGCGTCCAGCCGGCTCCGCAGCCGGGCGACCGCGTCGTCGGGAGCCTCCAGCAGATAGATGACCTCGAAGGCCGGCCCGCCGTCCGGGTTTACGTCCGCGCAGTCGCCGGTCAGGGGCAGGAGGTCGGGGGCGGGCAGGACGGCGCGCTCCCGCGCCCGTCCGCCGACCGATTCCAGCAGTGCGCCGAGCACGGTCACCAGGCCCTGCCCGCCCGCGTCCACGACGCCCGCGCGCCCGAGGACGGCGAGCTGGCCGGGGGTGGCGGCCAGGGCTGCGCGCGCCCCTTCGTACGCAGCCTCGGCCACATCCGTGAGGCCGGCGCTCCCGTCCGTGGCCGCCGCCGCCTCGGCGGCGGCGGTGGCGACGGTGAGCACCGTGCCCTCGACGGGATGGGCGACGGCCAGCCGTGCCGCTGCGGCGGCCTCCTTCAACGCAGCCCGCAGGTGAGGGGCGTCACCCGACTCGGACAGCACCGAGGCCATGCCGCGCAGCAGCTGGGCCAGGATGGTGCCGGAGTTCCCACGGGCGCCGATCAGCGCGCCGTGCGCCATGGCCCGCACGGCGTCCGTGGGGGCGGGCACGGTGGAGCCGGTCTCATGGGCGGCGAAGACCGCTTCGACGGCGGCGGCCGCCGACTCGACGGTGAGATACAGGTTGGTGCCGGTGTCACCGTCGGCGACCGGGTACACGTTGATGGCGTCGATGGCCTCCCGCTCCCGGCCCAGGGCCTCGAGAGCCAGTGAGCACCAGGTGCGCACCGCGACGGCGTCGAGATCGTCGGGGGACTGCGGCACCGTTGGTCCTCCTTGGGGACGGCCGTGGGGGGCTGGCTGCACCGCAGGGTAGTCCTCGTCCACGGACCCGCCGGGCAGAGGTGCGGGACGGAGTGCCTGGAGAGCCGTGGTAGTTTCGTATCTCCGAAGCAGCCGTTGTATGCTGCTTCGGTTGCCCGACGAGAGTCGGACCATTCCCCGGTACCGCCACTTCAGTAAAATGAATCCGGCGTGCCGGAATTCACTGTAAGTGCATCTGAAGTCTTTGGAGTGACCCGTGGCTGCCAACTGCGACGTTTGCGGCAAGGGGCCGAGCTTCGGCAACAGCATTTCGCACTCGCACCGCCGTACGTCCCGTCGCTGGAATCCCAACATCCAGCGCGTGCGTGCAGTGGTCGGTCGGACGCCGAAGCGGCTCAACGTCTGCACCTCGTGCATCAAGGCCGGCAAGGTCGCGCGCTGACGTCCCCGTCGTAGCGCAGCCTTCCGGTTGCCCAAAAAGCCGGTCCACCTCGGTGGACCGGCTTTTTGCTGTGCTCCGCGTCAGCGGGCCGGGCGTACGAGCCAGCCGTGATCGACGGGGCCGATCCCGTCGCCCAGCGCGAAGCCGCCCCGGATCGCGCCGGTGACGTACTCCTTGGCGCCCCGCACGGCCGTCGGGACGTCCTGGCCGCGGGCGAGTCCGCAGGCGACGGCGGAGGCGAGGGTGCAGCCCGTGCCGTGGGTGTGCCGGTTGTCGTGCCTCGGTGCGCGCAGCCAGTGCTCCTCGCTGCCGTCCGTCAAGAGGTCCACGGCCTCGCCTGGCAGATGGCCGCCCTTGATCACCACCCAGCGCGGTCCGTACGCGAGGATCTCGGCTGCCGCCCGGCGCATCCCCGGTTCGTCGGTGACGGTGCGGCCGGTGAGCTGGGTCACCTCGTCGAGATTCGGGGTGGCGACCGTGGCGACGGGCAGCAGCTTCGTACGTACGGAGTCGAGGGCCTCGGCGGCCAGCAGCGCGTCCCCGTGCTTGGACACCCCGACGGGGTCGACGACGACGGGCGCGCCGGTGCCCGCGAGGAGTTCCGCGACGAGGTCGACGAGCGCGGCGGAGGACAGCATGCCGGTCTTCACCGCCTGGACGCCGATGTCGTCGACGACACTGCGGTACTGGGCGCGTACGGCTTCCACCGGCAGCTCCCAGGCGCCCTGTACGCCCAGCGAGTTCTGGGCGGTCACCGCGGTCAGCACGCTCATTCCGTGAGTGCCGAGGGCCAGCATCGTCTTCAGGTCGGCCTGGATACCCGCACCGCCGCCGGAGTCGGATCCGGCGACGGTGAGGACACGGGGCGGTATCGGGGCAGGTGCGGTCATGCCCCGGAATCTACTGGGCGTCCTCGATGGATCCGAAATGGTCCCAGCCGGCCTTGCTCGTCCAGGGCGCCCCGTCGACGGTGACCTGGGGCAGGGCCGACGGGTGGAGGACCTCTCCGATGACCTTCCAGCGTGCGGGCAGCTTCACATCGGACGGGAACGTCGCCACGATCGCGTGGTCCTCTCCCCCGGTGAGCACCCACTGCATCGGGTCGACCCCGACAGCCTGCCCGATGTCGGACATCTGCGAGGGGATGTCGATGAGCCCGGACCGCAGGTCGATGCGAACGTTGCTGGCCTCGGCGATGTGCCCGAGGTCGGCGACGAGCCCGTCGCTGACGTCGGTCATGGCCGTGGCGCCCAGCCCGGCCGCCGCGGGGCCGGCGTGGTACGGCGGTTCGGGGCGCCGGTGCGCCTCGACGAAGGCACGCGGTGAGCGGAACCCCCGGGAGAGCACGGCGAATCCGGCCGCGGACCAGCCGAGCCATCCGGTGACCGCCACCACGTCGCCGGGCCGGGCGCCGGCCCGGGTGACGGGTTCGTGGTTGCGCAGGTCACCGAGCGCGGTGATCGCGACGGTGATGGTGTCGCCGCCGACGACGTCGCCGCCGACGACGGCCGCGCCGGCGACCTGGCATTCGTCACGCAGCCCGTCCATCAGCTCGCCCGCCCAGGTGACGGGCAGGTCGGCCGGTACGACGAGGCCGAGCAGCAGCGCCGTGGGCACGGCGCCCATGGCCGCGATGTCGGCGAGGTTCTGGGCGGCGGCCTTGCGGCCGACGTCGTACGCGGTCGACCAGTCTCGGCGGAAGTGCCGCCCTTCCAGCAGGATGTCCGTACTGGCCACGACTCTGCGGTCAGGAGCGGCCACGACCGCGGCGTCGTCGCCGGGTCCCAGCCGTACCGCCGGAGTGGTGGTGAGCCTGGAAGTGAGCTCTCTGATGAGCCCGAACTCCCCCAACTCGCCCACGGTTCCCTTCACCGAGTCTCACCTCTCATCTATCGCACCGGACACCTGTCCGGGCTGCTTCAGCGGCCGGCGGCCCGGACCATGGGCGGACGACCCACGGGAGCCGGTGGCCCCGGGACGTGCAGGCATCACTGTCCCCTTTCCGCACCGGTGGGCTTGCGGTCGCGAGCCCCAACTGCTGTCGGTACCGTCAAGAGATACGTCAACTTCTGTGGTGCGTACTCCACGCTGTAGGCGTCGACCGGCCCGCAGGTCTCCCCGCGGCCCGGGGCAACGCGATAACGTGGCGTCCCTTTCCCCCACATGATCCTCGTGGCCGCCCTGGAGGTTCCGTGGTACAGGCGTACATCCTTATCCAGACCGAGGTGGGCAAGGCGTCGACCGTTGCCGAGACCATCGCAAAACTTCCGGGAGTGATCCAGGCAGAGGACGTCACAGGCCCCTACGACGTGGTGGTGCGCGCGCAGGCCGACACGGTCGACGCACTCGGCCGGATGGTGGTCGCCAAGGTCCAGCAGGTGGACGGCATCACGCGAACCCTGACCTGCCCGGTCGTCCACCTCTGACCCCTGTCTACGCTGGTCCGGTGACTCGCACCCGCCGCCGGACCCCCGGATCCCGCGTTCTCGCCCCTTCCGCCGCCCTGTTCGTCCTGGCGGCGGCAGGCTGTTCCTCCGGCCCTTCGGCGGCGGTTCCCACGCCGTCGTCGGAGGCCGCCGAGTACTGCGGGAAGCTGCACAAGGAACTGCCGGGGACCGTCGCCGGTCTGGAACGGAGTGATCCCTCGCCGGATTCGGACCTGACCGCCGGCTGGGGGGACGGGGCGATCGTACTGCGCTGCGGCGTCCCCCGGCCCGCGAAGATGGACGACACCCAGTCCGAAGCTGTCGACGCGGACGGCGTCAACTGGCTGCTGGAGCAGCCCGATGACGTCGGCCCGCGGTTCACGACCACCTACCGCAAGGCGTATGTCGAGGTGACGCTCGGGACGGAGTACGCCCATGACATCACCCCGTTGTCCGCGTTCGCCGAGCCGGTGAAGAAGACGGTCCCCGACAGCCTCTGAGGGCCGTCCCCGCGCGAAGACGGCCCTCAGAGGTCAGCGCAGGCCGGTGGAGCGGTTCAGTGCGGCCGTGATCAGCCGGTCCACCAGCTCCGGGTACTCCACACCGCTCGCCTGCCACATGCGGGGGAACATGGAGATCGGGGTGAATCCCGGCATGGTGTTGATCTCGTTGATGACGAACGTGCCGTCCTCGGTGAGGAAGAAGTCGGCGCGCACCAGGCCCTCGCAGGAGGCTGCCTCGAAGGCGGCGACGGCGAGCCGTCGTACCTCGGCGTTCTGCTCGTCGGTGAGCGGTGCGGGAACCAGGCCGGCCGCCGAGTCGATGTACTTCGCCTCGAAGTCGTAGAAGTCGTGCGCGGTGACGGGCGGGATCTCCGCGGGCACGCTGGCGCGCGGTCCGTCCTCGAACTCCAGCACGCCGCACTCGATCTCCCGGCCGCGCAGCAGGGACTCCACGAGGAACTTGGGGTCGTGCCGGCGGGCCTCCTCGATCGCCTCGTCGAGCCCGGCTGCGTCGTCGACCTTGGTGATGCCCATGGAGGAGCCGCCGCGGGCGGGCTTGATGAAGAGCGGCCAGCCCTGTTCGGCCGCGAACTCCATGATGCGCTTGCGGGCGGCGGGGCGGTCCGACTCCCATTCCCGGGGGCGGACGACCTCGTACGGGCCGACCGGCAGCCCGAAGGAGGTGAACATCCGCTTCATGTACTCCTTGTCCTGGCCGACGGCCGAGGACAGGACGCCGGCGCCGACGTAGGGCACACCGGAGAGCTCCAGGAGCCCCTGGAGCGTGCCGTCCTCGCCGTAGGGGCCGTGCAGCATGGGGAAGACGACATCGACCTCGCCCAGGACCGTGGGCACCGAACCGGGTTCACTCACGACGACGTCACGGTTGCCGGGGTCGACGGAGAGCGTCACGGCGCCCTGCGCGGACTCGGCCAGCTGGTCAACGTCGGGCACCTGCCGGTCCGTGATGGCCATGCGGGCCGGGTCGTCGGACGTGAGGACCCAACGTCCGTCCCTGGTGATGCCGATCGGCAGGACGTCGTACTTCGTCCGGTCGATGGCGCTCATGACGGCACCGGCCGTGACGACCGAGATGCCGTGTTCGGAGCTCCGGCCGCCGAACACGACGGCCACACGCGGCTTACGGCCCGACTCGGAGCTCCGGGGGCTCTCAGGGCTCTGGGGGAGGTTCTGGCTGCTCATATCACGATGAGCGTACCTGCTGGTAGGGCTCGAGTCAGCGTCGCTCGGGCTTGGCACTGCGCGACATCAGCTCCTTGAGCGCGACCACCGGCGGCTTGCCCTCGTGGACGATGCCGACGACCGTCTCGGTGATCGGCATGTCGACGCCGTGCCTGCGTGCCAGATCGAGCACGGATTCACAGGACTTGACGCCCTCGGCGGTCTGGCTCGTGACGGCGACGGTCTCCTGGAGCGTCATCCCGCGCCCGAGGTTGGTACCGAAGGTGTGGTTGCGCGAGAGCGGCGAGGAGCACGTCGCCACCAGGTCGCCGAGTCCGGCCAGTCCGGAGAAGGTGAGCGGGTCGGCGCCCATGGCGAGTCCCAGCCGGGTCGTCTCGGCGAGGCCGCGGGTGATGAGCGAGCCCTTGGCGTTGTCGCCGAGGCCCATGCCGTCGGCGATGCCCACGGCGAGGCCGATGACGTTCTTCACGGCGCCGCCGAGCTCGCAGCCGATCACGTCGGTGTTGGTGTACGGCCGGAAGTACGGGGTGTGGCAGGCCGCCTGGAGGCGCCGGGCGACGTCCTCGTCCGAGCAGGCGACGACGGCCGCGGCGGGGCGGCGTTCGGCGATCTCCTTGGCGAGGTTGGGGCCGGTGATGACGGCGATCCGGTCCGGGGTGACCTCGGTGACGTCCTGGATGACCTCGCTCATCCGCTTGGCGGTGCCGAGTTCGACGCCCTTCATCAGGGAGACGAGCACGGTGCCGGGTTCCAGATGCCGGGACCAGTCGGCGAGGTTGGCGCGCAGGGTCTGCGAAGGCACCACGAGGACGGCGAAGTCCGCGCCGCGTAGCGCCTCGGCGGGGTCGGTCGTGGCCCGGACCGAGTCGGGCAGCTCGACGCCCGGCAGGTACTCCGGGTTCGTACGGGTCGTGTTGACGGCCTCGGCCACCTCGGCGCGACGGCCCCAGAGCGTGACCTCGCAGCCTGCGTCGGCGAGGACCACGGCGAAGGCCGTACCCCATGAGCCCGTTCCGAAGACGGCCGCCTTTACGGGGTGCGTCACGTCGATCCCTTTCCCTTGCCTTCTGCCTTGCGCCGCTGTTCAGCACGGGCCTTGCGGTGGTCGTAGAGCTCGGCGGGAGCCTTCTCGCCGCGCACTTCCTCGAGCTGGGCGGTGATCGCGGCCATGATGGTCTCGGTCGCCTGGCGCAGGACGTCGGGAGTCGGCTCCAGGCCGTAGTAGCGGGAGAGGTCGACCGGTGGGCCGGCCTGCACCCGCAGGGTCTTGCGGGGGAACAACTGGAGTTTGTTCTCCTCGGCGTAGGGCGGCATCGCGAGGTTGGCGCCCCACTGGGCGACGGGGATGACCGGGGCCTTGGTCATCAGCGCTACCCGGGCGGCGCCGGTCTTGCCGGCCATCGGCCACATGTCCGGGTCGCGGGTGAGCGTGCCTTCCGGGTAGAAGGCGACGCATTCGCCACGCTCGATCGCGGCGACGGCGGCGCGGAAGGCGTCGAGTGCGTTGGTCGTCTCGCGGTAGACGGGGATCTGCCCGGTGCCGCGCAGGATCATGCCGACAAAGGGCGTCCTGAAGAGTCCGGCCTTGGCGAGGAGCCGCGGCACGCGTCCGGTGTTGTACTGGAAATGCCCGTACGACAGCGGGTCCAGATACGAGTTGTGATTGACCGCGGTGATGAATCCGCCATCGGCCGGAATGTGTTGCATTCCCCGCCAGTCCCGCTTGAACAGAACCACCAGGGGCGGTTTCGCGATGACCGCCGCCAGGCGGTACCAGAAGCCGATTCTGCGGCGGGGCACTCGGACGCCTTCCTCTAGGAAATGAGCTGTTGGGCGGCTCGCGGCGGTGCTGTCCTGCCCCGGGGCCCTGCTGTGTGGAGAACACCGTACGCCTCACCCGTGGGGGCGGACCCCCGGGTTGTCGTACCGGCAGGGGAGAATATGGGCTGATGCGTACGGAGGGGGAGATCGCCACGAACACCGACCCGACCGGCCCCTGGTCCCTGGTCGTCCCGCTGAAACCGCTCGCACGGGCCAAGAGCAGGCTCGGTCGGGCGGTGGGCGCAGAGCTGCGTCCGCGCCTGGCCCTCGCATTCGCGCAGGACACCGTGTCGGCCGCGCTGTCCTGCCGGGCGGTGGGGGATGTGGTGGTGGTCACGGACGACCCGGTGGCCGGAGCGGCGCTGGCCGCGCTCGGCGCGCGCACGGTGGCGGACACCCCGGCGGCCGGGCTCAACGCGGCGCTGGAGCACGGTGAGCGATGGGTGCGGGCGCGACGCGGGAAGGCGGCGGTGGCCGTGTTGAACGCGGATCTGCCCGCCCTGCGTCCCGACGAATTGGCGCGGGTGCTCGAATTCTCTGCCGTATATCCCCGCGCATTCGTCAGTGATGCGCAGGGAATCGGCACCACATTTCTTTCCGCGTCTCCCGGAATGGAATTGCGGCCGGCCTTCGGCGGGGCATCGCGGGCGCGGCATCTGGCATCGGGGGCGTTGGAGATCACGCTGCCGGGCCTCGATTCGGTCCGCAGGGACGTGGACACGGGTGGCGATCTGGGCGCGGCTCTCGCGCTGGGGGTGGGGCGGTTCACCGCGGAACTGACGGCCCCGGCGGTGCCTGCCGCGGACCGATAGGCTGCCGCGCATGCAGGCGACCTCGTTCACGTACGACCCCGAGACCCGCACCGGCAGCGTGCTCCTCGACGACGGCACCCCGGTGGAATTCGACGCAGCCGCCTTCGACGCCGGAGGGCTGCGGCTGCTGCGCCCGGGACAGCGGGTGCGGATCGAGACCGAAGAGAGCCAGGGTGCTTCGCCGCGGATCACCCTGGTGACGCTGCAGACGCTCTGAACGGCCCTAGAACAGCCCGCGGGCCGGGCTCCCCTCGGGGAGCCCGGCCCGGCGCGTATGAGGAACGAGCTGTGCTCGGTCTCACTTCTTGCGTGCGGTGACCTTCTTGGCTGTGGTCTTGCGTGCCGTGGTCTTCTTCGCGGGCGCCTTCTTCGCCGTGGCCTTCTTGGCGGGCGCGGTCTGGGCGGCGACGGTCTTCTTCGTGGCCGTCGTCTTCTTCGCCGGGGTCGCCTTCTTCGCCGGCGTGGCCTTCTTGGCCGTGGCGGTGGCCTTCTTGGCGGTGGTCTTCCTGGCCGGGGCCGTCTTCTTCGCGGCCGGCGTGGTCTTCTTGGCGGCGGTGGCCTTCTTGGCAGTGGCCTTCTTCGCTGCCGCCTTCGCCGTCGTGCGGGTGGAAGAACCGCCCGAGAGGCTGCCCTTGGGGGCCTTCTTCACGGCCACGTCGTTCTTCGGGAGCTTCTTGGAGCCGCTCACCAGGTCCTTGAACCCCTGTCCCGCACGGAAACGGGGCACGGAGGTCTTCTTGACCCGTACGCGCTCGCCCGTCTGCGGGTTGCGGGCGTACCGGGCGGGGCGGTCGACCTTCTCGAACGAGCCGAAGCCGGTGACCGAGACACGATCCCCCGCGACGACCGCACGGACGATCGCGTCGAGTACCACGTCGACGGCGTCCGCGGCCTGCTGGCGGCCGCCGACCTTGTCGGCAATCGCTTCTACGAGCTGCGCCTTGTTCACGTCTTCCCCTTCGGAGACATTGCCGGAACGAAACTGTTCAGGCTTTTTCGCACGTTAGGCAGATGTATACCGCAAATCAAACACGAAACGGGCTAATCACCCTAGTGCCGCAACGAAGTCGACCGCTGCGCTCTCCGCAGAGTCAGTCACCTTCGGGGAATCGGCCCTCATCGAGGTCCTTCATCAACCGGTCCAGACGCCTTGCCGCACCTGGGAGATCGTGCTTAGCCGCGGCCGTGACGACCAGCAGCTTCCGGGACAGCGCCATCCGTACGCCCTCCGGGACTTGCAGTGCGCGCACCTTTGCGTGCGCTTCTTTCAATCGGTCGGCGACTTGGCCATAGAGCTCGAGTTGGCTGTCGCGTTCCATGCACCGATTGTGCCATCTGGGGCGAGTTGTCGCCCGAGGGGGTCTCAACAAGCGACTGCGCCCCCTGCCGGGAGGCGGGGGGCGCAGTTCGGGAAAAGCGCTGCTCAGGCGTCAATCGTACGCGGTTTGTGGGACGGCCTGGCCGCCTCGTAAGTCACAATGTCCGCTTCGTTCTGAAGAGTGAGGCTGATGTCGTCGAGCCCGTTCAGCAGGCGCCAGCGGGCGTTCTCGTCGAGCTCGAAGTCGGCCGTGATGCCGTCCGCGAGGACCTGTCGCTTCTCCAGGTCGACGGTGACCTCAGCCGTGGGGTCGGCCTCGGTCAGCTCCCAGAGCCTGTCGACGACCTGCTGGTCGAGGACGACGGTCAACAGACCGTTCTTCAGGGAGTTGCCCCGGAAGATGTCTGCGAAGCGGGAGGAGATGACCGTCCTGAAGCCGAAGTTCTGCAAGGCCCAGACGGCGTGCTCACGCGAGGAGCCCGTGCCGAAGTCGGGACCCGCGACCAGCACCGAGGCGCCCTTGCGCTCGGGGCGGTTGAGGACGAAGTTCTCGTCCCTGCGCCAGGCCTCGAAGAGCCCGTCCTCGAAGCCGTCACGGGTGACCTTCTTCAGCCAGTGAGCGGGGATGATCTGGTCGGTGTCGACGTTGCTGCGACGCAGCGGGACGGCCCGGCCGGTGTGTGCGGTGAATGCTTCCATGACTCTCAGACTCCGGCGGGCGTACGGACGTCGGACAGATCGGCGGGCGAGGCCA
Source organism: Streptomyces sp. NPDC002911 (assembly GCF_053591835.1). Lineage (NCBI taxonomy): Bacteria > Bacillati > Actinomycetota > Actinomycetes > Kitasatosporales > Streptomycetaceae > Streptomyces > Streptomyces sp. NPDC002911. Next base: position 21,261 of record NZ_JBSFUO010000015.1, on the reverse strand, counting down.
GACGGCCCAGCACGGCGGTGGCGGCGGCGACCTGCGGGGAGACCAGGTGGGTGCGGCCGCCCTTGCCCTGCCTGCCCTCGAAGTTCCGGTTCGAGGTGGAGGCGGAGCGCTCACCGGGGGCCAGCTGGTCGGGGTTCATCCCGAGGCACATCGAGCAGCCCGCGTGCCGCCATTCGGCGCCGGCGGTGGTGAAGACCTTGTCCAGGCCCTCCTCGACGGCCTGCAGGGCGACCCTGACGGAGCCCGGGACGACCAGCATCCGTACGCCGTCGGCGACTTTGCGGCCGTCCAGGATCGAGGCCGCGTTACGCAGGTCCTCGATGCGCCCGTTGGTGCACGAACCTACGAACACCGTGTCCACGTTGATCTCGCGCAGTGGCTGGCCGGCGGTCAACCCCATGTATTCCAGGGCCTTTTCGGCGGCGTAACGCTCCGAGGCGTCCTCGTACGAAGCCGGGTCGGGGACGTTGGCCGACAGCGGCGCGCCCTGACCGGGGTTGGTGCCCCAGGTGACGAACGGCGCCAGTGCGGCGCCGTCGATGACGACCTCGGCGTCGAAGACGGCGTCGTCGTCGGTGCGCAGCGTCTTCCAGTACTCCACCGCGGCGCCCCAGTCCTCGCCCTCGGGGGCGTGGTCGCGGCCCCGCAGATAGGCGAAGGTGGTCTCGTCGGGGGCGATCATGCCCGCGCGGGCGCCGGCCTCGATCGACATGTTGCAGATGGTCATCCGGGCTTCCATCGAGAGCTTCTCGATGGCGGAGCCGCGGTATTCGAGGATGTAGCCCTGGCCGCCGCCGGTGCCGATCCGGGCGATGATGGCCAGGATCAGGTCCTTGGCGGTGACGCTGTCGGGGAGTTCGCCCTCGACGGTGATCGCCATGGTCTTGGGTCGGGCCAGCGGCAGCGTCTGGGTGGCCAGGACGTGCTCGACCTGACTGGTGCCGATTCCGAAGGCCAGCGCTCCGAAAGCACCGTGGGTGGAGGTGTGGGAGTCACCGCAGACGACCGTGGTGCCAGGCTGGGTCAGCCCGAGCTGCGGGCCGACCACGTGCACGACACCCTGCTCGACGTCGCCCAGCGGGTGCAGCCGGACGCCGAAGTCCGCGCAGTTCTTGCGCAGGGTCTCCAGCTGGGCGCGGGAGACGGGATCGGCGATCGGCTTGTCGATGTCGAGGGTGGGGGTGTTGTGGTCCTCGGTCGCGATGGTGAGGTCGAGCCGCCGCACCGGGCGGCCTGCCTGGCGCAGACCGTCGAACGCCTGCGGGCTGGTCACCTCGTGCAGCAGGTGCAGATCGATGAAGAGAAGGTCGGGCTCGCCATCGGCGCGCCGGACGACGTGGTCGTCCCAGACCTTCTCCGCGAGTGTCCTACCCATCGCTTTCCCTCCGGCCGGCGTCGTCGCCGGCCCAACTAGAGATTTCGAGTTGCCGCCGCCCTGACCCCCGAGCGAGGCGGTGGCTGCGGGCCGTTGTACGGCCGCCTGTACAGGTTCGCAACTTCCGGGGAAAATTGAACTTGCGTTTCACAGAGTGAGACGCGAGTATCGTCGTATGGACAACTCTAGCGGCGTCGGCGTTCTCGACAAGGCAGCTCTGGTATTGAGCGCCCTGGAGTCCGGTCCGGCCACCCTCGCCGGGCTGGTCGCGGCGACAGGGCTCGCACGGCCCACGGCACACCGACTGGCCGTGGCACTCGAACACCACCGCATGGTGGCGAGGGACATGCAGGGCCGATTCATTCTCGGCCCCCGGCTCGCGGAGCTCGCGGCCGCGGCCGGCGAGGACCGCCTCCTGGCAACGGCCGGACCCGTACTCACACATCTGCGCGACATCACCGGAGAGAGCGCGCAGCTCTACCGCCGGCAAGGCGACATGCGCATCTGCGTAGCGGCGGCGGAGCGGCTGTCCGGACTGCGGGACACCGTGCCGGTCGGCTCCACGCTCACGATGAAGGCGGGTTCCTCCGCACAGATCCTGATGGCCTGGGAGGAGCCGGAACGTCTGCACCGGGGCCTGCAAGGGGCCCGCTTCACGGCGACGGCCCTCTCGGGCGTACGGCGGCGAGGCTGGGCCCAGTCGATCGGTGAGCGCGAGCCGGGCGTGGCCTCGGTCTCGGCCCCGGTCCGCGGACCGTCGAACCGGGTGGTCGCCGCGGTGTCCGTCTCCGGGCCGATCGAGCGGCTCACCCGCCACCCGGGCCGGATGCACGCGCAGGCCATCATCGACTCGGCCGCGAGACTGAGCGAGGCGCTGCGCCGCACGGGCTGACCCGCTCCTGCCTCCGCCCTCCCCCTCCGGCCGCCCCAGCGTCGTGGCGGCCCAAGTCACCTGCCCCACACCGGGGATGGTGTTGCGGGCACACGAAGAAGGCCCCTCACCGAAGCGAAGGGCCTTTCCGTACTGCTGTGTTGTACCCCCGACCGGATTCGAACCGGCGCTACTGCCGTGAGAGGGCAGCGTGCTAGGCCGCTACACAACGGGGGCTTGTTTACTGCTGACTTGCGCTGGGCTACCAGGACTCGAACCTAGAATGACGGTACCAGAAACCGTAGTGTTGCCAATTACACCATAGCCCATGGTGTGACAAGTACCCCCGACCGGATTCGAACCGGCGCTACTGCCGTGAGAGGGCAGCGTGCTAGGCCGCTACACAACGGGGGCCCTAGCGATCCTGCATCGAGTACGTGGGTGCGACCCAGATGTTCTCGCGGGAAGGATCTGTACCCCCGACCGGATTCGAACCGGCGCTACTGCCGTGAGAGGGCAGCGTGCTAGGCCGCTACACAACGGGGGCTTGCTACTTCGGTCTTGCGCTGGGCTACCAGGACTCGAACCTAGAATGACGGTACCAGAAACCGTAGTGTTGCCAATTACACCATAGCCCAATGAAACGCAACCCCTGAGGGTTCGTTTTCTGTCTGCACTTCCCGGCCGGATCTTTCAACCCGCTCGGGCGGCGCAGGAAGAACATTACCTGAAGGTGTCCGGCGCTCCAAAACGGGTATGGCCGGCCAGTAGGCCGGGCAGCTCATCCAGCCCGGTGATCCGCACGAGTTCGGGACGCCCGCCCTGCCCGTCACGGTCCAGCCAGATTCCCGTCAGCCCGGCGGCCACCGCACCGCCCGCGTCGATGTCGGGTTCGTTCCCCACGTACGCCACGTCGGGCGGGTCGAGCTCCAGCACCTCACAGGCGGCGTGGAAAGCACCCGCGTCCGGCTTGGAGATGCCCAGCTCGACGGCGCACACCACGGCCTCGAAGCGGTCCCGCACCCCGAGGGCGCGCAGCTTGCGGTCCTGGTTGTGGATGCTGGAGTTGGACAGGACGGCGTGGCGGAAGCTTCCCGCCAGCCGGTCCAGGGCAGGCACGGCGTCCGGGAAGAGCGCCCACGCGGCCTCGTAATGGGCGGCGTGCCGGCCGAACCAGTCATCGGCCTCGGCGTCACTCAGCCACCGTCCGAGAAACGCGCGTACGCGCTCACGGCGCTGCCCCTGGAAGTCGAGCTCCCCGGCGGCGAAGCGTGCCCACTGCACGTCCGTGATGGCTTTCCAGGCGTCGAGGGCACGCTCCAGGGAGTCGTATCCCTCGGGGAAGCCCTCGTTCTCCAGATGCTTGCGCATGCCGATGCGGTCGGCTCCGGAGTAGTCGAAGATCGTGTCGTCGATGTCCCAGAGGACCGCGCGGATGACCATGCGGCGTACCTACCCGTCCTGGGGCCCTCCGATGCCGGAGGCCGGAACTCCCTCAAGGGGAACCCGGCCTCGGGCGTGCACGGAAAAGCTACGCGGCGAGCATGGCGGGCTTCGCGGTGCTCTGCAGGCTGATAAAGATGATCTTCAAGTCGTCGATCTCCTCAGGTGAGAACAGATCGTCCGGACCGCCAGGTGCGCAGTCATGGAAGGGGCTGCCGACCTCGTACAGGTCTCCCAGATCGAGCACGCCACGCTTGGTGACCACGTCGATGACCAGCGTGATGAAGTCCAGTTGTGTGGCGCTCAGCTGCTTCCCCACGATGAAGAGCTCGAGCGCTCTCTGAGCCGCCTGACGGTCGAGTCCGCACAGGGCGCGAACGAACAGACCGAGCCCGCCCGTCGCGCGCACCTCGTCCAGATCCTCGGGTGAGGCCACCGCTTCGGCGAGGAAGATCTCTTCCAGACCGGCCACGTCGTCCTCGGTGATCTGCTCGTTGTGGCGCAGCTTGCGGACGGCCGGCTGGTTCTCGTGACGCAGCAAGTAAGCGCGGGCCTTCTGGCGGAACCTGTGCTCGTCCGTGCCTGTCGGCATGTCCTTTATCTCCGCCTCGGGGATCTCGCCGAACTCGTCCTCGAAGTCGGTGTAGACGATCTTCCGCTTGGCCTTGGCGTCAACCAGCTCGGCCGGCCCTCGCAACCTTCTGCGCAGGTCTTCCAGCATCGGCAGGGTGACGTCCTGCCACCACTCCTCGCCCGCTGCCGCCTCCAGCAGCTCAAGCTGGTCGGCGACGGCCGGGATATTGGTCTTCCCGAGCAGGTCCTCCGCGATGTGTTCATCTCATGGCGACTGACAGCGTCCGGCTTCTCGCCGTCCTCCGACCACTCCTTGGCATCCCATTCGGCCTTCTCCTCCTCGGAGAGGTCGTCATAGCGGATGCCGTGCTCCATGAACTTCAAGGGCACTTTCACGGCCTTCGGCGGCACGAGGTAACCCTCGCCCACCGCCTCATCCAAGCCGTAGGAGTCGGTGGGGACGCCGTCTTCCAACTGGAACAGCTTGTAGGTGTTGCGGTCGATCTCGTCCTTCGGAGTCGCGGTCAACCCGAGGAGGAGCGAGTCGAAGTAGCGGAAGATGGCGCCGTACTTCGCATAGACGGAACGGTGGGCCTCGTCGATGACGATGAGGTCGAAGTAGCCGGGACCGAAGCGGCGGCGTCCCGCACTGTCCGTCACGTCGATCTGGTTCATCATCGTCTGGTAGGTGGAGACGAAGACGTGCGCCGATGCGGACTTGTCGTCCAGGAGACTGGCGACGGGAGTGTTCGGAAGGTGCTCCTTGAACGCCTTCATCGTCTGGATGACCAAGGCCTCGCGGTCGGCGAGGAACAGCACACGCTGGGCCCAGCCGGCCTTCTTCAGCTGGTCGACGAGGGCCACGGTGGTACGGGTCTTGCCGGTACCGGTCGCCATGACGAGGAGGGCCTGTCGCTGGCGGTCGCGCTCGTACGTCTCACCGACGCGCTTGATGGCGCGCAGCTGGTACGGGCGTCCGGCGATCCTCTCGTTCACCGGAGTGGTCGTCAGCGAGAGACGGCCCGCGCGCTGCCGCACATGCCAGTGGAGCTGGTCATGGGTGAGGAAGCCCTGGACCCGGCGGGGCGGGTAGCCCAGGCCGTCGTCCCAGAGGTAGGTCTCGTAGCCGTTGGTGTAGAAGATCACCGGGCGGCGGTTGAACTCGGCTGCGAGGGCGTCCGCATACAACTTGGCCTGCTGCTGGCCGTCGCGGGGGTCGCGGCTTGTGCGCTTGGCCTCGACGACGGCGAGGGGCTTGCCGTCCACGCCCCACAGGACGTAGTCGACGAAGCCATTGCCGGAGGCGGTCTGCATGCCGGTCACCGGGCGCTCGACGGTGAGCTTGCCCGCCGGGTCGGCCCCTGTGGGGGCCAGGTCCCAGCCGGCCTCCTTGAGGAGGAGGTCTATGAACGTATCGCGAGTGGCGGCCTCGTCATAGTCGTGGGTGTCCTGAACCTTCTGGTTCGCGGCCTTGGCTGCGGCAACCTCGGCCTGCAGTTCGGCGAGCCGGGCGGCGAGCACGACGCACGTGTCGCCGCGTGGGGCCTCGCGCACGACGACGGGAGCGCCCAGGTCACCGCCGTGGACGGCGGGTTCCGGATGTCGTTGCGCACCCCCGACCGTGCCGCCCACATGATCTCCCTGCGCCCCGGAAGTATCGGGTGCCTCGTCTGGCCCGGCTCGGCAACTGCCCCTTTCGCTCCAAAGGGTTGAACCCGGTCAACCCAGAGCGACGATGAGCTTGACCCTGCGCTCCCGCTCTTGGCAGCATCGGAGACAGCAAACAAAACATCGCGCATATGGCTGCGCAGACCCTGTGGCCGTCCCTTCGGGGGCGGCCACAGACGTGTTTCAGGTTTCGGTGCATCTCTGCTACATCGACGAGGCCGGCAACGGGCAGACGCTCGACCCGGCCAAGCCGGATGCGCCGCCCGTGCTCGTCATCGGCGGGTTCACCGTGCCCTGTTCCCAGGTCAGGGACTTGACCTGGGACTTCCTCAACGTGAAGAAGCACTACCGGCCCCAGTTGCAGCACGTCATGCATCTGTCGGAGCTGATCCAGCACGAGATCAAGGGCTCCGACGTCCGGAAGAACCTACGGGCCGGCAACCACAACTGGCACCGGGCCGCGATGGAGCTCATCTCCTCCCTGCTCGACATACTGGAACGCCATGACGCGCGGCTTCTCGCCCGCGTCTGGATCAAGGAGGAGGGACTCGCCTTCAACGAATCCGGTGTCTACCCGGCCTCCGTGGGCTCCTTGACCGAGACGTTTCAGGCTCAGCTGGCCCACGAGCATTCGCGCGGCATGATGGTCCTCGACAGCCGCACCAAGGTGAAGAACGCGCCCAACGTGCACTGCGTGACCACCCGCAAGTACCGCACAGGCGGGGACGGCCTCCGGGGGGATCATCGAGTCCCCCGTCTTCGGGCACAGCGACACGCACACCTTGTTGCAGGTTGCGGATCTGGTGGTGTCGTCCCTGCTGTTCCCGATCGCCTGTCACGCCTACCTGAACGACCTCACGTGGAACGTGCACTGTGACGACGCCTACGCACCGCTGCGGGAACAGTTCGGTGAGCGTCTGAAGAAGCTCCAGTTCCGCTACCAGGACCCCAGCGGCAAGTGGCGCGGCGGCATCGTGGTCTCGGACCGGCGCACCGCGCAGTCCTCCAGCCTGATGTTCGCCGACGGGAAGCGCGCCGGAGCAGCGACCGCCGTTCCGGGACAGCGAGCCGGCCTACGCGAGGCACCGCAGGTCCCGTGAACGGCCGGGAGGCCGGGACCCCCAAGGGATCCCGGCCTCCGGCGTGCGCGGAACAGCTACGCGGCGAGCTTCGCCAGTGCCGCGTCGACGCGGGCGATCGTCTTCTCGCGGCCCAGGATCTCCAGGGACTCGAAGAGCGGCAGGCCGACCGTCCGGCCGGTGACGGCCACGCGGACCGGGGCCTGCGCCTTGCCGAGCTTCAGGCCGTGCTCCTCACCGGCGGCGAGGACCGCGGCCTTGAGCGCCTCGGCGTTCCACTCGGCGGCGAGCAGCTTCGCGCGGGCCGTGACGAGCAGGGCGTCGGAGCCCGCCTTCATGGCCTTCGCCCAGGACGCCTCGTCCTCGACGGGCTCGTCCAGGAAGAGGAAGTCCACGTTGGCCGTGATGTCCGAGAGGACCGTCACACGCGTCTGGGCGTGCGGGGCGATCTCGGCGAACTGCGCCGCGTCGAAGGCCTCCGGCGCCCAGGGGGCGAAGGGGGCCTTCAGCCACGGGCCGCAGGCCTCGGTGAAGGTCTTCACGTCGAGCATGCGCAGGTGCTCGGCGTTGACGTGCTCGGCCTTCTTCAGGTCGAAGCGTGCCGGGTTGGCGTTGACGTCCGCGATGTCGAACGCGGCCACCAGCTCGTCGCGGTTGAAGATGTCGCGGTCCTCGGCGATCGACCAGCCGAGGAGCGACAGGTAGTTGACCAGCCCCTCGGCCAGGAAGCCGCGCTCGCGGTAGAGGTTGAGCGAGGCCTGCGGGTCACGCTTGGAGAGCTTCTTGTTGCCCTCCCCCATGACGTACGGGAGATGGCCGAAGGCGGGGGTGTCCTTGGCGATGCCCAGCTCGATGAGCGCCCGGTAGAGGGCGATCTGGCGCGGGGTGGACGAGAGCAGGTCCTCGCCGCGCAGGACGTGGGTGATCTCCATCAGCGCGTCGTCGACCGGGTTGACGAGCGTGTAGAGCGGGGCGCCGTTGGCACGGACGATGCCGTAGTCCGGGACGTTCTCCGGCTGCACCGTGATGTCACCGCGGACCAGGTCGGTGAAGGTGATCGCCTCGTCGGGCATCCGGAAGCGGACGATCGAGGTGCGGCCCTCGGCCTCGTACGCGGCCTTGCGCTCATCGCTCAGGTCACGGCAGTGACCGTCGTAGCCCGAGGGCTTGCCGGCCGCGCGGGCGGCGTCGCGGCGGGTGTCGAGCTCCTCGGTGGTGCAGTAGCACGGGTACGCGTACCCGGCGGCCAGGAGCTTCTCCGCGACGTCCTTGTAGAGGTCCATCCGCTGCGACTGGCGGTACGGGGCGTGCGGGCCGCCGATCTCGGGGCCCTCGTCCCAGTCCATGCCGAGCCAGCGCATCGAGTCGAGCAGCTGCTCGTAGGACTCCTCGGAGTCACGGGCCGCGTCGGTGTCCTCGATGCGGAAGACCAGGGTGCCCTGGTGGTGCCGGGCGAAGGCCCAGTTGAAGAGAGCTGTCCGGACCAGGCCCACGTGGGGGTTGCCGGTCGGGGAGGGACAGAAACGTACGCGGACGGGTCCGTTAACCACGCTTGATCACCTTGTTGGTGAGAGTGCCGATGCCTTCGATGGTGATGGCGACTTCGTCGCCGACGTGCAGGGGCCCGACCCCTGCGGGGGTCCCGGTGAGGATCACGTCGCCCGGAAGCAGCGTCATGGCTTCCGTGATGTGGACGACCAGGTCCTCGATGGAGCGGATCATGTCGCTCGTGCGGCCCAGCTGGCGCTGCTCGCCGTTGACGGTGGCCTGGATGGCCAGATTGCCGGGGTCGACGTCGGTCTCCACCCAGGGGCCGAGCGGGCAGGAGGTGTCGAAGCCCTTCGCCCGGGCCCACTGCTTCTCGCGCTGCTGGACGTCGCGGGCGGTGACGTCGTTGGCGCACGTGTAGCCGAAGATGACGTCCTTGACACGCTCACGGGGAACCTCGCGGCACATGCGGCCGATCACCACGGCCAGCTCGGCCTCGTGGTGGAGGTCGTCGGAGAAGGAGGGGTACTCGATCGCGTCGCCCGACCCGATCACCGAGGTGGTGGGCTTGAAGAAGGTGATGGGGACATCCGGGATCTCGTTGCCGAGCTCGGCGGCGTGTTCCGCGTAGTTGCGGCCGATGGCCACGACCTTGTTGGGAAGCACGGGCGGCAGCAGCCGGACCTTCTTCAGCGGGACCTTGGTCCCGGAGAGCTCGAAGTCGGCGTACGGGATGCCCTTGATGATGTCGAGGACGAGGCTGTCGGGGCTGTCGCCCTCGACCGCGCCGAAGGCGACATTGCCGTCGATGGAGAACCTGGCGATGCGCACGGGATGCTGTCGCCCCTCACTTGCTGGCTGGCTGAAGACTGACGCTCCAGGTTATCGCCTCGCCAGGCCGAGGGGCGGCCGCTACTTCGACGCCGCGACCGGGGCTTCCATGAGGATGGTGCGGCGCGGGTTGGCCGTCTGCGTGGGCAGGTCGACGGTGTGCTCCCGCAGCTCCGGCGTCTGCAGCGCCTGGGCGTCCTGGAGGTCCACGAGCGTCGTGCGCCGGGGGTTGGCAATGTTGCGGAACGTCATCGTCGTCTTCATCTGCCGTATGGACCTTTGCCGCTGGGGGCGCTGCCCGGAGGTGCGCCGGTTGTCGGATTCGCTATCCCTGTAAAGCGCCAGGCTAAACATCCGATTCCCCACCGCGGCCGAGATGAGGCAGCGATCATGATGTGAGTTTGCTCACGAAGTTGCCGACAAATCGAGCATTATGGACAGTTGATCACGGTATGCAAATCAGACAATACGTCACTGAATCTGTCATTCCGCTCCCGATCATGGCGTCTGGGACACCCGGCACCCCTCGGGAGCCAACCCGTTATCACCCGGTTTGACCACGAACACGCTCCACGCCTTGTTACGCGTCCATCACACCGTGTCATCCAGGTCACAGCCCGGTACGCGGGCCTTGTTGGAGATCCTTCACTGTGCTGGAATTCCACGCACCGCCGCGGGTTTCAGGCCCAACGCGCAGGGGCGCAACGCAGCGCCGAGTGGCGGCGGGAGGGGGAAGTACGCCGGTCACTCACGACCACCATGGGGCGCGTCCAGCGCCCCACGACGCCGACACCGTCACGCCGTGCGACTGCGCGGAGGGACGCCTGGTCCAGAGGTTGCGACGCTAGTGCAGGGACGTTTCAAGAGGGATGGCATGGGGTCACCCCAGCCCCGCCAGGGCCGAGGGGAAACCCCGGCGGACCAGGAACCGCGCGGTGGGAACGACCGCGGTTCCTCGGCCCAGCACGCCCAGAATCCCGGTGCGGCCGGTGACGGCGGCGACCGCGCACAGCACTCCGGCGCGACGAGCTCCGGCAGTGCGGAGGCCGCAAGCCCTCTCAAGCCGACCGTCCCCACCACCGCCGGCTCACGCGTGGCCCTGCGTAACTGGCGCATCAGCACGCGTCTGGTCTCCCTGCTCGCTCTCCCCGTGGTCGCGGCGACCACCCTGGGCGGGCTGCGGATCAACGAGTCGATGAACGACATCGACCAGCTGGAGCACATGCAGCTGCTCACCAAGATGACCAAGAAGGCGACCGCGCTCGCCAACGCCCTCCAGGAGGAGCGCGACAGGTCGGCCGGCCCGCTGTCGAACGGCGTGAAGGCCACCGACTACAAGGTCACCCAGCCCCGTGAGCGCACCGACCGCGCCAAGGACGCCTTCTTCGAGGCCACCGACGAGATCGGCAACTCCCCCGGTGACGCGGCGCTGGACAGCATCCACGCGAGCGTCAGCCAGATCGGCAACCAGCTGGGCAACATCACCAGCATCCGTAAGGACGCGTACGCCGGCGACAGCCCGAGTCTCAACACGGTCGACCAGTACAGCCAGCTGATCACCTCGCTGCTGAGCCTTTCGCAGGACATGGCGCAGGCCACCAGCAACCCGGAGATGATCAAGCGGACGCGTGCGCTCGCCGCCTTCTCGTCCTCGAAGGAGTACGCCTCCGTCGAGCGCGCCATCATCGCAGCGGCACTGCCGGGCGGCGACAGCACGAAGACGCAGCTGGGCGACAACGACCAGGCGTTCGGCCGCAACGCGCTCAACAAGGGGAACACGACCCTCAAGACCTTCGAGACGACCTACGAGTCCACCGGCAAGAACTCCGCCGAGCTGCTGGCACCGCTGGACAACGGGAATCCCGAGATCACCGCCGCCGACATGTACGCGAAGAAGGTGCTCGACAGCCCGCTGGGCATGGAGGGCAGCAGCGGCGGCAAGACCCGCACGTACATGGACTGGTACGACCAGAGCTCCAACAAGATCAACGCGATGAAGACCATCGAGGAAACCCTCCTCGGCGAGATGGAGAGCAAGGCCCGCGAACTCCGTGACGAGTCGCGGCGCGACGCGATCCTCAACGGTGCGGTCATCCTCATCGTCCTCGGTGTGTCGCTGGTCGGCGCCTTCGTCGTGGCACGGTCCATGATCCGCTCGCTGCGACGGCTGCAGGAGACCGCCACCCGGGTCGCCCAGGACCGGCTGCCCGAGCTCGTCAGGCAGCTCTCCGAGACGGACCCGCAGGACGTCGACACCTCCGTCGAGTCGGTCGGTGTGCACTCCCGGGACGAGATCGGCCAGGTGGCCGCGGCCTTCGACGACGTGCACCGCGAGGCCGTCCGTCTGGCCGCCGAGCAGGCGCTGCTGCGAGGCAACGTCAACGCGATGTTCACCAACCTCTCGCGCCGCAGTCAGGGGCTCATCCAGCGCCAGCTCTCGCTCATCTCCGAGCTGGAGTCCCGCGAGGCCGACCCCGACCAGCTGTCCTCACTCTTCAAGCTCGACCACCTCGCGACCCGTATGCGCCGGAACGGCGAGAACCTCCTCGTCCTCGCGGGCGAGGAGCCCGGCCGCCGCTGGACCCGGCCCGTGCCTCTGGTCGACGTGCTCCGTGCCGCCGCCTCCGAGGTGGAGCAGTACGAGCGCATCGAGCTGTCCGCCGTGCCCGCCACCGAGGTCGCCGGCCGCGTCGTCAACGACCTCGTGCACCTCCTCGCAGAGCTGCTGGAGAACGCCACGTCGTTCTCCTCACCGCAGACCAAGGTCCGGGTCACCGGGCACGCGCTGCCCGACGGCCGTGTGCTCGTAGAGATCCACGACACCGGTATCGGCCTCTCCCCCGAGGACCTGGCCGCGATCAACGAGCGGCTCGCCTCACCGCCCACCGTGGACGTCTCGGTGTCCCGTCGCATGGGTCTGTTCGTGGTCGGCCGGCTGTCCTTGCGTCACGGCATCCGCATCCAGCTGCGGCCCTCCGACTCCGGCGGTACGACCGCACTGGTCATGCTGCCCATGGAGGTCGCGCACGGCGGCAAGCAGCCGCCGAAGCCGGGCCAGCAGGGCGGCGCCCCGGGCGGGCTCCTCGGCGGTGGCGCTCCCGCCGCGGGCGGCCAGCGTCCCGGACTCGCCGGTTCCGCGTCGGCTCCCGACACGGGGCAGGGTGCGTCGGCGCCGCGCGGGCAGGTCGGCGCGGGCTCGGCTCCCCGAGCCGCGCTGCCCTCGCGCGACGGCGGACCGCGCCAGCCGCAGCAGGGGAACCAGCAGGGCCCCGGCCAGCCGGGCAACAGCCGGCAGGGTCCGGGTCTGCCCGGCCGGCCCGATGGCCCGCGTCACGGCGGCGGCCTCGCCGGTGCCTTCGCCGGTGGTGCCCGTCCGGGGGCACGCCCCCCGCAGGACCCCTCGGCGGGTACGGACTCGGGGCGGCCCAACCTCTTCGGCCACTCCGGCCAGCCCACGCCCCGTGCTTCACAGCCGCAGCAGGCCCAGGGCAACCAGGGCGGCCCGCAGCAGCCCGGCGGCCCCGGCCGCCAGCTGCCGCCCTCCGGCGGCCCCCGTGCCGAGCTGCCCGGCGGCAACCCGCAGCCGCAGCGCCCGCAGAACACGAGCTGGGGCGTCGAGGAGCAGGGTGCGCCCCGGCGTACGCAACCGGACCTTCCGCGTGAGCACGAGGAGCACGACAACGGCCGGTTCGCCCGGCCGGGGACCTCCGGCCCGAACCAGCCGTTCAGCCCGCCGATGGACGACCGTCAGGGCCCCGGTGCCACCGCGGAGTTCGCCCGCCCGGACTTCTCACCGCAGGCACCGCAGGCGCCTCAGGTCCCGCATGCCCCGGGCCCGGCGAGCACCGCACAGTTCGCCCGCCCCGACTTCAACGCCCCGATGCCGCAGGACCAGGGCTTCGGCGCCCAGCGCCCGCAGGCGCCCGCACCGCGCCACCCCGACACCACCGAATTCGGCGCACCGCGTCCGCCGGACCTCTTCGCGGGTGAGCCGCCGCGCCGCTCGGCGCTGCCGCAGCAGCCCGAGGCGCTGCCGCCGGCCGGTCCCGGTGACGGGCGCACGCCGCTGTTCGACACGCTGGAGACGAACTGGTTCCACGGCGTGCAGCAGGGCGGCCAGCAGCCGCCCGCTGCCGAGCCGCAGGAACCGGCCGACTCCCAGCCCTTCGACGGCACCCCGCCTCCGGCCATGCCACGGCGTGGTGCGGCTGACACCGGCGCGACCAGTTCATGGCGCGCTTCACCCAACGACGAACTCGTACGGCAGGCGGAGCGGGTCAAGAAGCCCGCCGCCGGCGGGATCACCACTTCCGGACTGCCCCGCCGTGTCCCACGTGCCAATTTGGTGCCGGGCACTGCTCAGCAGCAGAATCATCAGTCCGGACCCCAGGTTTCGCGTGCGCCGGATGACGTACGCGGCCGTCTGACCAATCTCCGCCGGGGCATCCAGCAGGGACGACAGGCCAACACCGGCTCGTCTACCGGCAGTTTCCCACTCGGCCCCACTCACCAGCAGGAGCGTTAGTTGAGCCCCATGAGTCAGGCCGCGCAGAATCTGAACTGGCTGATCACCAACTTCGTGGACAACACCCCAGGGGTGTCCCACACGGTGGTGGTCTCCGCGGATGGCCTGCTGCTGGCGATGTCCGAAGGTTTCCCGCGCGACCGCGCCGATCAGCTGGCGGCAGTCGCCTCCGGTCTGACGTCGCTGACCGCGGGTGCCTCCCGGATCTTCGAAGGCGGCGCCGTGAGCCAGACGGTCGTGGAGATGGAACGGGGATTCCTCTTCCTCATGTCCATCTCTGACGGATCTTCACTCGCCGTCCTCGCCCACCCCGACGCGGACATCGGTCTGGTCGGGTACGAGATGGCACTCCTCGTCGACCGTGCGGGGACCGTCCTCACCCCTGACCTCCGTGCCGAACTACAAGGAAGTCTGCTCCACTAGACGGCCACGCGGCAGCCACCTGACACGATCCCCCCAGGTACTACTCAAAACCCTCACCCGTCCGGCCGACACAGCTCCCCACCGGCCACCTTCAGACGGCAAGCCGACACCCTGCTGTCACGCCCGGAGGATTTATGACCCCGCCACCCGCGTCACCTGATCCGTACGGCTCACTGCACCATGCGTCGTACGACAGTGAAGGTGACCAGCCGCTGGTCCGTCCGTACGCCATGACCGGCGGCCGGACCCGGCCGCGCTATCAGCTCGCGATAGAGGCACTGGTCAGCACCACAGCGGACCCTGCCCACCTTGGGACCCTGCTCCCCGAGCACCAGCGGATCTGCCACCTGTGCCGCGAGGTCAAGTCAGTGGCCGAGGTGTCGGCCCTGCTGTCCATGCCTCTGGGTGTGGCGCGGATCCTCGTGGCGGACCTGGCGGAAGCCGGCATGGTGGCCATCCACCAGCCGGGCAACGGAGAGGCCGGCGGCGCGCCGGATGTGACACTGCTCGAAAGGGTGCTCAGTGGACTTCGCAAGCTCTAGCGGCGGTACGGGTACGGCCCGTGCCACCACCTCGGCGAAGATCGTGGTGGCAGGGGGCTTCGGCGTGGGTAAGACCACGTTCGTCGGTGCCGTTTCGGAGATCAATCCGCTGCGCACCGAAGCCGTGATGACGTCCGCATCCGCGGGCATCGACGACCTGACCCACACCGGGGACAAGACCACCACCACGGTGGCCATGGACTTCGGACGCATCACCCTGGACCAGGACCTGATCCTCTACCTGTTCGGCACCCCCGGACAGGACCGCTTCTGGTTCATGTGGGACGACCTGGTCCGCGGCGCCATCGGCGCCGTCGTCCTCGTCGACACCCGCCGCCTCGCCGACTGCTTCCCCGCAGTCGACTACTTCGAGAACAGCGGCCTCCCCTTCGTCATCGCCCTCAACGGCTTCGACGGACACCAGCCCTACACACCCGACGAAGTACGCGAAGCACTCCAGATCGGCCCCGACGCCCCGATCATCACGACGGACGCCCGGCACCGCGCGGACGCCAAGAGCGGTCTGATCACCCTGGTCGAGCACGCCCTGATGGCCCGGCTGAAGTAGCCGCAAGTCGGTAGTGATCTACGGAAGTTGTTGTAGGCGCGCGGGGGCGGCCTGTGTCCTTTGACACGATCCGCCCCCGTGTTCATAACATTTCGACAGAGATCTGGGTCCTTACCGACACCCGACGCGCACGGCCGGTACCGCTGCGCTCACATGAGCCTCGCCTTTTGGCGGGGCTCGCTCTTTATGACCGTTTTGCCGGGCGCCTGCCCCGGTCCGAAGCGCGCATTCCGACTGTTTGGAACGCGCCCGGTCCGCATGCTGCAATGCCTCGAACTAGCCAGTGGTACGGCCCCTGAACGATAATCCGGCACAACGTAGGTGCCGACGCCGAGAGGTTGTTGGTCGAGTGAGGCGAAGCAACGAGGGCTCCGCGGCGCATTCGGAGCGGGGCAACTTCACGCCGCCGCCGCGCGCTGCGGTGCCTCCGCCCGCAGACACGTCGTCCGAGGCGGAACCGGCCGGTGGCAGCACCAGCCGGCTGTCACCGCGCAACTGGCGGGTGCCCACCCGGCTGAACGCGATCCTCCTGATCCCGGCCCTGGTCGGTCTGGTCATGGGCGGCTTCCAGGTGAAGGGGTCGGTCGACACCTGGAACGAGGCCCAGGAGGCCGAGAAGACCGCTCTGGTCGTCCGCGCGGCCGCGGCGTACGGACAGGCGCTGCTGAACGAGCGTGACCTCACCGCTCAGCCCCTGCTGTCCAACAAGCGCACCGCCGCCGAGGTGGAGAAGGTGCGCGCCACCACGGACGGCGCCGCGTCGAAGTTCGACGCCGCCGTGCAGAACATGCCGGACAAGGAGGGTCTCCACCGCCGCCTGAAGCTGTTCAAGGTGGAGGAGCCCCTGCTCCCCGAGCTGCGCAAGACCGCCTACGCCGAGGCGATGGACCCGGTGAAGACGGAAGAGGGCTACACCAAGGTCCAGCACTCGTTGATGGAGTTCTCCAACGAGCTCGGCCTGGGTACCGGCAACATCACCAGCTACGGCCGGACGGTGTACGCGATCGAGCTTGCCAAGGCTGCTGAATCGCTTCAGCGCTCTATAGGCATGCACCTGCTGGTGCGGCCGAGCCAGGAGGCGCGCAACTTCAACGGCCAGGTCACGGCTTTCAGCTCGTACAACTACCTCGAGCAGATCGCCCTCGGGGAGTTCGTCTCCGGCGGTACGGAGGCCGACGCGGCCCGGCTCAGGGAAGTCATGGCCGGCAAGGCCGCCGAGGGAGCCGAGCAGCTGAAGGCCGCCGAGGCGCAGGCCAAGGCCGCGGGCAAACCCTTCGTGGCGCCTCCGAGCGTCGACGGTTCGGTCTTCGACGGCATGGCCCAGCAGATAGGACAGGGCAAGCAGCCGGACGAGCTGAAGGCCAAGGGCATCACGCCCGAGACCTGGATGGCCGCCGCCACCGCGAAGTTCGACGGCTACACCACGGTCGAGAACGAGCTGGTGGACAGGGCCGTGACCGAAGCGGCGGAGATCTCGGCGGACGCCCGGACCGACGCCGTCGTCAACGCCGCCATCGTGATCATCTCGCTGCTGGCCGCCTTCATCATCGCCGGGCTCATGGCCCGCCAGATGAGCCGCTCGATGCGCCGGCTGCGTACGGCCGCCTTCGGCATCGCCGAGCAGGGGCTGCCGATGCTGGTCGACCAGCTGTCGCGGACCGAGCCGGGCCGGGTGAACACCCGGGTGCGGCCGATCCCGATCAACAGCCAGGACGAGATCGGCGAGGTCGCCCGCGCCTTCGACCAGGTGCACCGCGAGGCCGTCCGGCTCGCTGCCGAGCAGGCCATGCTCCGCGGCAACGTCAACGCGATCTTCACCAACCTGTCGCGCCGCAACCAGTCGCTCATCGAGGGACAGCTGACCCTCATCACCGATCTGGAGAACAACGAGGCCGACCCGGACCAGCTGGAGACCCTCTTCAAGCTGGACCACCTGGCCACCCGTATGCGCCGGAACGGCGAGAACCTCCTCGTCCTCGCGGGCGAGGAGCCCGGCCGCCGCTGGAACCAGCCGGTGCCGCTGGTCGACGTGCTGCGGGCCGCCTCCTCCGAGGTGGAGTCCTACGAGCGCATCGAGCTCACCGGCGTACCGGAGAGCGAGATCCACGGCCGGGCCGTGACCGACCTCGTGCACCTGCTGGCCGAGCTGCTGGAGAACGCCACCAGCTTCTCCTCGCCGCAGACCAAGGTCCGGGTCACCGCGACCCGGCTGCCCGACGGACGCGTCATGGTCGAGATCCACGACAAGGGCATCGGCCTCACCGCCGAAAACTTCGCGGACATCAACCACAAGCTGGCCAACCCGCCGACGGTGGACGCCGCGGTGTCCCAGCGGATGGGCCTGTTCGTGGTCGGCCGACTGGCCGACCGGCACGAGATCCGGGTCCAGCTGCGCCCCTCGGGCGAGCAGGCGGGGACCACGTCGCTGGTCATGCTGCCGGCCGCCATCACCCATGGTGGCGGGGGCGAGGGTGTGCCGCAGGACGACTTCACCGTCTCCTCGATCATGCCCGAGCAGCAGCAGGCGTTCGACCCGATGCCTCAGCAGCTCGGGGTGCGTACGGCGGCGGAGCTCGGCTTCGACGACTCGCGTTACGAGACCTCGGTCGCGGACTCCCCGCAGCTGAGCCCGGTCAACCGCTCGCTCATGCGCGAGGAGCGCCGGGCGGCGCTGGAGGCGCAGACGGGTGGCGAGTCCCCGCCGTTCCAGGACGACGGGGCCGGGCAGCCGCAGGGCTACCCCCCGCAGCAGTTCACGCAGGGACAGCACGGCCAGGAGCAGCACGCCCCCGCCCCCGAGCAGTACGCCCCGGGACAGCAGGAGTACGCGCAGCCCGGCTACGAGGGCGGCTACGACCCGTACGCCAACGGCGACGGCTACCAGGGTCCGCAGCAGAACAACGGCTATGCGGACTCCGCGTACGCCGCTCCGGACGGTCTGCAGGAACAGTACGCCGACCAGTTCGCCCCGCGGAACGGCAACTCCCAGCAGGACGAATGGGCGGATCAGGGCGGTTACCAGGGGGCCTTCGAGCCCCTGGCACAGCCCGGAGCCGGATCCGTTCCGGGCGCTCCCGCCGCGACGCAGGAACACGTAGGCTTCGACCGTCCGGGGCCCACTCCGAATCCCGGTCACGACCTGACCGAGGCGGGTCTCCCGCGCCGCGGCGCGGGCCAGCAGCACTGGCAGCCCACCGGCCGCGGAAACGATCAGCCTGCCGCGCCGGCGCAGCAGCAACGGCCTCAGCAGGACCCGTCGCAGACGGCGCAGGCCGACAGGGAAGGCCCCGACGGCTGGCGCTCGGCGAACGACGAGCGCTGGGAGCGGGCCGAGAAGCTGCGGGATCCGAAGGCGGGCGGAATCACCCCCTCCGGTCTCCCCCGGCGTGTACCCAAGGCCAATCTGATCGAGGGCACGGCGGAGCAGACCCAGCAGGGCGGCCCACAGGTCTCCCGCGCCCCCGAGGACATACGGGGCAGGTTGAGCAACCTGCGCCGTGGTGTCCTGCGGGGACGTACCGCGGGTACGGACACGAGTAATACCTACAACCAGGAGCGTTAGTGTGAGCCCGATGAGCCAGGCGGCGCAGAATCTGAACTGGTTGATCACCAACTTCGTGGACAACACCCCTGGGGTGTCGCACACGGTGGTGGTCTCCGCCGACGGACTCCTGCTGGCGATGTCCGAGGGTTTCCCACGGGACCGCGCCGATCAGCTGGCGGCTGTCGCCTCAGGTCTGACGTCGCTCACCGCGGGTGCCTCCCGGATCTTCGAGGGCGGCGCCGTAAATCAGACCGTTGTGGAGATGGAGCGAGGATTCCTCTTCCTCATGTCCATCTCTGACGGATCTTCACTCGCCGTCCTCGCCCACCCAGACGCCGATATCGGTCTGGTTGGGTACGAAATGGCACTTCTCGTAGACCGTGCAGGAAGTGTTCTTACCCCGGATCTCCGTGCCGAACTCCAGGGAAGTCTTCTTAACTAATAGACAGACAGTGCGTTTCTCGTCACCGCGCCATAAGGTGCGGTGGCGTGGCACCACTGGGATGGCGACCGGCAGTCGGAGGAGGAAACGTGGCAGCACCTACAGGCGGACACCCGTACCAGGGCGGTCAGCTTCCGGGGGAGCAGGGCGACAACCGTTTCGACGACCTCTCCACGCCCGGCGGCCAGGGCGCGCAAGAGCCTTATCAGCCGTACCAGCCATACCAGCGGTCCGAGCGAGGCTCGCAGGAGGACGACTGGCCCCGGCAACCCGAGTCCGGGTGGCCGCAGCAACAGCCGCACTACCAGCAGCCGCATCACCAGCAGCCGCAGGACCAGCAGCCGCCGTACTACCAGCCGCCGCAGGACCAGCAGCCGCCGTACTACCAGCCGCCGCAGGACCAGCAGCCGCCGTACTACCAGCCGCAGGACCAGCAGCGGTACAAGGCTCCGCCGTCGCGCATCCAGCCCGTCCAGCGGCAGGCCCCGGCGCCCGCGAAGCCCGAGGCGCACAACCCGCTGGTCCGTCCGTACGCCATGACCGGCGGCCGGACCCGGCCGCGGTACCAGCTCGCCATCGAGGCGCTGGTCAGCACCACGGCGGATCCGTCCCGGCTGCAAGGGCAGTTGCCCGAGCACCAGCGGATCTGCCGGCTCTGCATCGAGATCAAGTCGGTGGCCGAGATTTCGGCCCTTCTCTCGATCCCACTCGGCGTTGCCCGAATCCTCGTCGCCGACCTGGCCGAGGCCGGACTCGTCGCTATCCATCAGCCCGGCGGCGACGAGACCGTCGGCGGCCAACCAGATGTGACACTGCTCGAAAGGGTGCTCAGTGGACTTCGCAAGCTCTAGCGGCGGAGCGGCCCGCTCCACTACCTCGGCGAAAATCGTGGTGGCAGGGGGCTTCGGCGTGGGTAAGACCACGTTTGTCGGTGCCGTTTCGGAGATCAATCCGCTGCGCACCGAAGCCGTGATGACGTCCGCATCCGCGGGCATCGACGACCTGACCCACACCGGGGACAAGACCACCACCACGGTGGCCATGGACTTCGGACGCATCACCCTGGACCAGGACCTGATCCTCTACCTGTTCGGCACCCCCGGACAGGACCGCTTCTGGTTCATGTGGGACGACCTGGTCCGCGGCGCCATCGGCGCCGTCGTCCTCGTCGACACCCGCCGCCTCGCCGACTGCTTCCCCGCAGTCGACTACTTCGAGAACAGCGGCCTCCCCTTCGTCATCGCCCTCAACGGCTTCGACGGACACCAGGCCTACACACCCGACGAAGTACGCGAAGCACTCCAGATCGGGCCGGACACCCCGATCCTCACGACGGACGCCCGGCACCGTGCGGACGCCAAGAGCGCGCTGATCACCCTGGTCGAGCACGCCCTGATGGCCCGCCTGCGCTGACCCCGCCGCCGCACGGCGAAGGCCCCGTACTCCTCGGAGGAGTACGGGGCCTTCGCCGTGCGGGGCCCGGGTGGGCCCCTGAACGCCCTCAGCGGCCGTTCTCAGCCCTGCCAGCTGTGCGGGGCGCGGAAGCCGGGGGTTCGCTCCAGCCGGCGCCAGCCGGCCGTGCTGCGGCCCCTGCGAGCGGGCGCGTCGGGCCGGGCGGCCGCCCGGGCGAGCAGGACCGCGGTGATCGCGGCCAGCTCCTCGGGGCCGGCCTGGCCCTTCTCGACACGCAGCACCGAATCGGCGGGAGTGGCGTTCATGGATGTCTCCGTCTTCTGGGCAGATGGTCGCGGCACGTGGGCGGGGGCCGGGGGCGGGGCCGCCGTTGCGGCCGCGGCTACTGCGGGGGGTTGCCGTGCTTGCGGGACGGCAGGTCGGCGTGCTTGTTGCGGAGCATCGCGAGCGAGGCGATCAGTACCTCGCGCGTCTCG